>JAUQOW010000176.1 GCA_030550675.1 Chloroflexota bacterium
GCACGGACCCGCGGATGCGGCGTTCATCGGGAAGATAGGGAAACCAGCCAATATCAAGGGCGACCAGCGCCAGCACCGGCTCATCCGCGTCTAGCGGGCGCATGACCAACGCCGTCGCCGTCAGCGGACGATGCACCCCTTCAGCGACATCGTGGCGCGCTGCTCCCCAGTCGCGCATGTAGATGCCAACCGGCGGCGTCACATCCCGGCGCGCAACACCGACGGCGCAATGGGTAAAGCCGTACGTTCGTGTCAGGTTCATACATGTCCTCGCTTCTGATCGGAGCCTGTCCAGACAACGATGTTCCGCCGTTATTGCAGGGTGTGCCAGCGCCGCATACCCGCAAACGCAGCGCCTGATGCGGCGCAGTGCAGCCGTTTCTTGTCTGCGGCGCGGTCGCCTCGTGAAACCTGCCGCAGGCGAAGCGGCTCGCAATGATACTGGCGTTTTCGCGTCTCGGAGAGGCGCTCAACGCTGTGTGGCGCTTCCGCAACAATAGCGTGGGTGGTCCAGGATGATCCATGATTGCTGTGTTTCCTCTATATCTGCGGCTGTTGCAGGGCGTTGATCCGCGCCGTTTCCTCCAGACGCCGGCGCAAGAAATCGATCGACTGCTGATCGATGGTGAAGACCACAGTGATGACAGGAAGAACCGGGTTCAACGCCAGCAGGCGTTCACGGCACGAGCGGGTGACCACCAGCGCATCGACCTGCTCGATCATCTCGTGGAGGCGGGTTCGATCATCGATCAACGCAGGGACCACGACCGAGGTTGGATGATAAGTGCGAATAATGTGGGACAGACTCTCAATCGTTCCTGGCGAGTCGCACACCAGACCGAACGTGGGCACATGCAGGCGCGCAAGCGCCAGCAACGACTCATGGGAGGGCGTCGCCAGCACGCCGATCACCCGCTGGCGCGCCGAAGCCGGCACAGCCTGGCGAATCTGCCCCAGATGCTGAAAGGTGGTCACGATCAGATCATAGCGGTGCATCGGCGCGATCGGATCGCGCAGGACATCATCGAGCAGCGCCCGATCCATTGGCGTATCAGCAATGCTTTCGAGCTCGTCGCCAAGCGTTTCCACATCGCGCCGGTTGCACTCGACGAACAACACGCGCGGCGCTTCAGCCCCATATGCCTGATGCACCGCGCTGTTGATCAGGTCCATCAACTGGCTGCGACTCAATCCTGACTGTCGTGCCGCCTGCACTATGCGTTCAATCTGTTGTTGCAATGTCGGTTGATCGACCTCTGATCTGGCGCAAACAAATGTGCCACGACCACGTGACACGTCGATCAAGCCGCGCTGTTCCAGTATCTGATATGCGCGCGCAGCAGTATTTTTGTTGACGCGGTACTGTTCAGCAAGTTCACGGACGGTTGGCAGGCGCATGCCGAACCGGTACTCGCCAGAGCGAATCTGTTGCTCCAGCAGATGCACGAGGTCGCTTGCGCGTAGCGAGCGCTGCGCTGTTTCTTCCTGCGGGGCGGGATCGGTCATAACGCCAGCGTCTTTCATGTCTCAGACACATTGCTGCCAGGAACAAAAGCATCAGATATAATCAGGACAATATGGGACATAAAACAGACAATGGGCAACTAACTCGTCTAAAAACATAGCAGAACCCGTGCAAAAAGTCAAGCATGTTCAGACAAACGGATGCAGCCATATGGAAGCCCCGGAGGGGCTTTCAGAGTCTCAGCCAGAGCTTAGGCGGAATAATTGATGCAATATGCCGTCCTGTCTACCCTAGAAAGCGCCGGATGACATTCGAGGTGATGCGTGATACGTGCGGATCAACAAGCAACGAGAGAGGCCATGTGATCGATCCGACCGAGAACACGGCGCCGCCGCTGTTAGTTGAGTAATACACCATCTCAGCGCCGCCATCGTCTGGATTCAGCCCTTTCGCAAGCAGCACCGTTCCTGCTGGCGACGATGCGCTCATCTTGTCGGTTTCGTGCCCGGAGGCGCCTCCAGGACAACGCTCGTGCAGACTCTCCACGCCGAAGATATCGCCGTTCTGTAATCCTGTGCCTTCAAACACCCAGTGATCAGCCTTTATCACCCGGTAGGGGGCGGCGGTCATGATTCCCGTTTCGGTCGTCACAACGCCGAGCAGGCTGGCTTCCGGCGCAACCGTGGCGTGGAACCGGCTCTCGAAATACACGTCCGGGTTTCGCGGGTCGCGCATGCCCAGGCTGCCGTCATCACTGAGCAGTTGGGTTTTGCAACGCATGGTCGCGCTATCCAGGAACTCCACTTCACAGTTGATCCCATTGCCGCCCAGGTACATCAGTTTGCCGCCGCGTTCATTAACCCACGCTTTCACCCGCTCGAACATGGCGCGCGACCAGTACTCCGGGTGAACGCTGAGGATCAGGATGGCGTAGGCGTCGAGGTCGAGCGTGCCATCGTGGAGGTGAGCGTCGGCGTACAGATCATAGGCAAATCCTTCGCGCTCCAGCCAGCCGAGCAGTCGCCACTCCGCCGGCGCCAGGCTGCTCGCCAGGCGTCCGGGAACCGGATCGAGCACATGGGCGTTCCTGGAGACATTATTTCCAACTTCAGGACGATCAAACGATAACGGCGCATAGGCGTCATTGGGCGCGTGCCAGTCCGAAAATCCGCTTCCCGCATAGCGCGGCAGATCAAGCCGGGCGTTGACCGTCGGCGTCGGCGGGAGGCAGGCTGCATTGATGTAATTGCTGCGTCCGCCGAAGTTGTTGTAGGCATTCCAGGTGTTGGTGGACGCGAGAACGGCGATGGGGTGCGTTGGTTTCGCCGGAGCGACGACCCACGGAAACGCGAAGAATTCGCCCGCTTCGTTCTCGGCGTGCAGGTAGTACAGCCCTGATCGTTCCGGCGCCGTGACATACTGGGTGTGGTGCAGACTGCCGTACCCCTGGGTATTCCAGCGCACCCCCGTCTGGGTATAATCGCCGTCAGGCGTCACCTGCATCACGGCGCGCGGACCATGTTCGTCGAACCAGCCAAGCGGGCGCGCCAGAACTTTCTCCCATCCGTAGCGCCAGAGACTCAGGCGATATGGCGTGGTTGAGTGAACGCGGAATTCGCTGCGTTCGCCGGAGCGTACCCATTTGGGCCACATATAGCCGAGCAACCGGTCAGAAAGCAGGCGAAAATGGTAGGGACGTTCGGCGGATACAGCGACTTTCACTCGTTTGGCGCCATATCCCGGCTTGTGCAGAATCACCTGATACGTGCCAGGATCAATGTCGGCATAGACCGCGCCGCCCGGCGTGGATCGCACAACCGCAACAGTCTGTCCGTTCGCCATACACTCCAACGCCACGTCGCACAGCGCCATATACTGTTCATCGCTGACGTATCCGACCAGCATAGCGTGCCTCTTTGACATATTCCGCTCTCCGCTCGTCCGCCCAGCGGTTGATAGAATTTGAATAATTACTCCGCTATTCGCCTACCCGCCCGGCGACTGAAGTCGCGGGCTATGGAAAGCGAAGCCCGCCTGCGCGGGTTTAATCGGGCAATGCCTTTTGCCTCTCGCCCTCCGTTTCTCTCCTCTCCCCTCGCGCCTGTGATCCACGAAGGGCGCGAAGAGCACGAAGCGGCTATGCCAGCGGTCTCTGTCCGCCTCGCTCCTCGCTCCTCGCCCCTCGCGCCTCACGCCTCATTCCCGTGATCCACGAAGGACGCGAAGGGCGCGCAGCGGCTATGCCAGCGGTCCCTGCCACCTGCCTCTCCTCTCTCCCCTTGCGCCTCGTTCCTGTGACGCACGAAGGGCGCGAAGAGCACGAAGCGCTATGCCAGCGGTTCCTGCCTGCCTCTCCCCGCTCCCCTCGCGCCTCTTGCCTCGCGTCTCGCTCTCGCGCCTCTCAATCCGCGCGATACCGCTCGACCAGGCGCTCGTCCAGCGCCACGCCCAACCCCGGTCCCAGTGGCGCACTGGCGATGCCCGGCTGAATTGGCAGCGGTTCAGCCAGAATGTCGGACTCATAGAAGAACGGACCGATGATATCGCACGGGAATGACTCTGCATCAATCGCTGGAGTCGCCAGCGCTAGATGAATCATGGCGGCGCTGCCAATGCCCAGTTCCAGATTGCTGCCGACGGTACAGACAATCCCCGCCGCTTCGGCGACCGCTGCGATCTTCCGCGCGATCCCCAATCCGCCTTTGCCGACGTAGACCGACAGGATGTCCGCCGCTGATGCGCGCACGAGCGCCATTGCGTCCTGAAGCGCGGCGACGCTTTCATCCGCCATAATCGGGATGCTCACCTGCCGCCGCACCTCAGCCATCCAGGTCACATCGAGCGGCGCCACCGGTTGTTCAGCAAAGATGAGATTGCAATCAGCGAGTCGCTGAATGGTCTGAATGGCAGTGCGCGTTGACCAGCCGCCGTTCGCATCAATCGCCAGCCGGATGTCGGGTCCAACCGCGGCGCGAATAGCGCGCACGCGCGCCATATCCTGTTCCGGTTCGATGCCGACTTTGACTTTCAGCGTGCGAAAGCCCTGCTCAACCGCCCATACCGCAATCTCCGCCGCGCGATCCGGTTCGCGTCCGGAGATGGAAAACTTCGTCGGCACAGCCTCGCGCACCGGACCGCCAAACAGACGGTACAGCGGCAACCCGGCGATCTTGCCCAGCAGATCCCAGAGTGCGATTTCAACGCCAGCTTTGGTAAAGGGATGACCGGCTATCCCGCGGTGCATGCGCAGCGTGAGACGTTCGATCTCTATCGGATCTTCGCCGACAAGGAGCGACGCCAGATAGGTGTTGATGCAGTGAATAGCCGTTGTTTGATCTTCCCCGCTCCAGATCGGCGTGCATGACACCTCGCCCAACCCGATCACTCCTTCGTCGGTGTGCACCTTGACCAGCACAAAAGGCGACTCCGTATGGCTGCCGCGACCGCCATGGATCGCCCGTTGCGGGTTGATCGGCACACGCACCGGGATAGTCTCGATGTGCGAGATCTTCATCGGGTCATCCTGTCGAACTCCAGAAAAGCGTGCGTGACTGCATCAACGATGGCGTCGAGCCAGACGCGCCCGCGCTCTGCGGTCGCCTGCGCCGGGTTGTCGCTGTACCCATCGATCGTCTGCCAGAACCCGTGCGTTTCCAGGCGAAACGGCGTCGCTGCGCCGGGCGGGTCGTGCTCCTGCGTCCCGCTGCGCGACGGCAACGGCAGACGCACGAGTTCAGGGCGCAACGCAAGCATCAGCGCCGTCTCGAAGCCGCCAGCGTGCCCGGGCAGGCGCTGACCGTGATGAGCGCCCAGCGCGATCAGGCGCTCCCGTGCAAGATCCCAGTAACTGGCGGCGCCGATCCGCAGCGGATGCCGGAGCGCCATGTCGCGCGCCGCCAGTTGTATGAGTTCGTGGTTGCCGCCATGCCCGTTCAGAATGAACATGCGCCGGAAGCCGCTGATGTGCAGCGATGTGATGAGATCAACGAGCGCCTGATAGTGGACGGTCGTACTGAACGACATCGTGCCGCCAAAGGGCAGGTGATGATCCGATGAGCCGAATGGCAGGGTCGGCGCAACGATGATCGGTGCGTGGCGCGCAGCCGCAGCAGCGGCGGTGCGCGCGACATGCTCCACAATCATCCAGTCCGTGCCAACGGGCAGATGAGGACCGTGCTGCTCCACTGCGGCGACTGGAAGGATGAGAAGGGCGTTCTTGCCAGCGGCGCGCAGATCGTCGCGCGTCAGTTCGTGAAAGAGCGGGATTGACGGTGCGTGGTCGTTCATCGAAACCTTTGACCAATGTGCTGCCGATGGGCTTATGAAAACGAGCGTGACAACGGCGGATGCCCAATTGTCCAGCCACCATCAACGGCCAGGTTCTGCCCGGTGATGTACGATGCTTCATCAGATGCCAGGAAGAGCGCTGCTGCTGCAACCTCTTCTGGTCGCCCAAGGCGATCCAGCACCGTCATATCGCGCCAGAAGCGCATCATGTCCGGGTCGCGTTTCAGGCGCTCGATATCGGGTCTGCCAGAGTCGATAATGCCAGGGCTGATGGCATTGACGCGAACGCCATGCTTGCCGAAGTCGATTGCCATGGAGCGCGTCAAGCCAAACAGCGCGCTCTTGCCGGTCACATACGCGGCATGATTGGCAGCGCCCATCATTCCCTCAACTGAAGCAATGGTGACAATTGCGCCGCCGCCGGTCTTGAGCATCTCCTGCACCGCATACTTCGAGCAGTAAAAGACGCCATTGAGCGTGACGGCGAGCACGGCGCGCCATTCCTCTTCCGTCATCTCAGCAGCGTTGCGGTAACCGCCGAGATGCGCAGCCGCGTTGATCAGAATATCGAGGCGTCTATACCAGGCGACGGTTTCGGCGACCGCTGCGCGACACTGTTCGGCGACAGCGACATCGCAGGCGATGAACCGCCCGCCAATCGCTTCTGCAGTGCGCCTCCCGTCTTCCTGGTTGATGTCGGCAATGGCGACGTGCGCCCCCTCCTGAGCGAAGCGCCGCGCACAGGCAGCTCCGATGCCGGTGGCGCCGCCGGTGATCAGCGCCGTTTTCCCACGTAGTCGCATATGAGATCACTCCTTTGCCCTAAGCCGACCATGTGCGTGCGCCTGCGGTATGTTCTTCATATAAGCGCCCGGCGACGGCATGCCGTTCAAGATGCGCCCGAACAGGCGGAATCCATTGAATCGGCGTGCTGCTTGGTCCCAGACGTTGATCGACGGCGGCGCACACTGCGCCTAGCGTTTGCGGCGCGGCGGCAGCGCGCACCACGTCGAACACGAGTTCATCCAGATCAGCGACGAATTGCGCGCTCGCATCGAGAAACGCGCGCACTGCTTTCGTTTCGCTCACGATCGGAAAGTGCGCGGTCAGCAACCATGTTGCATCGAGCTGGCGCAATCGATCTAATGTTCGCAGATAGGCATCAACCTCGAAATAAGGCGGGGGACTGCCAATTGCGCCATCCGGCTCAACGCCCATCCCGCCCAGCGCCGCATCCTGGATGATCAACACGCCATGGTCAGCATTCCAGAGCGCAAGATGTCCAGGGGTATGTCCGGGCGCATGGATGACATCCCAGGCGGCGCCAGGTCCGAGGCGAATGCGCTCACCGCCGAGCAGGGTCAGATCGACCGGCGTATCGGGTCCGATCCCGTCCGCCAGCCACTCTAGCGTCGCAGCGCTGTAGGTCACATCGTCAGCCGCAACCGCCATGGTGTAGCGTTCACGCAGGTGTCGTTCGCGCGACTCCACGCGCGGCGCATCAAGGGCGTGGCACAGGACGAGCGTTCCGGGCGAGCGAGCGAGAATGCCCGCGTTTCCGCCGTGATGATCGGCATCGGCGTGGCTATTCACCAGCATGTCGAGCCGCACCGGCAGGCCAGCGGCTTCCAATGCCGGGAAGATCACTGTTTCGGGCATGGTACGCAGACCGCTATCGACGAGCAGCGTCCGATCGCCGGAGAGCAGATAGAAGCGCAACGGCGTGTTGCCCATTGTCGTTTCGATTGCGGTCACGCCAGGTATGATTGCGTAAACGTTCATTATCGCCGCTCCGCCGCCATATCGTGCAACAACGCCAGGCTTGCATCAACCAGGATGTCGGCGGCTTCGGGCGCAAACGGCGTGATCTCGACTTCATAGCCGCCCAGCGGATAGGCGTCGGCGGTGGGAATGTACGCCCAGCCGATATTCGCGTAACCGGCGAAGAGAGTGTACGGAAAGGGCGAGCCAGCCTTCACGCGCCTGCCAATCTCGCAGAACGGCTCGCCTGGCACGGCGGGCAGGGCGATCTGATCGCCAATCGCAAAGACCTGCACCGTCACGCTGCGATGGGTGCGCCCCTCGTTGCGGCGCACCAGATCGGCGCGCATCCCGGCGCGCTTTGCCAGCATTGTCTCCGTGCGGATCGCCTCCAGATCGCCGCCTTCAGCGCGCAGGCGGTTGAGCCGTTCGATATGTCGTTCCGCCGCCGCAGCCAGTTCGGCAGACGGAGCGAACTGCTTCAGCGGCAAAGGCGCCTCGCGCACGCCGACCCGCAGCGTTGCATCGAGGTCGGGCAGGCGTTCATCTTCGTAGATTGCCAGCGGCGCGCCGGATTCCAGCGTGCCGACGTAGCGCTCCCGGCGCCGTTGCGGTTCAAGTTCCCACCAGATCCGGCTCACCTCGTGACCCAGGATGTTGCCCAGCCGCCGGTACTCCGCCAGACCGCCGCGTGCGACGCCCCGGATCGGTCCCAGATCGCCCGCCGCCCCCTGGAGGAACAGGCATGTCGCGCCGGTGGACTGCTCGACCACGCGCTTCATCACCCCTGGATAGTCGGGCGTGATCAGGTCGCAATCAGGACCGACCGTGATTGGATGGCAGGCATAGTTGACGATCACCGCCAGCGGCGCCCCTTCCAGATCGTCGAGCCGCACCACCTGCACCTGGCGATCCACCGGACCCTCCCAATTGCGCCCGCACACCACGGCGCCGTCTTCGGGGCGTTGAAAGCGCCGATTGACATTGATCCGCGCCTCGCCGGAACCGGCGGCGACGCGCACCGGGCGCATCCGTTGCAGCGCCTGCCGGGCGACGCCAGCGATGTGATGCTCCAGAATCGCGTCGTAGGCAGGCGTCATCTCGGCGCCCTCCTTCACCCACGAACTCCAGGTAGCGCCGTTAACCGGACCGGAGTGAGTGTGAGTGTACGCCAGGCGAATATGCGAGGACGGCAGACCGGTTGCCTGTTCTACGGCGCGCAGGACGCCGGGCGCCTCTGTGTCCCAGAGGTAGATCAGGTCAATATCAATGATCACTACCGTCTCGACCCCATCAGAGAGCGCCAGCGCCGTCGCCCAGAGCGGCAGATCGACCCCCGCAGCCCGCTGATGGGTCTGCGCGCCCCACCCGGCGTGGGCGATGCCGGGCGGCGGCGTGATGTCGGTGCGTGCGACTCCGGCGAGCAGTCGTCGCGTCATGGTTCTTCCTCTTGCTGCAGGATCGCCGGTACAAGCCCGGTATACGCCGTGACAATCGGGTCATCGGCGTGCGCCTGTTCATACGCCGCGCGCAGCCGCATCGTCTCACGCTCGATTTTGCGGAACGCCGCGTCATCATCCTTGAGCAGCCAGCGCAGCCAGCGCCCGTTCTTCACGTGCGGCACCTCATCGGCGTGGACAAAATCGTTGAGCAGGGCATACGGTGAGTCGCCGCGCGCACGAGCGGTTTCGCGGTAGCGGATCAGATCCGACATGCCCAGTTTTTCGCCGCGCAGGTGTAGATCATAGAGCCGGTGCGGGAAGTCGAGGCTGATCCGGTAGGCATAGTTGCCGGCGATGACTGGAAAATCGCCCAGTTTGCCGCCCAGATGCTCCAGGTAACGCTGGTAGAGGACGGCGTGGCGCACCTCGTCCCAGAGCTGGCGCGCCATATCGACATGGTATTCCCAGGGCATCTCTGGATGCTCATAGAGGTTGCGACCGAGCAATTCGGCGGCGTGCATCTCATTATCGGCGTCGCGGTGCGCCATCATCAGCGCCATCTCGTGGTCGTCGGCGGGCGGATGATCGGCAGCCCGCTCACTGAAGCGGAAGCGCGCATCACGAGCGGCTATCGGTGGCGCCGGGCGCACCGACTGACCCTCGAAGGAGCCGCTGGCTTCCCGTTCCGCCGCAGTCGCCGGATCGGCGAAACTGCCGACTGCATCGCAGGCTTCAGCCACGGCGGATTCGTAGCTGTGCGCAGCGGCGCGCGCCTCGAACGAGAACGACTCGAGCAGCGCCATGCCCTGGCGAATCTGCTCCTGTTCGTCAGCATGGATTCGCCCCAGCAGATCCCAGGTCGGTTCATCAGCCAGCGGCGCGCATGCCGCTCGATGAGCGGCGTATGCGGCTGCAAGGCGCGGCTTCACCTGCCGATAGACCGCAGTCACAAATGCGGCACTGTCAGGCGCCTCATCGAGCAACCGCAACAACCGGCAGGTCGCTTCGCCGGGGTTAAGCGGCGCGCGGCGGGGCCAGCGCAGATCGATCAGCCGGGACAGCCATGCATCAGCGTGCAGCGAATCCTGCCAGAGATGGCGACCCAGCAGGCATTTCAACTCCCACTCAGGCAGTTCAGCCAGTTTTCCGGCTGCAATGCGCATCAACTGCGCCTCGA
>JAUQOW010000445.1 GCA_030550675.1 Chloroflexota bacterium
TGGCTTGACCGAAGCGCAGGCGCGCGAGCAGGGGTACGACGTGAAGATCGGCAAATTCGCGTTCACCGGCAACGGCAAGGCGACGATCCTTGGTCAGCGGCAGGGGTTTGTCAAGATCGTCGCCGACAAACAGTACGATGAGGTGCTCGGCATCCATATGATCGGTCCGCGCGTCACTGAACTGATCGCCGAGGGCGGGCTGGCGCTGTCGCACGAGGCGACCGCCGAGTCGATCATGCGCACCGTCCACGCCCATCCGACCCTCTACGAAGCGATTGTTGAGGCGGCGCACGCTGCGGCTGAAGGCACGGCGATCCATATGTAATGTTTTATGTGAGGAGCGCTGAAACAGCATTTCCACGTTGACGCAAAGACGCAAGGGCGCACAGTCTCGCAATCCATTCGACCTTTACATCTTCGCGCCTTCGCGTCATCCTTTCAGGGAGGATGCACACCATGCCGATCATGATCAATCTGACCTCCGCCGAACACGGCGGCACATCGCTCTCGTGCGGCACACATGGCGATTGCGGCGTCAATTGTGATTGCGGGTGCCCGTATACCGGCATGGAAGAGAAGGGGAACGTCGAGTTGATCGCCGACGTTGAGCGTCGCTACCCGAACGAGTGGCTGGTCTTCGTCATTCCTCCCAGCGAAGACGACTTCGCCCCTGAACGCGGGATGCTCGTCGCCCACAGCAGTGACGATGCCGAGGTGTTCGAGGCGATTACCCGCATTACGCACAACCAGGTGGTGCATGTCTATTTCAACGGAACGATGGAGGCGTATCAGCATTGGATGGATCATCATGAGGAGGTTGAAGGCGCTGCGCGCTCTTCCGGGGTAACCGACCGGTCCTGATCGCGCAGCAACTTCCTTCTGGATTCTTTCCGGCAAGCCCTCAGGGTCAAATCGCCCGCATCCTGACACCTGTTTTCCCCTCATCCCCCCTTCCCCCACAAGGGGAGAAGGGAGAGTTTGCACATCCTGATGCCTGAAACGAGCGATGCATCACGCGGGTTAGCCGAAAAACTCTACCCTTGTGAGGAAGGGGGTTGAGGGATGAGGGAAAATGGGCGTCGGGACACAACAAACGCGGTCAACACGCGCGGGACAGGCAGCCTGCGCGACCCGGCACGCCTTCCTGCCTTCTATCGGCAATCTTCCTGACTCATTGCCTCTCGCTTCTTGCCCCTCGCCTCTTGCCTGCTTTTCTCACCATTGTCTCAGGCAGAAATTGTTATCTTGTGGTAGACTTTTTATATAACCCTGCTGGCTTGCTCACCAATCCCCGCGCGAAGGAGAGATGCATGCGCGTGCTGGCGCGTCTGGCGGTGGCAATAGGTGTTGTTCTGGCGCTCGCAGCATATCTGATACCCGCGCCGGTTCTTGCACAGGCGACGCTGCCGCAGTGGTACGAACTCCGAACCGAGAAGTTTGCCATTCTGTATGCCGATGGCGATCTGGCAAAGGCAGAGGAGTATGCAACCTTTGTTGACGAGGTGTATGACGAAATCACGTCGATCTTCAGCTACGCTGCGCCGACGCCGGTGACGCTGCGCCTCTACCCGACGCGCCGCGCCTATGATGACGCCAATCCGCTGGCTGCGTCCGTGCCGGGGATCATTGCGCACGCTGATTTTCGCCGCAACGAGGTGGTGGTCATTCTCGATCAGACGACCAGCCAATCTCCCGAAGAGATCAAAAATAACGTCCGCCACGAGTTGACCCACATTGTGCTGGCGGAACTTTCCGCGAACCGATTGAACGTCGGGTTCCATGAAGGCATTGCGCAGTATGTCGAGCGCCCTTCGCCCGACCTGGAGCGCAAGGCGGCGGCGCTGCGCCAGGCGCTCGAACGCGATGCGCTCCTCCCCTGGAGCGCCCTCGATAACCGCGATCAGATCTACGGCAGTCCGCAGATCGGGTATCCGCAGACCCTTTCGATTGTCGCGTTTCTGGTCGAACGTTATTCGTTCGTCAAATTGCGCGAGTTTGTTACTGTCAGCGCGCGGAGCAGCGGGTATCGTTCGGCGCTCGAACGCAC
>JAUQOW010000446.1 GCA_030550675.1 Chloroflexota bacterium
CCGATAGTGATCCGCCGGATCACGGACGCCGAAGACGAGGGGTCAACAGCATGCGCGGCGGCGTTTGTGCTCTCGTGTGCAGAATGCATAGATTATATCGCACGTTTGCGTTATCGGCGGTTTTATCACACCGCAACAGGTGCAGCAGTATGACCAGGAAGATCGATTCTGATATTAGACCATCGCGTGATCGGCGTTGGCTGAGCCTGTCGAAGCCAACGCAACCGCTTCACAGGTGTGCGCATGTTTGTTCGGATTGAGGTTGATTTCCTATGAGAAACATGCTTCGCTAGCTGCCTTGTCGCCTGGCGGCTGAGGCGCGCCCCCTGAGCGCTTCAAAGGGAGCGCGCCGCCGATCGCCCTTCGACCTTTCGTCCCTTCGCCCTTTCGACAGGTTCAAGGCTCAGGGCGCGGGGCGCAGGCGACGGCGTATACCGAAATTAAATACCTGACGTTCATCGGTCCCGCTCAGCCGGTTGAGCTGCGACGCAGCGCCTCTATGCCAGGAGTTGTACCGCATCTAATGAGCGGCGTCAATCGCGCTTCAGTCCTATGCAATACGATGACGATCTCCTAAAGCCATCCGTGACCTTACTGTGCGCCAAAGTACCGCAGCGCCAGGCGCAGACGCTCTTCGAGGTCGAGCGGCGCATCGGACGGAAGCGCCGCAATCGCGGCAGCCGCCTCGGCGCTGCTGAACCCCAGGCTGACGAGCATTTCCGAGAGTTCAGCATTCGCCGCAGCGACTGCCGGAGAGACGGCGGGAGCGGAGGGCAGTCCTTTGATGTCGAGTTTCCCTTTCAGTTCAAGCACCAGTCGTTCCGCCAGTTTCTTGCCGATGCGCGGCGTGCGCGCCAGCCGCGCCACATCGCCGGTTGCAATCGCCAGGCGCAGTTCATCCGTCGTTCCTGAAGAGAGAAGGTTCAACGCCGCCTGCGGACCAACGCCGGTGACGCCGAGCAGCGTCTCGAACAACTGGCGTTGCTCGACCGACTCAAAGCCGTAGAGGGTGAGGGCGTCCTCCCGGACGAGCAGGTATGTGAAGAGACGCGCTTCAGTTCCGATGTCGCCAAGCGCAGCGAGCACCTGGCGCGGCGCATAGATCATCCAGCCGACGCCGCCGGTTTCGATCACGGCATGATCCGCAGCAATGGCGATCAGGGTTCCGCGCACAGAAGCAATCATTGCGATCCCTTGGCACTCTGCTGATCGCGCCTGCGCAAAAGCGCTTCGGCGCATGCGATGATGTCACGGATGCGTTTGCGTTTGACCCGCTGCAGCGCTCGTCGCAGGCTGATCCAGCGAACCTGTTCGATAATTTCACCGGAATGAGTTCCAGGAACAGCAACATCGTGCGGCGCCGCCCGCACCAGATAGTAGGTTACAATCTTGCGTCGCGGCAACCGCCGTCGCGGCGTGATGTATTGCACCTGCGCCACTTCTTCTTCGACCACGCCAGTCACTCCGGTCTCTTCATACAACTCGCGCAGTAGCGCAGATGCGTCATCTTCAACCGGATGCACCTTTCCTTTGGGCAGCGTCCAGTAGCCGTTGCGCTTTTTGATCAGCAGAATCTGGAGACGTCTCCGGGCGTCGTAGCGATAAGCGACTGCGCCAACGGCATAGATTGGTTGTTGGTGGGACAGCAGGGATGGTTTGCCAGCCACTTTGTGCGCCTATCATACATAATGCGAATGTCTGGCGAGTAATGATTCGGCATCCGCTCGCCTGGCCGTATGACACATCCGCGCGGACGCCCACAGGGGGGCGTCCCTCCGATGCACGCCCCGCCGTTGTAGGGGCAGGTCCCGGCGCCTGCCCGTCACGGGGCGCCCACAGGGGGGCGCCCCTACAACGAACACCGCCAGGGTTTGGTAGGAGCAGGCCCCTGTGCCTGCCATCACGGGGCGCCCACAGGGGGGCGTCCCTCCGATGCACGCCCCACCGTTGTAGGGGCAGGTCCCGGCGCCTGCCCGTCACGGGGCGCCCACCGGGGGGCGCCCCACCTCGTAGGCCGCCAGGGTTTGGTGGGGGGTGGGCGCG
>JAUQOW010000022.1 GCA_030550675.1 Chloroflexota bacterium
TCGCTATCGCCGCCGAACTGGAGCGCGCCGCCGATTATGCTAAAGGGATCGCCAAGAAAGTTGAACGTAGCCTGCAAACGCCAGCAATTATCGAGGCGCCGGTCGAACTCCACCGCCTGGGCACACTTGTGCAAAATATGCTGCGCATGTGCCTGGACGCTTTTGTGCAACTCGATGTAACGCTGGCGCGCTCACTTGGCGAGCGGGATCAGGAAGTCGATGCGCTGGAGGATCGCGTGGTCGCAATGTTGAAAGAGATCGCGCGCCAGGATCCGCGCAAACTCGATTGCGCCCTGCTTCTGATCGATACTGCTCACGTCCTTGAACGTCTTGCCGACCGGACGACCAACATTGCAGAGCGGGTCATTTTCATCGCCACAGCAAAGGCGGAGGAAATCAACCCATGACGGACATTGTTCGCGCCCATGTCTTCATCTCAGGTCGCGTGCAGGGGGTCAACTTCCGTGCCAGCGCCCGCGCCTACGCCCGCGAGATCGGCGTCTCTGGCTGGGTGCGAAACCTGGAGGACGGACGGGTCGAAGCCGTCTTTGAGGGTCCGCGTCCGGCGGTGCAGCGGATGGTCAGCTGGTGTTACAGCGGTCCGGCGCATGCCCGCGTTGATTCGGTCGATGTTCAGTGGGAAAAGCCAACCGGCGAAGAACGCGGTTTTTCGATCATCTGGTAAGCGGTCATCTCTACAGCATTTCTCGCTACGTATTGACGCGAAGACGCAAAGGCGCAAAGCCTTGCGATCAAGTATGATGCGCTCTTTGCGTCTTTGCGCCCTCGCGTCAACCTTTCGGAGATATCCTGCACAAGACGCCAAACGGTCCCGGACAGAACCACGCTGGCGCTGTCATTGGATGTCAATCACAGAATCGCCGGTCTCATATTTCCTCTATCCTGCCATACAACCACACATAATGCGCCGCTAAAGGGGACTGTCGGGCGCTTTTCTGGCTAGCGCTTCGCTGCTATCGTATCCCCGACGATACGCACACTGTCAGACCCGAAGGGAAGCCTGCAATGAGCGACACATCTTCCGCCGACGTCAGCGTGTACCGCGCCGCAGCGGTCGGCATTCTCGACTTTCCGCCTGCGAGTCGCCAGAGTCCCTCCCGCCGCCCTCAGTTGCGGATGTCAGGACCGTTCGGCGGCGATTTTCGCCTGCCAATCCGGGTCACGCGCGAGATTCCCGGACGTGAGTTGCTCGATCCCGCGCACCACGGCGAGCGATTGCTGGTCGAGGGTCAGTTGGAGTGGACGGTATCTCCTGATCAGGCGCCGTCCACGCCGACGCTCATTGCCAGTGTTGTGCGCCCCGTTACTCCCGAAGACGAAGATGGCTGCGACATTCACATGTGTGGAGAGATCACCGGACCCGCACGCATTGGACGGCACCCGCTCCGCTCCGGCGTGGCGCTGGCGCAGGTGACGGTGCGGGTCCAGATACCGCGCACCCGCCCAGGGAGTCGCGCTATCCTCACCGAGACAGTGCGCATTCCGGCGGTTATTCCGCTCAACCATCCCGGAACGCCTGCGCTCCTGCGCCCCGGCAATCGCGTCGTGATCGAGGGCTTGCTGGAACAGGCCTCATTGCCGCGCAGCGGACCAGAAGTTGAGCAGGAGCTCGCACGCCTGGAAGAGACAGCGAAACAGCGCGCAGCGCGAGCCATGACATCAGAAGAGGCGCGCGCCGCCGAGCGCGACCACGCCCGGCAGCGCTGGGAAGCGACCCATACTGTTGTCCATCGAGTCGTTGCGGGATATGTCGAGTTACTAAATGGCGCACCCGCGACCATCCGCGAGGCGCGCGAACTGCGCCGCGCCGCGATGCAACGTCGTGCGCAACGGCAGCAGGCATCATAAACGGTGGTAACCGGCGGTCGGTCATCCGGGCCGCCGAGACCAGGCCAGCCCACCAACTCCCCTCTTCCACCGGCGAGGACGTCGGCTGGCTTCGTATCACCGGCCCGGCGGGGCCGGCGGCGGGTTTCCCGCTGCACTGCACCCTGACAACGCCCATACCACATGTTGCTTTCCAATGAATATTTGTGCGTATTCGCGCATATATCCTGGAAAGAACGATCTTCGGCGCTGTATGCGCCAGCCCCTTCGTTCCGTTGTCAACCGCCGGTCCGTGCAGTTATGACGTATCGTACGTCACCCAACTTCTGCTGCGCCATCCGGCGCTTTTGACGCCCACAGCAGGAAAACGCTCGCTTCGCTTTCCGTGTGACGTCGCGCTACAACCGCCACCTGGCAGTGCGACGCCGCACATATCGTTTGTATCCATTCCCGCGCAGGGACACACCAGCTTTCTGGACGTGTCCCGCGCGGGACGTCACGGAACGTTGGCGTGCTCTGCGCTCCTGAATCGCACCAGGAGACAGCAATGCTGCACAACGTTCCCGTCCTGCCCACGATGTTCAAGAACCGCTTCATTCTGGGTTACCCGGATAGTCGTATTCAGACGGCGCTGAGGAATCCGGCATACCCGCCGTTCTTTGAACTGATCTGCCACGGTTCGTTGCCCAATAAAAAAGACGAAACGTTTGCGATGCCATACACGGCAGAAAACGGTTCGCAGCCAAAAACGCTAACCGCAGAGCAGCTTTTTGAGATTATCGTCACCCATCCCGCATATTCTTTCGGACAACCCGTCCGTCTGATCATGTGCTGTGCGGGGTATGGTCCCAATTCGCTGGCGCAGCAGCTCGCAGACCTTCTGGGAGCGCCTGTGCTGGCGGCGAACGATCTTGTGTGCGCCTATACACTTCTACCGCTCAACGATGGTCGCTGGATACTGTTCGGGCCGCGCATTCGCTGATCACGACTGTGGGGGCAGGAGCGCAATCTCGCTCCTGCCCCCGTCTTTATAAGGGCATAACAACCGGGTCGCGCGTTCGTTGGGCTACGGGCTAAAGCCCTCGCTCAGGACCGAAAGCCCCTGCGGGGCTGGCGCGATCTCATAGGAAGATCACCTGGACAAACACGCCTGTACCTGTGGAGCGGTCGGCGTTGGCTGAGCCTGTCGAAGCCAACGCCGATCACGAGATTGTCTAACGTTTGGTTGATCTTCCGATCAGTTGGGGCCCTTGCCTGTAGCGCCCAGGAGTGCCTGCCTGTTTGCTCAATCTTTATTAGTAGTCAGTAAACGAAGGCTGCCAGCGATTGAAATCGCCCCTGAAGGGCCTGCGGCCGCCCGTCCGCCTGCGCGGACGGGAACGGCGGCGTCCACGCGCGGTGAGCGCGCCGAACCGCGCGCGGTGAGCACGCCGAACCGCGCAGGTGGACGCCCGGCGGAACGCCCGCCCGGCGCGACGTCGGTCGCCAGCCCAGGCGCAGCGCCACAGAGACGCGCTTGCTTGCCGCCTGACCATGCATGCCTGGACCATCACCGGAAAACGTACTTTACAGACTAATTAGCCCACAGCGTTCTGGACCGGAAGGAATATGGCACAAGCCCATCATCGCAAACGACGCAGAGATTGAGCTCGATGCCGGGAGCGCGATTGCGCATTGTTTGCAGGCAGGCAAAATGTTGCGCCGATCCGTCCAATGAGCAGAGTCAGCAGTTCGCGCCGCAGCGCGCGCCACTCTTCAACTGGCAACCGGGCAGGAGCGGCATGGGCAGGATGATACCGCTCGGCGACAAAATCGCCGACAATGCGATCAACGACGTGCTTCTGACAGGGGATGCGCTCCCGGATCAGCGCCGCATACTCATACGGCGTCGCATCAGGCGGCGCTGCGACGCCAGCCCATCCCGCCAGGCGCGTCAGACGCGCATAGGCGGCGGCAGCGGGTGAAAGACCGCGCACATCCCAGTGCAACCACAGGAACAGAACTCCAACCAGCGCCAGCGTAAGCGCCAGCGCCCCGCCCACAGTTGCAATCAGACGCAGACGCTCCTCTGCGCGCCGCGCTTCGATTTCGCGTTGTAGCGCGCTATCGTCGCCAATGGCAGGACCGGTGTTGCGTTCGATCAGCTCGCGCAGCATGGCTTCCGGGTCGCTCAGGGTTCCTCCCAACCCGCCGGTGATCTCCGGTCGCTCCGTCGCATCATCCGGAGGAAACGCCGGTCGCACCGGTACGCTAGCGTAAGGCGCAGGCGTCGGCTCGAAGCGCTGCCATCCGTAGCCGGGGAAATAGACTTCGGGCCAGCTATGAGCGACATCCTCGCGCACCAGGTACACCCGTCGATCCGGGTCGAATACGCCGCCGGCGTACCCCTGGACCCAGCGCGCCGGAACGCCCTCGGCGCGCAGGAGCACGACCATTGCTGAGGCGAAATCGTCGCAGTAGCCGCCTGGGGCATCGAACAGGAACCAGTCGACCCAATCGCGGTCTTCGGGCGGCATCGGGCGCTGATCGTTGTACGGCAGCGTGCGCAGATACTCCTGGATCGCCAGCGCCTTGTCGTAAGGCGTGACCGCGCCAGCGTCGCGGACGATGGCGGCTGCCAGTTCGCGCACCTGTGATGGCAGCGTGTCGGGCAACTGGAGGTACGCCACGCGCACCCATTCCGGGTAGATGGTTCCGCTTTCGCGCAGACTCTGCTCATCGACCGTGGAAAGATATGTGGCGACGGTATAGGTCTGCGTCGCTTCCAGCGGCGCTTCAGTCACGACCGTGGCGGTTTCGGTAAAGTTGGGCAACAATTCGCCGGATATTGCCAGATATCCATGCTGGATTAACACGGGCAAACTGGTGGACGCCAGCGCACCGCCGACCATGACCAGTCCATCGGTGCGCGTTTGCGCAAGCTCAATCGTCGTGGTCACCAGGGTGCGGCCACGCAGTTCGGGCTGTTCGAGCCGAACGCCGGGCGCCAGCGGAGTCCGCGCCGCTTCCGCTGTCGCCGTCCCCAGCGCTGCGCGCGCCCGCTCACCGACCATGTTCTGCCACATGCGACCGGTGTAGCGATCAAACGCTGCCGCGCGCCAGTAACTGTACTCGGCGGAGCGCACCGTCATCACCAGCGACGTGCCCAATTGGCGGGGACCGCCAACTCGCGCGTTGCGGGTCAGAAAGGCGCTGGTTGATCCCGGCGGCGCATTGATCGTGCTGAACGCTTCCTGCCACTCCTCGCGCAATGCCGTAATCGGCGCACGGATGGTGCGCCAGAGACGCGCCAGATGCTCGTTGTCCGGTTGGTTTGGCAAAAAAGCGGTGACAATCGCCAGGAACACGAAGGTCAGCAACGAAGCCAGCAGCACGCGCGCTGGCAGGAAGTCGGGGAACTCGACGCGCGCGGATCGCCAGAGGCGCTGACGGCGGTCGATGTGCTGGCAGGCAAGCAGAAGCAAGGCAGCGATCAGAAAAACGAAGAACAGCCCGGTCGGTTTGGGCCAGGCATAGGTGTAGTTGATCAGGATGACGCCTGCCTGCAATGCGACAGCGATCCAGGCGCGTTGATGGCGAAAGATGAGCCATCCCGCCGCGTAACCCATCCCCCAGATGATCAACGCCAGGGTCAGCACAAAGAGCACAATATCCTCGCCGCGCCCGCCTGCCTGAAGGGTGCGCAGCCAGATGAGCGCGCGCAGCGCGACTTCTGCGGCGACATCGCCCCACGTCGTCAGACGCTGCGCCTTTGCTGCGCCGAACTCAGCCGCCGTCTGCGCACGGACAATCGGGCTGATCTGCTGAATGACGAACACAACGCCGAGGAGCGACGCCAGGGGATGCGCCAACCACGACGGCATCCAGGCGACTCGCGCAAAAAGGGCGCCAGCGAGGAGCGCCGCCAGACCGATGCCTGTCAGCATCGTCAGACCGTCCGCCCAGTTTGCGACTTCGAGACTGCGCGCCATGCTCCAGGTTGTGGCGGCTGCCAGCAGGAACGGAAGCGCCAGCGTCCCCAGTTCAAGTCGGGCAAACCAGGATCGGGATGGGGTCTCGTCTGGAAGAGCGACAACCGATGGACTCATAGTCCAAAGACTTCCTTCGCGTTGCGCCGCGTCGCCTGAGCCAGATCATCGAGCGGCATGCCGCGCAGATCCGCGATCCGTTCTGCAATCAGGCGCACATACGCGGGTTCATTCCGTTTTCCACGCAAGGGATGGGGCGCCAGATAAGGACTATCGGTTTCGGTCAGAATGCGGTCGAGCGGAGCGCGCCGCGCAACGTCGTGCAGAACGATGGCTTTCGGGAAGGTGACGGGACCGCTGAACGAAAGGTGGAACCCGATGTCCAGACACGCGCGCGCATACTCCCAGTCGCCGGAGAACGAGTGCATAACGCCGGAAAGGCCGCGCGCCGCGTCGCGCAGCACGCGGATGGTATCATCGTGCGCATCGCGGCTATGAATAACGACGGGAAGGCGCAGATCGCGCGCCAGGTCGAGTTGCGCGCGGAAACATGCTTCCTGTGCAGCGGCAGGCGCCGCATTCCAGTAGTAGTCGAGACCAATTTCGCCAATGGCGATCACCTTTGGCTGCTGCGCCAGGGTGCGCACCTGGTCAAGCCAGTCGTCCGGAAGGTCGGCGACGTGGTTGGGTTGCACGCCAACTACTGCGTAGATCGGTTCATGCTGTGACGCCAGTGCAACTGCCGCACACGACGTTGCCAGGTCGTAGCCGATTTCGATGATCCGCACCACCCCAGCAGCGACGGCGCGCTCGATCACAGCGCTGCGATCTGCATCGAACTGCGCAGATCCCAGGTGAGCGTGAGTATCGATCAGATGCAATGTATTCACGCTCTGTATTGTACCATGCGCCTGATGCCATGACTGCCAGAGCGCAGAGACGTGGTACAATAGCGCCATGCAGGATCAGACCCGTATTATGGTCGTCGAGGACGATCCGACCATCGCCAGCCTTATTGAATTCGTCCTTCGAGGCGCCGGCTATCAGACGCTTCTGGCGACAACAGCCGGTGAGGCGCTTACCCTTGTCGAAACCAGTTGCATCGATCTTGTCATTCTGGACTGGATGCTGCCAGACATTCCAGGCGTGCAGATTTGCACCGATCTGAAGAAGCGTTCTGGTCGGGGATTTCTGCCTGTTCTGATGCTGACCGCGAAGGGTGAAGTTTCAGACCGGATTACGGCGCTGGACTCCGGCGCCGATGATTATCTGACCAAGCCTTTTTACATTGAGGAGCTGCTGGCGCGGGTGCGGGCGCTGCTCCGTATTCGCGCCGCCGAAAGCGAGCGTGATGCGGCGATGGCGGCGCTCGCGGCGCAGAATGACGCCCTGCGCGCTGCAAACGAACAATTGCGCGCTATGCAGGCGCAACTGGTGCAGAGCTCAAAACTCGCCGCACTCGGCGAACTGGTCGCCGGTGTAGCGCACGAGTTGAACAATCCCCTCGCCATCATTCTTGGCAATGCCGAACTCCTGTCACCGCAACGCGACCCTGATGACCAGCGATCAGTCGAACAGATTATCGAAAGCGCCAAGCGCGCCCGTCGCGTGGTTCAGAGTCTGGCGACGTTCGCCCGTCGCGGACCCATGACCAAGGAATGGACGGCGCCGACCGATCTGGTTGATCGCGTGCTCGATCTCAAACGGGCGGCGCTGCGCTCGGCAGGCGTCGCGCTTGAGGTCATCTATCAACCGGATTTACCGATGCTGTGGATTGACGTTCCGCAAATGCAGCAGGTGCTGCTCAATCTGCTGCTCAACGCCGAACAGGCGCTGTCGGGCTTCCCTGCGCCGCGGGTGCGGTTGAGCGTCTCACGCGGTCACGCCGGGCCGCCGCCGCTGCTGCCAGCGCAGGCAGTCGAGGAAGATGGCATATTCGTGCGGTTCGATGTGGCGGATAATGGTCCCGGCATACCGGCGCACATCATCGAGCGACTGTTCCAGCCCTTCGTCACTACCCGTCCTCCCGGTCAGGGATCAGGATTGGGGCTGGCCATCGCTTACGGCATCGTCACGCAACACGGCGGTCAGGTCCTGGTATCCAGCCAGCCGGATCGGGGAACGACGGTACGGGTCGCGTTGCCGATCGAACCGCCAGAAGGCATGACCTGGCAGGAGTGAATTAGGAAGATCAACTGGGTGTTGAACTATCTTGTGATCGGCACTGGCTTCGACAAGCTCAGCCAGCGCCAACCGCTCCGCAAGTGCAAGCGTGATTGCGCAGGTTTAGGTTGATCTTCCTAACTATGAGAGCGGTCACGCTGTTGAATCATCAGGACTGCACCCGTTGCCCGGCGCTCGTCGCAAGCCGACGGCGCATCGTGCATGGCTGCGGCGACGTTGAAAGCGGCATCGTGTTCATCGGCGAGGCGCCCGGTCGGCATGGCGCCGATCAGACAGGCGTTCCTTTCTACGGAGATCGATCAGGACGGGCGCTGCGCCGGATGCTGATGCGGATCGGGCTGGCGAGTGACGAAACCGCCGCCGCAACGCTGCGCTGTTTCATCACCAACGTGGTGCGCTGCTGCCCGCCGGGGAATCGCACGCCAGCGCCGGGCGAAGTGCGCGCCTGTCGTGAATGGCTGCACACGGAACTCGATATCATCAAGCCGCGCCTGATTGTTCCGGTTGGGCGCATTGCCCTGCGAGAAGTCGGAATGCGGTATCTGGGGCGTGATCCCGGCGCCATCCGCACGTTGCATGCAACCGTACTTCGCAGCGAGCATGTCATGATCCTTCCGCTCATTCATCCGGCTCGCATTAGCCGCACCGATATGCAGGCGTTCATCACGGCAGTTCAGCCGCTCATTGACGAGAGGAGTGAACCATGAACTTTGACCTCGCCCCTGAACATCAGCGCATTCGCGCAGAAGTGCGGCGTTTCGCCGAGCAGGAGATCGCGCCGCGCGCCCGTCACGTTGATGAGACGGGTGAGTTTCCCGCTGAAACGTTCCGCAAGATGGCAGACCTGGGACTGATGGGATTGCCCTTCCCCGAAGAGTATGGCGGCGCTGGCGCCGATAGCATCTCGACCGCGATTGCCATTGAGGAGATTGCGCGCGCATGCGGTTCAACGGCGCTGACCTACGCGGCGCACCTGGGGTTGGGGTGCGCACCCATCGCTATGTTCGGCACTGAAGAGCAGAAACGACGCTTCCTGCGCCCTGCGGCTGAAGGACGATATTTGGGCGCATTCGCGCTAACCGAACCGCATGCCGGATCCGACGCCGGCGCCACCCGCACGACTGCTCGCCTGGAAAATGGAGAGTGGGTGATCAATGGCTCGAAGATGTGGATCACCAATGCCTCAATTGCCGGGCATTTGATTGTGACTGCGGTGACCGATCCGGGAGAACGGCATTCGATCAGCGCCATTATTGTGCCCGCCGGAACGCCAGGGCTGAGTTTTGGCAAGCCGGAAGCCAAAATGGGATTGCGCGGCTCAATCACGAATGCGGTGATGTTCGAGAATGTCCGCGTGCCCGAAGAGAACCTGCTGGGTCGGCGCGGGCGCGGGTTGCAACAGTTCCTTGCCGTGCTCGACGGCGGACGGATTGGCATTGGCGCCATGGCGATCGGGCTGGCGCAGGCGGCTTTCGAGGTCGCCTCCGCTTATGCGCGGGAACGTACCGCTTTTGGCAAACTGATCGGCGCCTACGAGTCGGTTTCGAACATGATCGCCGATATGGCGGTCGGGCTGGAAGCGGCGCGTTTGCTGGTCTATCAGGCCGCATGGCTGAAAGACCAGGGGCGTCAATACAGCCGCGAGGCGGCGATCGCCAAACTGTACGCTTCGGAGGTCGGCGAGAAGATCTGTCGCGACGCAATTCAGGTGCTTGGCGGGTACGGATACAGCAGTGAGTATCCGCTCGAACGCATCTACCGCGACCAGCGCCTGCTCACCATTGGCGAAGGCACCTCAGAGATTCTGCGGGTGGTCATTGGGCGGCAGATTCTGGGAGAGTTCGTCGGGCGGTGACGGCGTGGAACGTTGCAGGTACGAACGTTGAGTGCGGGAAGGCGGAACCGTGGAACGTGGAACATGGAAGGGTGAAGCAAGGCGTGAGGCGCGAGGCAAGAGACGGGAGGGGTTTCAGGTCGAAGGTTAAAGGTGCAAAAGTGACGCACATGCTCCAGGTCCTCTGCGCCTCTGTAGTTTTATCAGCAGATGAGAAGGTGAAGCAAAGCGCGAGGCAAGGGGCGGGAGGCAAGCGGCAAGCGGCGATAGAGCGGAAAATCTAACCCTTAACCCCTAACCCTTAACTCCTGATTCCTTGCCCCAGAATCCATCCCTCGACGCGGCGAGTGACCTCGTCCTCCGGTTCACCGGCGGCGCGTCGCCCAAGGACGACATTGAGCGCGCCGAACAATCCCACAGTTGCATCGAAATCATCGTCGCCGCCGGGCGCAGCGCCAAATCCATCGCCAATCGCGCAGCGCAGGGCAGGGTCGAGGGCAACCCCCGCGCCATCAGCCCATTCCAGCAGCGCCGTGCCCGCAGCGGCGCGGGTTGCCTGAGCGCGTTTGCTGCCACGGAGCGCAATGCCCAGATGGTGGTAGCACTCGCCAGGGTAGACTTCGGCGACGACCAGGCGTCCCGCAGCAAGCAGATCATTCAGGCGTCCATCGAAGGGCCAGAGCCAGGGGAATCGCGCATCGCTTCGGGCGTATGCGCGGCGCGCCGCCCCCAGCATATCGCGCCAGCCGACGATCGTCGCCTTGCCCACCTGCTGCGCGCCGAGCGTCCAGAAGATCGGCGCAGCGGCGCGCCGCGCAGTGGAAGCGCGGTCGCAGCGACGCCGCAGGTCGTCAATGGTCGTCATGCCAAGCGCCTGGATCAGGTGCGCCTGACGCGCTCCGCCCGGTCGCAGCGGGTAGAATGGACGCTCGACGCTGATCTCGCACGGTTGACTGGCGACATCATAAAAATGCGCCCATCGCCCTGAACCCAAGTCCGGCAGCAGCGCCGCAAAGTCGGTAATGCCAGCGATGCCGGCATAGCGCAGCGGAAAACCAAGCGGAAAATCGACGCCGAACAGGATGCCGCCGTCGGGCGCGAGCGCGCGCAACCGATCCAGCAACGTGTGCGGATCGCCTGCCGGACCCGGCGCAAACGCCATGAATCGTCCGTCGGGCTGGCGCAGCGCATACGCCAGGCGCCGCCGCGCAGCGCTCGATCCCCAGTCAGCATGAGCAACCAGAACGGCTCTCATTGCTCTTGACCCGTTACGGACCGTCATATGGCAGGCATTGGCTGAACCCCAACAGGAACATCAGTTCGATGTCGGACAATCTTGCGATCAGCACCGGCTGAGCCGGTCGAAGCCAGCGCCGGTTGAGCCGGTCGAAGCCAGCGCCAACCGCTCCGCAGGCGCAGACGCGGTTGTCCAAGTTTGGGTTGATCTTCCTGATAAGTCCGGTCAACCCGGGTTGCCTGATCGCGCGTTCTGTGAGCGGCGGGCTAAAGTCCTTGCTCAGGATGTGGAAGCCCCTCCAGGGCTTGCCCGATCTCAGCCGGGGCTTCAGCTCGCAGCACCCCAGAAACCTCTTCAAGGCTCGCCTTAGCGAGAGCTGATGAAGATTCTGCTTTTAGCATACCGCCAGCGACGCGCCCGACTCCAGGCGTGCATCGTCAGGCGGCGAGAAAGCGCATCCCTGCTGCGCCCCGGCTGGAGACCGCCCCCAACCCCCGCAAGCGGCTCACAAGGGTAGAGTTTTTGGGATGCGAGGGGCGCGGCGCTCCCCTCGCACCCCAAAAACTCTACACCTGTGAGGAAGTCTCACAGGGGCTTTCACGTTCTCAGCAAAGGCTTCAGCCCGCAGCGATACCTGCTATCGGGTCGCGTCAGGGAACGGCAACAGGCGCGGCAGTAAGCACCCAATCGCGGTAGAAATCACCAAGATCGCAGGCGCAGGCGCGCTCCGCAACGACACGCACATCGTTGCTCGACGCGATGCGGTAGCGGAAGGCGGCGTAGTAATCGCGCAGAAAGCGGTCGAACGCCGGTTCACCGATGCGGAGGCGCAGCGCCTGGAAGAAGAGCGCCCCCTTCGCATAGGCAATAGCGGTGTAGTTGCCGCGCAACGCCGAAACCGGGCGTTTGAGCGGAGCATCACGACCTGCCTGCCGCGCGCGCAGGTAGGTTGCGCGGAAACCGTCGAGTTCGCGCTCTGCCGCTAGCGCGCCACGGGTTTCTTCCTGATAAACCACTTGCGCAAACGAGGTCAACCCCTCATCAAGCCATGCCTCGTTCTGCACGTCGTTGCCGACGAGACTGTACCACCACTGATGCGCCACTTCGTGCACCACAACGATCTCCAGACCTTCGCGCTCTCCAGCATACAGGCGTCGGTCAATCATGATCAGTCCGGGATACTCGACGCCAAGGAATTTGCGTGCGTCAATCTGCACAATATCGAGTTCAGCCAGCGGGTACGGTCCAAACCGACGGTTGAACACGCGCAGCGCGTTTGCGGCGGCATCGAGCGCCGCACGTCCGCCTTCGGGGTTCTCCGGTCGGAAATACGATGTAATGCGCGTGCCATCCACTTCCGCCGAAACTGATGGGAAACGGGTGAGCACTATCGTGAAATCGCGTTGTGGACCGCTGACGAAGCGAGTGGTTCGGAGCGCGCCGTCGATCCGGCTTTCGATCGCCGTCCCAGTGGTCACGGCAGTCCAGGCGGCGGGGATTGTGAGTGTCACATCGTAGAGCGCTGTGTCACTGGTGACAAGGTCGCCGCGGAAGAGAGGCGTTGTCAGTTGCCAGACGCCATCGACCCGTCGCGCAGCCATAGGCAGCGCCGACGCCAGTGCCAGCACGCCGCGTTCGCGGTTGAAGCCGGCATAATAGCGTTGACTGGCATTGAGCGGCGCCGTGGCGCTGAAATCGAGCAGAATCCCAGCGGAAGCGCCGGACGGAAGAGGCGCAGGCAGATCAAGCCGCAACAGAAACCGGTTCGACTCATACTGCACTCGCACCGCTACGCCATCGATAGTAGCGCTATGAATGTCAAGCCGTCCGCCAAACTCCGGCAGATTGGGGAAAAGGTAGAAGTAAATGCGGTCGAGCGGATCGGCAGCGCGGTTGGTGTACTCCAGGCGCGCTATGCCGGCGATTGTGCGCTTCTCAGGGTCGATGCCAGCGCGCACCGTGTAGCGATCCCATTCGCCTGCGGCATCAAGGTCGGCGCTGAAGGCGGGCAGCAGCGCCGCCTCCTGGCGTTGCACGTCAAGCGGCGCAATAAAAAGCGGATCGCTGACCTGCGGCGCAGCGGAGAGCGGGAGAGCAGCGCCCCAGAGCGCCGCCGCAATCAGCGCCATCAGGAGAAGTCGCCTGTACACAACCATTTCAAGACGCCTCACAAAGCCCGATGCCGACGTGCGCCGATGCGCTGCAGGCATTGGTTGAGCCTGTCGCAGCCAACGTCCGCTGTACGGATCAGGACTTGTGCGAAAGACTGCTATCGTCGCACGGAGGCATTATATCATTTTGTATGGAACTGCCAGGAAACCCGCCACAGTACTGTTGGCAACACAGGATCATGCTATACTGCCAGACCATGACAACGCCCGAAGAATTGAGACATATTCCGCTCTTCGCTACGCTGGACGACCGCACGCTGATGGACACAGCGCGCTCGATGGAGTCGCGCACCTACCGTCCCGGCGAGTACATTGCTTACGAGGGCGAGCGACCGGCTGGGGTGTACTTTGTGCAGCGCGGCAGAGTCCGATTATCACGCACCGCGCCGGACGGTCGTGAGCAGGTGCTGGCAATGGTCGGCGCTGGCGAAAACTTCAACGCCGTCGCCATCTTCGACGGGCGCGGGAATCTGGCGACGGCGCGCGCAATGAGCGCGGTGCAGTGCCTGCTCTTGCCGGGAGATGCGCTGATCGCGCTCATTCGCCGTCACCCCGACCTGGCGCTGGCAATGCTGCGCGAAATGGCGGGGCAACTGCGCAGCCTGGCAGTGCTGGTCGAAGATTTGGCGTTCCGATCGGTGCGCGAGCGCCTGGCGCGTGAGCTGCTGCGCGAGGCGCGCGGAGGCGCCGCCGAACTGACCCACCAGGAGCTGGCGGAACGCACCGGCACGGTGCGCGAGATCGCCGGGCGAGCGCTGCGCCAGCTGGCGCAGGAGGGGCTGGTGCGACTGGAACGCGGGCGTGTGGTGGTGCTTGACCCGGATGGTCTGGCGCGGATCGGAGATGGCGAGTAGGGCGGAATGCGCTGCGGGGAGGTCATAGGAAGATCAACCAGTTGACTATCCCGCAGTCGGCGCGGGCTGCGACAGGCTCAGCCTATGCCAACTGTACGCGGGCTTTGACAGGCTCAGCCCGCGCCAACTTTGTGCGGGCTTTGACAGGCTCAGCCCACGCCAAACGTGTCGGTGGAATGGTCGGCGACAGCGGCGTGCATGCAGCCCTGTCTCAAAAAGTCTGGTTATGACGCGCTGTGTTGTGGTACTAAAGTCACAGAAAAGTTGATAAGGGCATGCTATGATTGCGAGCGATGGCATACTTTCCTTACGCTAAAGGAGACAGATATGGCGTATATCATTGCGGAGCCGTGCATCGGCGTGAAAGATGCTTCGTGTGTGGCGGTCTGTCCGGTCGATTGCATTTACGAGGGTGAGGACCAGTACTACATCAACCCTGAAGAGTGCATCGACTGCGGCGCCTGTGAGCCGGAGTGTCCGGTAGAGGCGATCTTCGCCGATGACTCGGTGCCAGAGCAGTGGCGAAGCTACATTGAGAAGAACCGTGCGTTCTTCGGATTGTAATAGTCATTCATCCTGCTGAACGGAGGCGCTCTGCAAGGGGCGCCTCGCTTGTTTGGGGTTAGGACTTCCGCCTTCGCACCTTGCAACCGTGTCACCTGCCGCCTTCTCACGTGAACCCTTCCCTGCGGAACCCTTCTGCGTTCGACCTTCAACCTTCCTGTCTGCAACGCTCCACGTTCCGCAACCGCATTTCTATCTGCATCTTCCTGCGCGCCGCCTCTGCACCCGCGCGATCCTGGATCATCGCAGACGTTTGACGTCCAACCTGCGCCCTGCACCCATTGCGCGCCTTCCCACGCACCGCCGTCCTGTATGCTATAATTTGCGCGGGGATGCTGGCGCACGGAGACGCCCATGGCGCGTTTCGACACTCGCACGTTTCTGCTCATCTTTGGCGCGGCATGCATTGGTGCGGTTTGGGCGACCTATCAGCGCAGCACGACAGCCCCCCCTTACGGCGAAGCGCAGATCCCGGCGTTGATCTGGACCGTGTTCGCCACGCCGTTTGCGATGTTCTGGGGATGGTTTGTCGCCCGGCGCGAGGAACGCTGGCGGGCGGCGTTTGTCTGTTTCTGCATCTACTTTCTCTCCATATTTGCGGCAGCGCGTTATGAGACGTGCGTGGTTGTCCATGGATCGTTTAACCTGGTCAGTTGCTTCGTCGATACGGAACAGGCGCAGGCGCTTGCAAACGCCAGCGGTCATCGCGTCTATTTCGAGTCGATCGTTGCCATACACCTGATCGCTGCGCTGGTCACCGCGTTGCAGCGCTCGCTGAAACGACGTACAATGCATGATGCGTCGCTTCGTCCGGCAGGCGAGGCGACCTGACATCTTCCGTCCGGTTTGTAGCGTATCCCTGGTTTCTAGGTACGGCAGCGGCATTGGACCCTGTCGGCGCTGGAGGTTCGGCATGACCAGAGCGCATGCTGGTGTACGCCAGCGTATCGAAGCCGATGAGCGCGCGCGCCTTTCCCCGCTGGCGGCGTTCAGCGACAGCGCTCGACGCGCGCGCCCTGAAGAACCGTCGCCGGTGCGGAGCAGTTTTCAGCGCGATCGCGACCGCATTCTGCACTCCAAACCGTTTCGACGCCTGAAACATAAAACGCAGGTGTTTATTGCGCCGCAGGGCGACCATTACCGCACACGCCTCACTCATACGCTCGAAGTGACGCAGATTGCGCGCACGGTTGCGCGTGCGCTGCGCCTCAATGAAGACCTGGTTGAGGCGATTGGTCTGGGGCACGATCTAGGGCATACGCCCTTCGGTCATGCAGGCGAGACGGCGCTCTCGCACGCGATGGGGCGCGCCTTCCGGCATAATGAGCAGAGCCTGCGCGTCGTTGACGTCCTGGAGCGGAATGGCGCCGGGTTGAACCTGACCGATCAGGTGCGCGAAGGTATTTATATGCACTCTAAAGCCCGGCGTGACATTACCATGCGTGCATGGGGAACCGCCAGCACGCTGGAAGGGCAGATTGTCAAACTGTGCGATGCCATTGCCTACATTAATCACGACATTGATGATGCAATCCGCGGCGGCTTGATCCATCCCGAAGACCTGCCGCGCGACGCTATCGAAGTGCTTGGCGCGACGCACGGTCAACGCCTGGATACGATGGTCTGCGACCTGATTGACCATAACTGGTGGGCGACTGGCGAAGAGCCGCCGCCTGATCCGCCGGAATTGTCGATGAGTCCGGATGTGTTGAAGGCGACGAATACGCTGCGGGAGTTTCTCTATCAGCACGTGTATCTTGGATCGAAGGCAAAGGCGGATGATGGCAAGGTTTACCTGATGATCGAGTTGCTGTACCATCATTTTCTGAAACACCCGGAGCAATTGCCCGCTGATCTGCTGCGGATCAATCAGGCACGCAACGAACCGATCGAGCGCGCTGTCGTGGATTACATCGCTGGTATGACCGACCGCTATGCGCTGAAGGTGTTCAACGACCTGTACGTGCCGCGCACCTGGAGCGCATGATGTGCGTGATTGCGGATGGATCCGTATGCCTGGCGTGACTGATCAGATCAAAGAAAAGATTGATATTGTTGAGTTCATCTCAGCATATGTGCCACTGCGGAAGACGGGGCGCAGCTACGTTGGCTTCTGCCCGTTCCACCCCAACACCCGTACCCCGGCGTTTCACGTCTTTCCCGACACGCAAAGTTTTCACTGCTTCAGTTGCAAGGCGTCGGGGACGGTCTTCGACTTTCTGATGCGTCGTGAGGGGCTGGAATTCCGCGAGGCGCTCGAACGTCTGGCGCAGCGGGCAGGGGTGCAGTTGCATCCACGCACCGAAGCCGAAGAGCAACTGGACCGGTTGCGCACCCGTCTGCTGGAAGTGAACGCGGCTGCGGCAGCATTCTTCCGCCATATGCTGGTGAAGTCGCAACGCGGTGAAGAGGCGCGCGCATATGTCGCCAAACGGCGCATCAACGACGCCGCCAGCGAGGCGTTCCTGCTCGGTTACGCTCCCGATGACTGGAGTTTGCTGCTCACCTACCTGACCGAGCGGCGCGGCTTTTCACCGGAAGAGATCGAAGCGGCGGGTCTGGCGATCCATCACGAAACGCGCGGGTATTACGACCGGTTCCGCAACCGGCTTATGTTCCCGATTCGCAACGCGAACGGCGATATTGTCGCCTTTGGCGGCAGAGCATTGGGGGACGTGCAGCCGAAGTATATGAACTCGCCGCAAACGCCGCTCTTCGACAAGGGGAAAGTGTTGTACGGACTCGACCTGGCGCGCGATGCGATCCGCCAGAGCGATGCGACGGTGATCGTCGAAGGGTATGTTGATGTCATCATCGCGCACCAGTACGGCTTTCGCAACGTCGTGGCGCCGCTCGGCGCGGCGTTGACCGCCGATCACGTGGCGCTGGTGAAGAAACTATCGCACCGGGTGTATCTGGCGCTCGACGCCGACGCCGCTGGCGTGCGGGCGACGCTCAAGGGGTTGCAGGCGCTCCAGAGCCAGCCGGAGGGCGAATTGACCGCCGTGATCTCGCCGCAGGGGATCATCAGGCTGCAACGTCTTCAGGATGTCGAGATCAGGATTCTGACGCTTCCCGACGGGAAAGACCCCGATGAGGTCATTCAGGAAGATCCCGACCAGTGGCGTTCAGCGCTGGCGGCGGCGCGTCCGGCGATGGATTTCTACATCGAGACGCTCACGTCCGATCTTGATCTGTCAAGCGGGCGCGGGAAGACGGACGCGGTTGAACGGATCGCTCCTTTGCTCGCTCAGATCGCCAATCCAGTCGAGCAAGCGCACTATATCCAGCGCCTGGCGCGACTGATCGATATTAAGGAAGAGCATATCCTGGCAGCGCTGAGAAGCAGGGCGCGTCAGGAAGGGCAGCGTCGTTCGCCGGATCAGACGCGCGCAGCGAATGTTCCGGCGCCGCAAGCCAGCGAGTCGGCGCAGCGCCCCGGTGACGCTGCGCCATCGCCTCCGACGCAGGAGGAATATCTGTTGGGCTGGATCATTCGCTACCCGGCTGCACGCGCAGCCGTGGAGGAGAAACTTCACAACGACCTGGCGCAGTATCCGGCGCTGCAATCGCTGATGAGCGGCACGGTTGATGAGTTGTTCACCCACGATGAGTGCCGCGCCCTGTGGCGCGCCTGGATCGCCGCCCCTGCCGACAGCGACCCGGATGCGTGGGCAGCCAGCCTGGATGCGCCGCTGGATGCGGCGGCGCGACGGGTGCTGGGTTTGCATGCGCCGCAGCCGCAGGCATATCGGATTGTCACCGATGCAATGGAATGTGCTACAATCCTTCAGCGCGACGTTGCAAAACGCTGGCTCGCCCGGATTGCGCGCATGCAGGCGGAGGCGACCAGCGAGGCGGAGCGGGAGACGCTGCTTGACCAGTTGGTGCAGATCAAAAGATTCATCAATATGCTGAGCATCCCACGCCGCAGTTCAGCATATGTCGATCTGCACGCCCTGCATGGGATCTGACAGGCGCGGCGCCGGGTGATTCGCTGCCGGGCGAAGGAAACGCTCCTGGAGGCGGAAAGGTTGTGCGCGATATGGGCGCGTCTCTGCTGCCAGGTCTTCTCAGCGCTGCAAATGCGAGGAAAAGGTTCTGAATCACGCTGACCAGGAAGGCAGTGGTTGCCTGCGGAGGTTTCGATGGAAAAACCGAACGAGCCACTTCTGGACGACGATCTCCTGCTGGACGATCTGGACGATGACATTGCTGGCGCTGCCCGCGAACCCGAAGAAGAGCCGCAGACGATTACGAGCCTGAACGATCTGCTGGCAATCGGCAAGCAGCGCGGATTTGTCACCGAGGGCGAAATTGCGCAACTCCTCGCAGGCAGCGACGCCGACAGCGACCGTCTGGCGGAGATTCAGCAGGCGCTTCAGTCGGCGGGGATTGCCACGCGCGATGAGATGATCGCTGGCGGCGCAGAGGTCGATGTTCGCTTCGGGGAAGAGGGCGATTTCGATGATTTGAGCGTTGAAGGCATCAGCATCAACGACACGGTGCGCATGTACCTGCGCGAGATCGGGCGGGTGCCGCTGCTGACGGCGCGCCAGGAAACGCTGCTGGCGCAGAAGATTGAGATCGGTGAATACCTGGAGTCGTATCGCACGCAACTGGCGGCGGACTGGCGCCCTGAGCAGGTTGATTCTGTCGGCGCACAAATGTATCAACGCCTGCAAAAAACCTGGCCCGTTGTTGAGGATGCCATTCGACTGCTTTACACGGTGGTTGATCAACCGCTTCCCGACCCGCTGACTCCTGGCTGTCTGCGCGATGTCTCCGCCATTCAGGAGCGCATGACGTTTGAACAACGTCAACAGTTCGACAAGCGTCGCAATGAATTGATCAAGCAGCATCGCATGACGGCGGAGCAGTTCGATCAGACCTTCGCACAGGCGACGATTATCTTCTCGCTCCTGCCCGCCGCTGTTCAGCAACGTCTGTCTGCTTCCACCGAGTGGCCCTCCGTTGAGGAGGTGCAGCAGATGTGCGCCGATGTGCGCGATCAACTCTGGCGCGACTGGAACCTGGCGATTGAGCAGGGCAAGACGGCGCGCGAGGATTTGACCCAGGCGAACCTGCGACTGGTCGTTTCGGTGGCGAAAAAGTATATCGGGCGCGGGCTGCAACTCCTCGATCTGATCCAGGAAGGGAATGTCGGGCTGATCCGCGCGGTCGAAAAGTTCGACTACCGCAAAGGGTTCAAGTTCTCAACGTATGCGACCTGGTGGATTCGCCAGGCGATCACCCGCGCCATCGCTGATCAGGCGCGGACGATCCGCATTCCAGTGCATATGGTTGAGACGATCAATCGCCTGATGCGCGAAAGCCGCCGCATGCTCCAGGAGTTGGGACGCGAACCGACCGACGAGGAATTGTCGCGCGCGCTGGGCATCCCGGTGGATAAGGTGCGTTCGATCCGCAAAACCTCGCTCGAACCGGTCTCGCTCGAAACGCCGGTTGGTCAGGAAGAAGACAGTCAGCTCGGCGACTTCATTGAGGACTCGAAGGTGCTGGCGCCTTCTGACGCCGCCAGTCATCAGATGCTGCGTGAGCAGGTTGAGCAGGTGCTGAATCAACTGACCGAGCGCGAACGTCGCGTCCTTCAGTTGCGCTTCGGTCTCGAAGATGGTCATAGCCGCACCCTCGAAGAAGTCGGCAAGGAGTTCGGCGTGACCCGCGAGCGCATTCGCCAGATCGAGGTGAAGGCGCTGCGGAAACTGCGTCACCCGCGTCTCGGCAAGAAACTTCGCGATTATCTTGAATAGAGGGTGTGGCAGGTCCTCCGGCGTCGGGCGCTTTCCTGCCGCCGGATGCCTCATGGTGTGCCCGTGTACGACTTCGAGGAGTTAGACTTCTACGAACTGCTTGGCGTGTCGCGCTCGGCGTCGCCGGAGGAGATTAAGCGCGCATATCGGCGCGAAATTGCCAGGTATCATCCTGACCGATACGTCAATGCCAGTCCTGAAGACCTCGAATATGCACGTCGTCGCAGTCAATTGCTGACTGAGGCGTACACGACGTTGAGCAACCCGTCCGCGCGGAGCGCTTACAACCTCGATCGCCGTCGCCAATCTGGTCGAAAGTCGCCACGTCCTGCGCCGCCGCCGCCAACCCCGCGCGATCATCAGGCGGAACTCTACCAGCAGGCGCGCGACCATTTCGAGGCGGGACGGTACGTTCAGGCGATTGCGGCATTGCGCCAGTTGCATCAGATCAATCCGTTTTACCGTGATAGCGCTGAACTGCTGGCGAATGCCGAGTCCCGCTTGCGGGATCGCACTGCCGGGAAACGTTCGGTTGCAACCCCGGCGCCGCCGCGACGGTTGACGCTGATAGTCGGAGCGGCTGCGGTTCTCGTGCTTGTCAGCGGCGCGATCTGGTGGCTGGGATCACAGAATGCGCCGCGATCAGTCGACGCGGGTACAGGCGCAATTATCACACCGGACGTTCAGCCATCCCCTGCGCCAGCCGAACCAACGCCGACGGCGCCGCCGACGGTCCCGCCAGCGACTCCGACAATCCCTCTGGCGCCTTCACCGCTCCTGGAAGCGACGGTTGCGCCGCCGACTCCCACAGCGCAGGGAATAGCGGACGCCTCAACGCCAACCCCGGCGTCGCCATCTCCTGAAACGGAAGGCGCTCTGCTCCTGCGCGATGATACATTTGACCAGGGATGGGCGTCGGTGCGCCGCACGACGTGGAGCGTCGGACCGCGCGACGGACGGTATCGCATCACAGCCGAGGCGCAGGTGGGGGTGATCTGGAGTTACCGCAGCGTCCCAACCAGCGATGTTCGCCTGAACGTTGACGTTGAAGTCGTCGAGGGCGAAGGAGGCGTCATCCTGCGGTTTCGTGACGAACAGAACTATCTTCTCTTCACCATAGCGCCGCAAACAGGAGATTTTCTGCTCGAACAGATGCGCAACGGAACGCTGAACGTGATTGCCAGCGGCGCGCGCGACGGTCTCCGGCTTCCAGACGGACGGTTCCGCATCGACGCCCGTCTCCGCGGCAGCCAGGTCAGCATTGCCGTCGACGGACAGTCTGTTGTAGAGACTGACGTTCCCGCTCCGCCAACCGCCTCGCGCTTCGGACTGGCAGTGGTTGCGCGCGAAACACGCAGCGAAGCCTGGTTCGATCATCTGGAAATTCGAGCATTGCCCTGATGAGACGCCAGCGTTCTCGCCAGATCTGTCCAGCCAGGCGTTCGCGCTCCCGCAGCGGGCGCTGGTCGTTCTTCCTGTTCATCGCCGCATTTGTTGTCAGCGCCTGTGGCGCTGCACACGATCCGCAATCCGAGGCTCTGCCGCCGGTCACGGCTGATGGTGAGCGCCTGCGCGCCGGAGGGCGCGACTTCGAGGTGCGCGGCGTGAACTATGTTCGTCCGACCGGCGATGATGAACGCCGGTGCTGGACGCTCCAGTTCGGCGCCGATATTAACTGCCCCTGGCGCATGTCGGCTATTGAAGCCGACTTCGACGCAATGCGCGCGCGGGGGGTCAATACTGTGCGCATTTTTCTCAACTACTATGTCTTCGGCGGTCAGCGCGAAGCCGATGCTTCCTACCAGAAGAGCGACGCTCTGCGCCATCTGGAAGAGTTCATTGCTGCGGCAAATCGGCGCGGTCTTTACGTGCTGCCGGTGTTGCTCGTCGAGTATCCGCAGGACCAGTTCGGACCGGAATACTACGAACGCGCGCTCGAATGGCATGTGCGACCGCTGGTGCGCCATTTCGCCGGCAGACCCGGCATCCTGGCATGGGATCTGTTCAACGAACCGGATATTGGCAGCCCGGTCGATGTGCGCTGCTGGGACTGGGACAATGCCGATTTTCCGCTCTGCTTTCCGCTTGCCGAGGAGCGCCAGCGGTTTGTGCGCGTTGTCCACGACGAGGTGAAGCGCCTCGATCCTGAACGATTGACGACGGTGGGCATGGCGTTTGCGAAGAGTTACTTTGAGCCAGCCGAGGCGGCGCTTCGCATGGCGGATGTGGTCGATTTTTACACGTTCCATTACTACGACAATGAACCCTACGACAGCGGACGCTACCGGCAGCACTGGTACTACGGCGAAGGCTTCCCCGCCGATCTGCGGCGCGCCATCGACGAACTCCATGCGCTTGGTCTGCGCAAGCCGGTGGTGGTGACCGAACTCGGGTTTCCGACCGGTCCCGGCGCCACGCGCACGCTCGACGATCTGCGCCGCGACCAGCGGATCGCCCTGCAAACCATCCGCAGTGCGCGCGGCGCTGGAGTTGTGCTCTGGTCGTTCCAGTCGTCGCCGGAGGAGTTGCTCGGCGATCTGTTCGTGCGCTGACAGTTGAAGGTGCGAAGGCGGAAGATTACAGGCGGCGAAGGTGAGTTGCAGATGTTGAACGTTGCACGTTGCACTTGGCGGACGCGAAGGTAGAATGTCAACGGTTAAGGCAACCAGATGTTGGACAATCTCGTGATCGGCGTCGGCTGAGCCTGTCGAAGCCAACGCCAACCGCGCCACAGGTGCAGGCTCGATAGTCCAGGTTTTGGTTGATCTCCTTATCAGTTCTCGACTCTCAGTTCTCAGTGCTCGGCTCTCAGTTCTCAGTTCTCAGTGCTCGGCTCTCAGTTCTCAGTTCTCAGTGCTCTTATGTCTACTTCCTGCATCATCATTGCTGGCGGCTCAAGCCAGCGCATGGGGAGCGATAAGCGCTGTCTGCGGCTGTGGGGCGAGCGCGGTCCGACGCTGCTGGAACATATGGTTGCGCAGGCAGCCCGTTTCAGTGATGATGTGGTTGTCGCCTTGAACGACCCGGAAGCCTGGAATGGATTAGCGGCGCGTCTGGTGCGCGACGAGGCGGCGGGGGGCGGTCCGCTCGCCGGGTTGGCTGCCGGTCTCGCAGCAAGCCGGTACGAGTATGCGCTGGCGCTGGCGTGCGACATGCCGCTGGTGCAGGATGCGCTGATCGATGCGCTCCTGGCGTATCCGCGCCCCTATGATGCGCTGGCGCCGCTCCGCCCTGACGACGGCGCGCGCGCGCCGCGCAACCGGCTGGCGGCAGAGCCGCTCCTGGCGGTCTATCGGCACACGTGCCTCCCCGCAATCCGCGACTGCCTGCGGCGCGGCGCGCGCGCGCTCGTAGATCCGTTGGAGATGGTCGATGCCCGGTATCTTGCGCCAGAGGTCTGGCGACCGTATGATCCGCAGGGATTGTCGTTCATTAACGTCAATCGACCGGAGGATGTCGCTCGGGTGCAGATGATTCTCGCCAGCCGGCGCGGGGGGTGATGATGCTGACCATTGCGCACATTCGATCAGCGGCGCCCGTCGCAGGCGCGTCTTTCGGTCTGATCGGCGCACTGGCATTGTTGTGGATCTCGCGGCGCGAGCCGCTCTCCCTGCCGCCGCTGGCGTATTTTGATGCGCTGGGAGCATTCTTCGTCTTCGCCACGTGGTGCGGAATAGCGTTCCGGGCAGCGCTGCGCGTACCAGCAGAACCAGGGTGGCGTCTCTGGTTGACGGCGCTGGCGCTGACGGTCGCGTTCGTCACGTCGCTGACTCCGCTGATCATCGCAGTTTATGCTCTGCTGGCGCTGATGCACATGCCGCCGGTGCGTCGCGGTAAATTGCTGGCTGCACTCCGCAGCGCCGTCGTCCCGCTGTTGGCGGCTGCGGCGCTGGCAGCCGGGTACGGCGCGCTGGCATTGCGCGGCGCCGTGCGCTTTGATGCGCCGCTGGCTGGCGCTGCGCTTGACTCGCTCGTCTTCTGGTTCGTCCTGCTGGCTGCCGCGATCCCGCTCCTCCCATTCGCGGCGTCGCCGGGAGATAGGCAAAGCCCTCCTGCGCGGGTCAGCCTGGACCTGTTCGCCTTTGCCTGGCTCTACCCGCTCATGCGGCTGTACACCCTCAGCCCCTGGAACGAAGGATGGTCATTCGCAACGCTGACGCTCGGCGGCAGCGCGATGCTCTGGCTGACGCTCGGCGCGCTGACGGCGGCGGCGCGACCGGAACGCACGGAGCGCAACCGCCGTCGACTGCTCGCGCTGGCGCTGGCGGGGATCGGTCTCAGCAGCGGCGCCGGTCTGGCGGCGGCGTGTTACGCGGCGCTGGTCTATCTGCTGCTCGTGGTAACTGACGAGACCGGCTCGGAGACGGATTCAACTACTGGCGCAACCGTGTGGGGATTGCCGCCATCAGTGCCGTCCTGGTTGCTCTCTGGCGCCTTTCCGCTGACAGCGCCCTTCATCGCCGCCTGGATGATCATCGGGGCGGGCGCGGCTGGCGGCGTCACGATGCTGACCGCCGTCGCCTGGCTGACAATGCTGGTTAGCGCGCTGCCGGTTGTGATCGACTCGCCAACTGTTGCGTCGTATCGCCGATGGATCGGCGGCGGCGTCAGCCTGGCGCTCGGCGTGACATCCCCGCTGGTTGTGCGTCTTCTCATTCAGCCGGTGATCGAGCAGTTGCAGGGCGGGCTGAGCGTCTACGGCGACGTCAATGTCTGGCCCTGGGTCGGGCTGGCGATGGTCAACTCGGCGCGCACCAGCATCACGGCGCTGCCGACCATCGGCGCCGCCGGGTTGATGGTCGTGCTGAGCGCAATGGTCTATCTGCTGGCGCGGTTGTTGAATCCGCCGCCGCCGACCTCTTCTTCCTCTGCCCCGACAGCATACGACGAGGTGGTGCGGGACCTTCGCCGCGCTGTTCCGTGGCTGGGCGAACCGGCAACGAAAGCATCGGACCATGACGATCGCTGAGTTGTTGTCGTTTCTGGGGCTGGCGTGGTCACGGCTGCTGATCTTCCCCGGCGGGGTGTGCGCGCTTATCGCCGTGTGGCTCGCGGAAGCGTTCGAGCGACGGCGTGCGCAGACCGGATTCCTTTCCTTTCCCACGTCGTGGCTTGCCTCGCCGATCACGGCGAGCGCAGTCGTTCTCCCGTGGCTCGGCGTGGCGCTTCTGTCGCTGCCAGGCGCAACGGCGCTGTCGCGCCCCATCGACCTGGTTGCCGCCATTGGACTGCTGGAGTGGTCCCGGTTGCTGGCAATCGCCGCCGATCTGCAGCGCGGCGACCGCGCGCGCGGCGTCCAGCGACTGGCGGCGGCGCTGAACGGCTATCCGCCGCTCATTCTTTCGCTTCTCGTCATATCACTGGGAGCAGGAACGCTGGAGGTTGCGGGATTGCTGCGCATCCCGGAGAGCGCCGCTCCTCTTCAGCAAACGGCATGGTTCTGGATCGGCGCGGGGGCGCTGATCCTCACCCTGCCGCCGCTGATCGAGGTTGGACCATTTGCGCTTGATGCACCCGACGAACTACGCCCTGGTCTGCGTTTGCGGATGCTGGGGTTCATCCTGATCGCCGCGCTGCCGGGGATTGCGTTGCTGACCCGCGATGGCGCCGGGGACTGGTGGCGCATTGCTTTACCGCCGCTGACGATCAGCGCAGCGCTGTGGTTCTTTCACCGCAGCGCGCATCATCAGCCTGCGCTGCGGTGGGCGCGCATGTATGTCGGACTCGACCTGATCCTGCTGCTGGCGCTGCTGGCAGCCGGACTGATCGCGTTGCAGGCGCGCCTGGCGTAGCGGGGAGAAGCTAAACGATGCATCCAGGTCGACGCGAAGGCGCAAAGGCGCAAAGACGCAAAGGCTGTGAGCGCGTCTTTGCGCCTTTGCGTCAGCCTTGCTGCGAAAAGCCGCTAGATAATCAACGTCGTGGCGTGCTGAATATCCGGCTCCTCGCGCAGACGCGCCATCACATGCGGCGGCACCGGGTCATCCAGGCGCAGCACCATCATCGCCTGCTCGCGCGGCGCCAGCCGCCCCACGTCCATACTGGCGATATTGACGTCCGCCTCGCCGAGGAGCGTGCCGACCTTCCCGATCATGCCGGGACGGTCGCGGTGATAGGTGAAGAGCATCGGACCAGAGGGCACGAACGTGACCCAAAAGCCATCGGCTTCGACAACGTGCGGTTCGCCGCGCAGGATCGTTCCGGCGAACTCGCGCGCGCCATCGCTCGTTTGCGCACGCAACACCAGCAACCCTGAGAAGTTTCCCGCGTCCTCCGTCGAGAACTCGGTCAATTTCAGCCCCAACTCACGCGCCAGGATCGGCGCATTCACCGGCGTCACCCGCTCCTCGCGGGTGCCAGCCAGCAGTCCCTGCAACACTGCCAGGCGCACAGGGGTGGTATCGACCATCGCCAGTTCACCGCGATACTCGATCTCAAAGTTGCGCACCGGATCGTGGACCAGACCGGCGCAGAGCATGCCGAGGCGCCGACCCAGATCGACGTAGGGCGCGACGAGACCGCGATGCTCAGGCGGAATATAGGGAGCGTTCACCGCATAGTGCGGCGACCCGCCAGCCAGCGCCACCAGGACTCCTTCAGCGACATCGACGCCGGTGAGCGCCTGCGCCTCAACAGTGGAGGCGCCCAGGTGCGGCAGAGTAATCACGCGCGGATGCCCGACGAGCGGATTGCCGACCGGCGGCTCGGTCGAGTAGGTGTCGAGCGCAGCGCCAGCCAGATGACCGCTGTTGATCGCTTCGAGCAATGCTGTTTCGTCCACCACGCCGCCACGCGCCGCGTTGATCAGATACGCGCCGCGTTTCATCTGCGCCAGGCGCTCTGCATTGATCAGGTTGCGGGTGGAATCGATCAGCGGCACGTGAAGCGACACGATATCCGACTGCGCCAGGACTTCTTCGAGCGGCGCAAGGGTCACGCCGAGCTGCGCGGCGCGTTCGGTCGAGACCACCGGATCATAGGCGACGACGTGCATTTCCAGCCCGCGCGCGCGGCGCGCCACTTCCGCACCGATTCGCCCCAACCCGATCAGCCCCAGCGTCTTGCCGCGCACCTCGAAACCCATAAAACGGTTGCGTTCCCACTTCCCCGCGACGACCGAACTATGCGCCTGCGGGATGTGACGCGCCAGGCTCAGGATCAGCCCGATGGTCAACTCCGCCACGGCGACGCTGTTCGACGCGGGTGCATTGACGACCATAATCCCCTGGCGGGTGGCGGCGTCGAGGTCGATATTGTCCACGCCGGTTCCGGCGCGCCCCACGACGCGCAGGCGGGTTCCCGCCGCCAGGACATCAGCAGTGACTTTGGTGGCGCTGCGGACGATCAGGGCGTCGTATTCGGGAAGGATGGCGATCAGACCGGCTTTGTCGAGATCGGTGCGGACATCGACATGTGCGACGGCGCGGAGCCGGGCAAGCCCTTCCTCGGCAATTGGCTCAGTGACAAGAATGCGGTCCATTGGCGCTGTCTACGCTCCCTGGAGGTATGCAGACGAGATAACCGGCTCGGCGGTGAGGCGGTCGCTGCGCTGCGACAGGGGGATATTATAGCATAGATAATGCGGTGCGTTATGTCGTTACTCGGCAAACAATTCAGCCAGCACCGCCAGCGCCTGTTGCTGCGTGCTGCGGTCAATCCGTCCGAGACGTTTGATCAGCCGACGACGGTCAATCGTGCGAATCTGCTCCAGCGCAATGTATGCATCACGATCCTCGAAGCGGCAGGCGACGCGCGTCGGATATGCACGCGATCGGGTCATCATTGGCGCCACGATGACCGTCTGAATGGCTTCATTCAGTTCATCCGGCGAGATAATCAGACAGGGGCGCGTTTTCTGGATTTCGGCGCCAACCGTCGGATCGAGCTGGACGAGAAAGACGTCAAACCGCCTGACTACCATTCCCACTCAGTCTCCTCCCAGGTTGTCAGGTTGGTATCGGGCATCAGGAGACGATCATCGCCCTGCTCCGCCATCTGCCGGAATGCTTCCGCCCATCCGGCGCGCGGTCGCTTGCCGCGCCGAACGATCAAATAGTCGTCCCGGATTTCGAGTTCGACGACGTCGGTCAACTGTAATTGTTCAATCAACGCAGCCGGAATGCGAATTCCCTGGGAATTGCCAATCCTGATCAGGCGGGTCTGAATCACGTTTGCCATACCAACCTCCTGTAATTACAGTGTACTTACTCTTCCAGATTTGTCAAACCAGCGAGGTTGCTTTGCGCTGTCAACGAAGAGGGAAGCGAGCGGCGGGCTAAAGCCCTTGCTCAGGACATTGAAGCCCCTGCGGGGCTCGCACGATTTCAGCCAGGGCTGCCGCATACGGCCCGCCACCTGGCGACCGACGAGGATCAAGAAAAAAACCGGCACGTCCATGCTGCCGAGCCGCGCGTTCTGTGAGCGGCGGGATCAAGCCCTTGCTCAGGACATTGAAGCCCCTGCGGGGCTCGGACGATTCCTCTGCGCTGCGGGATCAAGCCCTTGCTCAGGACATTGAAGCCCCTGCGGGGCTCGCACGATTTCAGCCAGGGCTTCAGCCCGTAACATCCTGGCACTATCGAACGATTTTCCTAATGTTCATCAGCCCGCGACGAGACGGCGGTTCCCGACGCATTGTGCCTGCACCTCTTGACCTGCCGTTTACCCTGATCGTATAATCAGCAGCAATTGAGGACGGTATCAGGTGAGGGGGGTATGCTCCGCGAAGTGCATTTGACCTGTGATCTCATCACCCCGCTGTTTATGTCTGGCGCCGACCCGCGCGGCGCGCCGGAGCTGCGCCCCCCCGGCATCCGTGGCGCGCTGCGGTACTGGCTGCGCGCGCTGACGGGCGCTGCGGGGGAAGATGCGATGAAGCGTTATGAAGGCGTTTTGTTCGGCACAGCAGGGGATGAGAAAGAAGGCGGCGCTGGCGCTATTGGTCTGCGCACTTTAGTACTAAGCGCAGCGAATACGCAGGGTTTCTCCGAGTTGGCAAAAAAGGGGGTGTCTGAAGAAAAGAAGAAGGCATCTAAAGATACGAAGACGTCTGGCGCTGGCTATCTCTGGTTTGCTGCTCGTGGTACGACAAAAGAGCCTGAACGCCAGGCGATTGTCCCGCCTTTCCAATTCCGACTCACCCTGAATTGCTCTCGCAGCAAGCACCCTGAACAGGACCTCAAGCAAGCGCTGGCTGTGGTATGGCTGCTCAGTCGGTTGGGCGGCATTGGCGCGCGCAGTCGTCGATGTGCTGGCGCGTTGCAGGTGAGTGAGCTTTCAGCATCAATAATGCCAGATGCGCTCAAGTTGCCGGTGCAGGCAAAGACCCCTGAAAAGTTACGCAATGAAATCCAAGGCGGCATTGCAGAGGCGCGCACTATCTTCGGCATCGCTCAGGCAAGTTCGCTGCCAACCACGTTTGATATTCTTCACAAGGATACATGCCGGATATTCGTGCTTGATCACACTTTTGAGGAATATTCCAAAGCTATTGAGTCTATCAGCGGTATATTCCAGGAGTTTCGTAGTAAACGCCAGCGAGACTACGATGCGGTAAAAAGTGCTATGAGATCAGGGAAGAACTTGAGCGATACAGTTAAGCGAGCAGCTTTTGGATTGCCTGTCCCGTTCTACTTTCGTTCACTGGGTAGAAACAGTAAATTACAGGCATCAAGAGGTAATGAGAAGATCGACCGCCGTTCATCACCGCTGTGGATGCGCGTGGTCCGACTGGCGAACAATAAGTATACGATAGTGTTTACATGGTTCAAAAGCCAATTTTTGCCCTCAGATGCGCAATTGATTCTGACGGAAAAGGGGAAAAGTGATTTGCGTGCGCCCGCATTGCCAGATGATTGCCTCATTCAGATGTTCCTTCTCGATCCCGATCCGCAGAAGAAATCATCTCTCAAAGATAAAGGATATAGGTTGCTGGAGGTGAGTCTGTGAGCTCCGACGCTGTTCTCATCTTCACCTTCAGCCCGATTCAGTCGTTCATTGCCGAGGCGCGACGGGCTGCCGATCTGTTCACCGGCAGCGCAATCCTTTCCGAGCTCGCAAAAGCGTCCGCAAAAGCGATTGGTCACAGTCGACTGGTCTATCCTGCGTCACTCAATGCAGACGCTCCAAATGTCATTGTGGCAATTGTGCCCGATGCACAGGCGCAGAACATTGCCAGCAACGCCCAACAGGCGTTTCTAACCCGGTGGCAAACGATTGCCGACTCAGCACGCTGTCAGTTCAGCGGGCTTACTGACCAGACATTTGATGCTATCTGGCAACGTCAATGCGATCGCTACTGGGAGACATACTGGGCAGTCGCTACAATTGACGAGAAGGGATATGCCGAGGCGTACAACCGGGCGCGACAGGCGCTCGACGCTGCCAAACGCAGTCGATTGTTTGATCAGGTCGAAGAACCGGGGATCAAGGATACCTTGAGCGGCGTGCGTGAGGCGCTTCATCCCGTCAATCAGACAACATATCAGCAGGTGAAGCAATTCTGGCATTCTGTTGCGACTAAAAAGAACCTCTCTCCCGCAAAATTGCGACCTGAGGGCCGTGAGCGTCTTGATGCCATTGGTGCAATCAAGCGCTTTTGCGACATCGCTGACAGACAGTTTCCCTCGGTCAGCACCGTGGCTGCGCTGGATTTCATTCAGCGCGCAAAACACCAGGCTCGTAATCAATTGGGCGAGTATCGTCAAGCGGTTGAGAAGCTGCTCGGTCAGCACGCCTATCGCCCATCAAATGATCCCGACTGGCCCTTCGACGGCGATCTGCTTTATCTTGAGACGCTGACACCCCATCGTCTGGAAGACAGCTATGGGTTGAAGCAACCCGATCCGCAGAATCTTATCGATGCGCGCAAGCATCTCAAAGCTTTATATGAGGCGGTCAATGATACTCCATCCACCTACTACGCTGTTCTGGCGCTTGACGGCGACAGCATGGGAGAGCGCATCAGTGCGTGCCTCTTGCAGCCCAATCCGCAGCAGGCGCATCGTCAACTGAGTGCGTCACTGGCTGATTTTGCAGACGAGGTTGGCAAAATCTTCCAAAATATCCCGTCGTGCCTCATTTACAACGGCGGTGATGATGTGCTGGCATTTTTGCCTCTGAGCCAGGCGCTGACGATGGCTGGCGCACTGGTGCAGGCATTCATTGACGTGGCAAAGAACAAAGCGCCAACGCCAGGCACTGCCTCGGCAGGCATTGCGGTTGTCCACCATCTCCACCCGTTGGATGCCGCCCTGCGCGCTGCCCGCGATGCCGAGAAACACGCCAAGCGCGTGGATGGCAAGAATGCACTCTGTGTTACGGTTCTCAAGCGGAGTGGCGAACACGAAACTGCGCGCGTCAAATGGGATGGCTTGCCTGTTGTCGTGGAATTGATCGAACAGCTGAAGAGCGGCGGTCTCTCTTCGCGTTTCATCAGCGATGCCGTACTCTCGCTGCGCGCCATTCCAGCTTCGGAGCCTGCGATGCTGGAAGACGAGCTGCGCCGCCAGATACATCGTCATCGGGATGAGGCAAAGCTATCCTCCAGTGATGTCAATGTATTAGCGCAGTCGCTCACCACCTGGACGTTGAGTCTTCCTGGACAAATTGAAGAATTGCGACGCTGGCTGGGAGTCGCTCGCTTCATTGCGCGTGAAACGCGGTAGGAGTCGCGGTGATGTCCATGGCGCTGTTTCTTGAACCGGTCGATGTCTGGCTCTTTCGGGACGGTCGCCCCTTCGATGCTGGCGACGACCACTATGCGCGCACGCTTTTCCCGCCGTTTCCGACGGTTCTTCAGGGGGTGATCCGTTCCCATCATCTGCGTGTGAAGGGGATTGATCTGAATGATAAGTCGGCCATCCAGCGTACTGTCGGCACTGCAACCAGCTACGGCACATTGCGGTTGCGCGGTCCGTTTGTAGCGCAGCGAACCGGTGACGCCATTACTCGCTACTTCCCCTTGCCGGCGGATGCTGTGCCATTTGCAAACGGTACAGTGAAGCCCGCTCAACCGCAAGCGCCTTCGGCGACAGGCGCCCGGACCTGCTGGGATAATTATATTCCATTTCTCCTCTTCCCTGTTGAGTCTGAACCGCGCAAACCGGACGAAGGCGCCTGGCTAAGCGAATGCGATCTTTGGAACTACCTGTACGGTCAGCCTGTTCAGCCGCTGTCGGCGAGCGAACTCTTCGTCATCGAGCACCGCTACGGCATCGGCATTCAGAAAGAGCGGAATCGCGTGGTGGAGGAAGGAAAGTTGTACGCTGCTGAATTTGTGCGCCCCGCTGACGGTGTGGGGTTGTACCTGGACAT
>JAUQOW010000177.1 GCA_030550675.1 Chloroflexota bacterium
CGCGCTCTTTTCTGTGCATGAGGTCCTTATGCTCCTCCTCAACTACGCCCATCCGATCACCGACGCGCAGCGCGCGCAGGTCGAGGCGCTGACCGGTCAGCCGATCACGCGCCTGCTGGACCTGCCGAGTCAGATTGACCCGCAACAGCCGCTGGCGCCGCAGGTCATTGCGCTGGTCGATGCCGCAGGGTTGACGCCGCAGCAGTGGCAGAGCGAGTCGATCCTGGTCAACCTGCCAGCGCTGAACTTCAGCGCCGCCGCAATGCTCGCTGAACTCCATGGGCGCATGGGGTACTTCCCGCCGGTCCTGCGGCTGCGCCCCGTCCCTGGCGCGACGCCGCCGCGCTTTGAGGTTGCCGAGATTCTCAATCTGCAAGTCATCCGCGATGAGGCGCGGGGGAGGAGGGAGTAGGGGTTAGATTGCTCGCCCGCGTAGGGTGCAGACCTTTGAGGTTGGTTCGCTGGCGCTGGCGAGGTGCGTTCCAGCGGAAGCGGTGCGCTGCGAGCCTTCGGAGACCGCGCCTGAGACCTCAAAGGTCGCGCGAGGTCGGTTCGCTGGCGCTGGCGTGGCGTATTCCGGCGGAACAATACGCCGGAAAGCCTCCAGATCACTTCCTGAGACCTCAAAGGTCGCGCGAGGTCGGTTCACCAGCGCCAGCATGGTGCATTCCGGCGAAGTAATACACTGGAAAGCCTCCAGATCACTTCCTGAGATTTCAAAGGTCGCGTGTTCGTTCAACGTTCAACGTGGAACGTTATCCCACACCCCGCCTGATTACGGTACAATGTGTAGAAACACGACCTCGTATCGGGTGGTGAGTGGAGAAGGGAAGCGTTCCATGCGCCTGCGGTTTGTTCTGTTGATCGTTGCGCTGCTCCTGAGCGCGTGCGGGGTTCCATCTGCATCAAATCCAACGCCGACGCTGGCGCCGGGCGCGGAGGCGTTGCTCGGCGCGCCGACGACCACGCCGGTTCCGGCGCCGCCGGCGGCGCCGGGGTCTACGGCTGCATCCACTGCGACGCCAGCGCCATCCACGGCGCGCTATGAGCCGGGCAACTGTGAGTTTCCGCCGCCCGGCGGCGTGTCGGTCGAATGCGGTTGGTTGACCGTTCCTGAAAATCGCGCGAAGCCCGATAATGGCAGAGAAGTGCGGCTCCACGTCGCTATTTTCCGCAGCACGCGCCCCAACCCGCCGCCCGATCCGATTGTCTATCTCGAAGGCGGTCCTGGCGTTGATGCGCTGGAGCGCCTGCCGCTGGTCTTCGACATCTGGTTCCGACCGTTCCTCGCCAACCGCGACTTTATCATATTCGATCAGCGCGGCACTGGCTATTCCACGCCGTCGCTGGCGTGCCCTGAGTTGACGAAACTCAGTTTCGATATGCTGCCGATGGATATTCGCGCCGCCGAAAGTTCGCGCCTGTGGAAAGAAGCGGCGCTTAAGTGCCGCGAACGTCTGGCGGCGGAAGGCATTGATCTGAAGCAGTACAATACGCTGACCAGCGCCGCCGACCTGGAGGACCTGCGCCTGGCGCTTGGCTATGAGCAGTGGAACCTGATCGGCAGTTCATATGGAACGCGCCTGGCGCTCACGGCGATGCGCGAGTATCCGCAGGGGATTCGCAGCGTGGTGCTTGACTCGACGCGCCCGCTGCAGGTTAATGAGTCGCAAACGCCAGCCGACGCTGAGCGCGCCTTTCAGACGCTGTTCCGCGGTTGCGCCGCCGACCCGGATTGCAACGCGGCGTATCCCAATCTCGAGCGGGTGTTCTATGATCTGGTGGCGAAACTCAATACGCAGCCGGTGACGCTCCCCGGCGTCGATCCATTCACCGGGCGCACCTATCAGGTGTTGATCAATGGCGATACGATGATCAGCACGCTGTTCCAGGCGATGTATTCGACGGAAATCATTCCATTGCTGCCGCGCGCGATTTATGATGCGGCGCAGAAGAATGACTTCGAACTGTGGGTGCGCCTGATTATGAACAACGTTTCGCAGAGCGACTATTTCAGTTATGGCGTGATGTATTCGGCGCGCTGCTACGATGAGATACTCTTCGAGACGCGCGAGGCGATGGCGAAGGCGGATGAACCCTTCCCCCATCAGCAGGACGTGTTCGATATGACGGCGTTCTGGGATATCTGCGATGCCTGGGGCGTCGGCGCGGCGCCGCCGATTGAAAATCAGCCGGTGCGCAGCGATATTCCCGCCCTTATCCTCGCGGGAACCTATGACCCGGCAACGCCGCCGGATGATGGCAAGGAAGCGGCGGCGACGCTGCGCAATGGCTTCTTCTTCGAGTTTCCGTCATCAGGGCATGGTGTCATTCTCGACGGCGGCTGCCCGCTGAGCATGGCGCTGGCGTTCCTCGACAACCCGCGCCGTCAGCCGGACGCGGCGTGCCTGGCGCAACTGGGCGGACCGGCGTTCGATGTCGAGGGTGCGGCGGTGCGCATGATCCCGTTCCGCGACAGTGAGTTGGGGATTGCCGGGGTAACGCCGCAGGGGTGGACGAACTTTGGACAGGGTTTGTATGGCCGGCCGTCGGGCGATGTGGCGATCATGCAGATGCTCACGCGAATGTCGGCGCTTGAAGTGCTCGCAGGAATGAGCCGCCGGTTCAACATGGACGGCGAACCCCAGGCGGCGGGCGAACACCGTAGCGAGCGGTATGCGTGGAAACTCTACACCGGAACAATACGCGGTCAACCGGCTGACATTGCGCTTGCGGAGGATGGCGGTCGCGCCTTGCTGGTGCTGATGGTCAGCGCCCCCGGCAATCGGGATGAAATGTACGAGCAGGTGTTCCTGCCGGTCCTCGATGCGTTGCGGGTGATTTCGTAGGAAGAACTAAGAACCAAGAACCGAGAACTGAGGACTGATAGTGAGATCAAATAAAACCAGGATAATCGAGCCTGCGCTTTTGGAGTGGTTGGCGTTGGCTGAGCCTGTCGAAGCCAACGCCAACTGTTGCAGGCAAGATTGTTCAATGCCTGGTCCCTGTGAGAGTCGGTCTCTCCGCAGTGACCGTCGCCGCTGGCATTTCCCGCCTGCCCTGCCAGACCCGTCGCGCTGAGCGACGATCCGACAGACGCCGGTCAAACCCGGCGGTGACGGTTGCTTTTCGCCGCGTTCAACGGCGCAGACCTTTGAGGTCGGTCGCACGTGCGACGTTCTCCGTGACCCGTTCGCGCCGACATAACGCCCTGGCATGCGCTGGAGTCACGTCTGAGACCTCAAAGGTCGGCAAACCTTTTCACCTTCAACCTGCAACTCTCTCGCCTCACTCATACCGCAACGCTTCGATCGGCAGGAGCAGCGCTGCGCGCCGCGCCGGGTAGTAGCCGAAGCCGACGCCAATGGCGCACGCGAAGACCAGCGCCAGGACGACGGCGATCCACGAAATTGACACAGCCAGCCCGGCGACCGCGCCGATTAGCGCCACCAGGGCGATCGCGCCGGTGACGCCGATCAGGCTGCCTGCCACGCTGATGGCGACCGCTTCCAGCACGAACTGGCTCAGCACGTCGCCGTCGGTGGCACCGAGCGCCTTGCGCACGCCGATCTCGCGGGTGCGCTCGGTGACTGCCACCAGCATGATGTTCATGATGCCGATACCGCCAACCACCAGGCTGATGCCTGCCACCAGCGCGATAAACCCGGTGATGGCGCCGTTGATGCCCGCCAGCACGTTGAGCGCCTGCGTCGGCAGGTTCAGGCGGAAATCGTCAATCGCGCCGTCGGGCACGTTGCGGCTGGCGCGCAGCGTCGCAGTCACCAGCGCCTCGCCGCGCTCAACCAGCCGCTCGCTCTGCAGGCTGAGCAGAATGCTGCTCATCTGCAACCCGCGACCCGGCAGGTCCTGGCTGCCGGCAATGCGCAATCGCGCCGTGCTGACCGGCACGAGAATGCGCTGGTCGGACGAGAAGGGTCCGCCGAGTTGTCGCAGGATGCCGACGACCTGGAGCGGTTGCCCGTTGACCTCGATGGTCTTGCCGACGGCATCTTTCACATTCTCTTTGCCGAAGAGGTCTTCGGCGATCAGCGCGCCGAGCACCGCAACTCGCGCCGCCTGCCGCTCATCGTCGTCCGTCAGGAAGCGACCATACTGCACCGGCACCGTCTGCACCAGTTGGTAGTCCTTCGTCGTGCCGACGACCGTGGGGTTGGCGGCGGAGCTGCCGAAGCGCGCCTGCACACGGAGCGACACTTCAGGGACGATGGTGCGGAAGACGTCCGGGTGGCGCGCCACCAGTTGCTCCAGCGCGCGGTAGTCCTGGATCGAGAGCAGACCGTAGCCAGGAACGTCGCGCGCGCCGCGCGCCTGCGGATCGCCGGGAAGCACCGCGATACGGCGCGTGCCCAGATCGACGAACCGCTCGAAGACCTGGCTCTGCAACGCATTGCCGAGCGACAGAACGGCGACAAGCGTGGCGGAGCCAATAATGATCCCCAGCATCGTCAGCAGCGAGCGAAACTTGTTCGCCCGCAGACTGTCGATAGCCATGAGCGCAAGTTCTTTGAACACGGACGCTTACTCCTGTTCTGTTCTGATCACCGGCACTGCTACCGGTTCCTTTTCGCGCACCGGCAGTTCCAGTTCTTCCGCCGGAAGAGCGACGTGATAGTACTCCTGCAAAATGTTCTCGGTGATGCGTCCGTCGCGCAGCCCAATCACGCGATCCATCTGCTTGCCGATCTCCGGGTCGTGCGTGACGATGACGATAGTGATGCCCTGCTCGCGGTTCAACTGCCGGAAGAGCGCCATGATCTCCGCGCCGGTGCGCGTGTCGAGCGCGCCGGTCGGTTCGTCGGCAAGCACCAGCGCCGGGTTGCCCACCAGTGCGCGGGCAATGGCGACGCGCTGCTTCTGACCGCCGGACAGTTCATTGGGGCGGTTGTGCAGTTTTGCGCCCAACCCCACTGCTTCCAGCGCCTGACGGGCGCGCTCTTCGCGCTCGCGCGCGCCGACACGCCCGTACACGAGCGGCAGTTCCACGTTCTTCAACGCCGTCAGCCGCGGCAGCAGGTTGAAGTTCTGGAAGACGAACCCAAGTTTCTGGTTGCGCACCCGCGCCTGTTGCACCCGATCCAGTTTGCTGACGTCCTGCCCGTCGAGCCAGTAAGAACCGGAGGTCGGCACGTCGAGCAGCCCCAGGATTGTCATCAGGGTGCTCTTGCCGCTGCCCGACGGACCCATAATAGCGACCATTTCGCCGCGATGAATTTCGAGCGACACGTCATCGAGCGCGCGGAAGCGGTTGCCGCCGGTGACGAACTCCTTCGTCACGTGCTCGATGCGCACAACCGGCTCGGTCACGTAGTCGATAGCTTCGGCTGGGGTGATATATTCTGTTTCGGGATGCATGGGCATCTCGCTCCTTTCAAATCTTCTCTCATCCTCACGCAGGTTGCTGAGGATTAAGAGCTAGCAACGATACCTTTCAAACAAGGAAGACGAGCTATCATCAACACAGCTTATAGGGCGATCAACCTGCGCTGGCTTCGACAGGCTTAGCCAGCGCCGATCACGAGATTGTCCAACATCTGGTTGATCTTCCTATCAGGCGCAGGGTCTTCATGCCTTTGCGCCTTCGTGTGCGCTTATTCGAAGGGTTTGGAGCCAGCAATCATCGACCGCCGGGCAGCAGCACCTGCTGCCCTTCCTGCAATCCGCTTACGATTTCGACGCGATCACCGGCGCGGATGCCGACTTCAACCGGCTGCGCAACCAGAGTGGTGCGTCCATTGTCGTTGACAATCACATCCACGACCTTCACGCCATTCTCTTCGCGGATCGCCTGAACCGGGACGCTGAGCGCGTTTTCGCGCTTCGCCGTAATGATCGTGGCGCTTGCCGTCATCCCGGAGCGCACCGGACGCTCGCCGGGCGTCACTTCAAGCTCCACCTCATACGCGGTGACATTGCGCTCGTTCGTCGCCTGCGGCGAGACGCGCTGCACGCGACCGATCAGCGGCGGCGGACCGAGGGCTTCAATCAGGACTTCGACTTCCTGACCGGGCGCAACGCGCGCCACGTCAACTTCATCGACCGTCACGGTCACGTTGAACCGGCTGATGTCGATCAGCGTTAGCACGGGACTCTGCCCGACCTGCTCGCCGGGCGCGACGTTGATGCGCGCCACGACGCCGGTGAACGGCGCTTTCAGCGTGGTTTCGTCAAGCCGGATCTGCGCCAGGTCAAGCTGCGCTTTCGCCTGCGCCACGCGCGCCTGCGCCCGCGCAAGGTCAGTCGCGCGCGGATCGGCGGTCAGGCGCGCCAGGTTGGCTTCGGCAGCAGCGAGATTTGCCTGCTGCGCTGCGAGTGCGCCCTGGCGCTGCTCGCCGAGCAACCGGGCAAGGTCGGCTTCCGCCTGCGCCAGCGCTGCGCGCGCAGCGGCAATCCGGTCAGGGTTGGGGTTGAGCAGGGCATCGAGGTTCGCCTGCGCAGTGGCGACGCGCGCCTCAGCTTCCGCCAGACCGGTAATCTCATTCTGGCGCGCCGTCTCGTAAGCAATGCGCGCCTGATTGAGCGCCCGCTCTGCGTCCTGCATGGCGCGCTCCGCCTGCGCAAACGCATCGGCATAGGCGCGCTTGCCTGCGTCAGTGAGCGGTGCGCCAGTCAGCGGGTCTTTGCCATCCGCCTCAACGCGCGCCAGATTGTCGCGCGCGGCGGCGAAGGCGGTCTGCGCGTCGCGCAGACGATTGGCGCGCTCGAGCACCTGGCGTTCGGCGTCGAGTTTGGCGGCTGCCAGGGCGCTGCGCTGCCGCTCAAGCGCCGCCTGCGCCTCGGTGAGCGCCGCCCGCGCTGCGGTCAGTTGGTCATTGTTCGGCGCGCCCTGCAAGGCGTTCAGGCGTGCGCGCGCCTCCTCAACGCGGGCGCGCGCAGCGGCGATGTCCGCATTTGTTACACTGCCTGCAATCTGCGTGAGCGCGCCGCGCGCGGCTTCGACCTGCGCGCGCGCCTGTGCGATTTCTTCCGGCGTGGCGCCCTCCTGCAACTGCTGCAGGTCAGCCTCCGCCTGTGTCAGCGCCGCGCGCGCCGATGCAACCTGCGCCTCGGCTTCGCGGCTGTCGAGGCGGATCAGCGGCGCGCCAGCCTGCACCAGATCGCCTTCAGCGACCAGGATGTCGGCGACGCGACCAGGGATGGTAAAACCGAGCGCCGCTTCCTGGCGCGGCTCAATGCGACCAGTGGCGCTGATGCCAGCAATGAGCGTCTCGCGAGTGACAGTCACCGGTGCGCCGCCCTGAAGCGGATCAGCGCCGCTGCCTGCCAGTCGCGGCACAACAAGGGTGGCTATCATAGCGACGATCAACGCTGCGGCGATGATTACCGGCAGCGAAGGACGGGGAAGACGTACACCAGGTTTTGCCTGTGGAACGGAAGTCACGGATCTCCTCTCCTTTCAGATATCCCTCAAAGAGACAGACGCAAAGGCGCAGAGCATCGCTATCGGGTAAACGCACCTGTGCGTCGTCGCGCCTTTGCGTCAGCTTTTCTGAAGAGCTTTATCAACAAAAAGACACCTCGCCCTTCTGCAGACATCACAGAAAGGTCTCCAGAAAACGGCAGTATTCGCTCTAACGCGCGGCAGTGCCGTAGAGGAACAGATCGACCAGCGTCTCAGCAGAGAAATGATCGGTCGAAATCGCCTGATGCATCTCGCTGCGTTCTGGTTCAAGCGGCGGCGCCGTCTGGCGCTGGAACCCTTCCATCAAACCCAGGAACAGCATCGCCAGGTCAACAGCGTTATGCCCCGTCAGTTCGCCGCTGTCGAGACCCTGTTGCATCACATCGCGCAGCGGATCGACCATGTAGCGTTTGAACGCTTCAGCCAGACGCCGCTGACGTTCCGGACTCAGATGCTCGCGCGCCTGATGCCGCATCATGCGCGTGTCGCTGTTCGGCTCGTGGAGCAGAACCTGCGCCAGCGCCACCAGACGACTGCGCGTATCGGCCTGATCGGCGATGGCGCGCCGCATCGTTGCGTACATTTCTGCCAGCATGTGGATCGCAACCAGCACGAACAACTCTTCCTTATCGGAAAAGTGATAGTACAGCGTCGGCTTGGTCACATCGGCAGCCTGCACAATGTCGTTGATCGACACCGCGCTGTAGCCGCGCTGCATAAACAGCCGCGTCGCCGTCATCAGAATGCGCGCTGCGGTTGGACCGTATGCTGGTTCATTGATGGCATCTTGCATGGATATCAACTGCGCTCTTCATACTGAATACGTTGTGCGCACTCCTTTCCATCTCTCATTGTACCACTCTACCGAACGGTCAGGAATAGTCTACCATGGTTGCACAGGTTTTGTCAATATTGTGCAATGGATTTGTTGAGGCTTCTGCGCAGGCATGTGCGAGCGCAGAAGCGAAGGCAACGGTCCTGTCGAGGGCGCAATCACTCTCCGCAATCGGCGTTTTAGCAAAGATGACAGTCAGCGCATCGGTTTCGCAATCATAGATGACCTTCATTCCTTCCTCCAATGCTTCGCAACCTTGCTTGTACAATAGACGGTATGGAAAAAGGGCGTCGAGACACGAATCATCGCGTCCCAAACGCCCTCGGAAAGCGATCCGAACCCTTAACCCCTAACCCTCACTCTGCTCACGCTGCGGAATGAGCACGTCCCACCAGACGCGACCGGTGCGCTTCTGCATGAGATCGACGTGGATGTGTTTCAGTTCGGTGTACGCCATCAAGCCGTAGATGCCGTGCTCGCGCCCGATGCCGCTCTGCTTGTAGCCGCCGAACGGCGCGCGCGGCAGAATGATGTGATGGTCGTTGATCCAGACGGTGCCGGTGCGGATGCGCTTGGCAACCTCGATGGCGCCCTGGAGATCGCGCGACCAGACGGCGGCGCCAAGCCCGTAGCGGCTGGCATTCGCCAGTTCAATCGCTTCGGTCACTGTGCGGTACGGAATGACCGCCAGCACCGGACCGAAGATCTCCTCCTGCGCCAGGCGCGTGCCATTCTGCACGCCAGTGAAGATCGTCGGCTCAATGAACGGACCGCGCTCAAACCCAGGGACACGCGCGCGTTTGCCGCCGGTCACCAGGCGCGCGCCTTCGTGCTTGCCGACCTCGATATACTCTTCGACGATCCGGCACTGCGCCTCGGAGACGAGCGGACCCAGGTCGGTTTCCAGATCGAGCGGATCGCCGATCCGCAGCGAGCGGGCGCGGGTCACCAGGCGCTCAAGGAACTCATCATGCAGGCTTTCCGGCACCAGGCAGCGCGTGCCCGCCTCGCAACTCTGCCCGCCGTTGAAGAAGACGCCGAACAGCACGCCATCGACGGCAAGTTCGAGATCGGCGTCGGGCATCACCAGGCTCGGCGACTTGCCGCCGAGTTCGAGGGTCAGGCGCTTGATCGTGTCGCTCGCCAGCCGCATGATGTGGCGCCCGGTTTCGGTCGATCCGGTGAACGACACCTTGTCCACGCCGGGATGTCGCGCCAGCGCGTCGCCGACCTCCGCCCCCGGACCGGTCACGACATTTAGCACGCCGCGCGGCAGCAACCCGGCTTCGTGGATCAACCGCGTCAGCATCAACGCGGTCAGCGGCGTATACGATGCTGGCTTGAGCACAACGGTGTTGCCCGCCGCCAGCGCTGGCGCGATCTTCCAGATCGTCATGAGGAGCGGGTAGTTCCAGGGCACGATCTGCCCGCATACGCCGATTGGCTCGCGCCAGACGAAGTTCCAGCTCACCGAAGGCACATCCGTCCACGGCAGCGCCTCATACGGGTGGATCGTCGCCAGTTCCGCGAACACGCGCAGATGCTCGACCGACCAGGGAATATCGACGAAGGTCGTTTTGCGCAGCGGCGCCCCCAGGTTGCGCGATTCGAGCTCGGCGAATTCGGCGGTGTGTTCTTCGATCAGATCGGCAATGGCGTTGAGAATGCGGGCGCGTTCGTGACCAGGGGTGTG
>JAUQOW010000178.1 GCA_030550675.1 Chloroflexota bacterium
CATTGCGCCGCCCGCGCCACACTGCCAGCGCCAGTGCTACAATATAGTTCAACCCTGCGATGATAAAGACCGGACCTGGACGACTCATCCGCTCTGTCAGCGGATGCGCGGGGGCGAACATCATCGCCAGCCAGAGCGGCATCGGAAAGATATTCAGGTACTGAAAGAAGCGTTCCATTGCTCTTCTCCACAAAAACGATGCGTGATGTCACAATTATTGGAGCGCCGCTCGACCTTGGCGCCGGACGGCGCGGCGTCGATATGGGACCCAGCGCGATCCGGTACGCCGGGTTGCGCGAACGGATCGCAGCCCTGGGATGCCGGGTGCACGATCTTGGCAATGTCAACGTGCCGCTGGCGGAACAGATCGAACCGCCAGCGCCCAATGAGACGCTGCGCTACCTCCAGCCTATCGCCGCAGCCGTGCGCGACCTGGCGCAGCGCGTGCGCGACGTTGTCGCCGCCGGCGCTCTGCCGCTCGTCCTCGGCGGCGATCACAGCCTGTCGATCGGGTCGGTGGCGGGGGTGGCGTATCATCGCCGCATCGGCGTGATCTGGCTCGACGCGCACGGCGATTATAATACACCAGAGACGACGCCATCCGGCAACATTCACGGCATGGGTCTGGCGGCGCTTACCGGGCTCGGCCATCCGCTGCTGACCGGAGTCCTTGGACAGACGCCGGTGGTGCGCCCCGGGGATGTCGCCCTGGTTGGCGTGCGTGATCTCGATGACGGTGAGCGAGAACTGTTGCGCGCGTCCGGCGTGCACGTCTTCACCATGCACGACATCGACCGGCGCGGGATGGCGTCGGTAATGGAAGAGGCGATCCTGCACGTCAGCGCCAGCACTGTCGGTTTTCACTTGAGTTTTGATCTCGACGTGATCGACCCAAACGAGGCGCCAGGGGTCGGGACGCCGGTTCTGGGGGGCATCACGTACCGCGAGGCGCATCTGGCGATGGAACTGGTGGCGGCGTCGGGGCGCCTGATTGGGCTCGATCTGGTGGAGGTCAATCCCATCCTCGACGAACGCAATACGACGGCGCTTCTGGCAGTCGAGTTTGCGCTTTCGGCGCTGGGGAAGCGGATTTATTGAGCAGGATTAAAGACATTCTTGCACAAATAAGTACGCTTTGGTTGTAGAGCTTTTGTGTATTGAATGTAAAGAATCTTTGCCTCAGTTAAGATTTCTTCACTGTTTTAGCAGGGCATTTTTGATTGTGTCTGTAACCTTCTGTGATATTATTAACCAAGGTTGCATGATGCCGTTTAGCTCTACCGACAACGTGTCCGGCGCGCCATTACAGGCCGTCGAGCTGCCGCATCTCACGGATCCGGAATCGCACTGCGAGAACTAGAGAGGGTGCAACCAGACGATCTCGCTCCTCCCGGAAACCCGTGCGTCAGTGCGCCGTCAATCGGCGTACTCTGGTTGGTTCACACCATCCGGTCGTCCCTACAACACTGGTCCGTGGCGACCGTATGCCGTGTGCTGTGCACGGAGTCTTAACATGCCCGCCTCATAACGACAGGAGGGCAGCGAGATATTCTGGCATAAGCGATGCGGAGCGAGTCGCCGGAAGGTTTCTCAGAAAGGCTGACGCAAAGGCGCAAGGACACAACGATGTGTCGCGTTGAGTGCGAGGCTGCACATCTGGCATCTGCGTGTCAACCTCTCCGAGAAATGCTCGTTGCTGCGGTGACGCGTGTCAGCGGCATCCTGTTCGTGCACCTAAAGCGCTTCCAGTCGTCAACAACCTGCTAGATGCTAGAAAGGCGCCACATGGCCCAGGTATTCCATCGGAGAGCCAATACGCTCGCCAGAGTGAGCATTTTTGTCGGCATCCCCCTGGTGCTGGCGATTCTCGGCGGAGTCTGGTGGCTATTTGGCTGGTCGGACTGGCACCGCGACGTGGGCGTGCCGATCGAGCAGCCCGGCGGCGGGTTCAACCATCAACTGCACGTGGCATTGGGCATGGACTGTCGTTATTGTCACACCGCAGTCGAGGTCGCCGCTCATGCCAATATTCCGCCGACCGAGACGTGCATGGGATGTCATTCGCAGATTATCAGTCGCAGCGAAAAAGTCGCTTTCCTCTGGCAGAGTTGGGAAACTGGAACCTCCATCCAGTGGAACAAAGTCCACGACGTCCCTGATTTCGTCTATTTCAACCACAGCATCCACGTCGCCAAGGGCATCGGTTGCTCGACGTGTCACGGGCGCATCGATCAGATGCGCGTCGTGTATAAGACGCAGCCGCTGTTTATGTCGTGGTGTCTGGATTGCCACCGCAATCCGGAGAAGTATGTCCGTCCGCGTGAGGAAGTCTTCAATATGGAATGGACGCCGCCGCCCAACCAGTTGGAGGTTGGACGACGCCTGGTTCAGGAGTACGAAATCCGATCGTCGTGGGAATTGACGAATTGCGCCATCTGCCACCGCTAGGAATCGAGCGTACTATGAGTGCCACTTCCCAGGATTTGAACGCGCTGCGTGCGCGTCTTGCAAATGCCGAAGGACGCGAGTTCTGGCGCAGCCTCGATGAACTGGCTGATACGCCGGAATTCCACGAATTGCTGAAGCGCGAGTTCCCGCGCGGCGCCGCTGAATGGCGCGATCCGGTAAGCCGGCGCAATTTCCTGAAACTGATGGGCGCGTCGCTGGCGCTCGCCGGTCTGTCGGGCTGCCAGTTTGCGCTCAAGCAGCCGCAGGAAAAGATTGTTCCCTATGTGCGCCAGCCGGAGGAGATCATTCACGGGCGTCCCCTCTTCTTCGCTACAGCAATGACGTTCGCTGGCTTCGGCACAGGTCTGTTGGTCGAAAGCCACGAGGGGCGCCCGACCAAGATCGAGGGAAACCCTGATCATCCTGCGTCACTTGGTTCAACCGATCTGATCGCCCAGGCGATGATCCTGACGATGTACGACCCGGATCGCTCGCAGGCGCCAACCAACGCCGGGCAGGAGTCGACATGGGAGGCGTTCGTCGCTGCGGCGACCGCGGCGGTGCAGGCGCAGGCGGCGAAACAGGGCGCCGGGTTGCGCATCCTGTCTGGCGCAATCACGTCGCCGACGCTGATTGCGCAGAAGAATCAACTGCTCGCCCAGTTCCCGCAGGCGAAATGGTATCAGTATGAGCCGGTCGGGCGCGATAACGCCAACGCTGGCGCGCGCCTGGCGTTCGGCGAGGATGTGCATACGATCTATCGTCTCGATACGGCGAAGGTGATCGTCGGGTTCGACTCCGATTTCACTGCTCCATCGCCGACAGGGGTGCGCATGGCGCGCCAGCTTGCCGATGGACGCCGCATCCGCAAGGGGACGAAAGAGGTCAACCGGCTGTACCTCGCCGAGAGCACGCCGTCAATCACTGGTCTGCTCGCTGATCACCGTCTGCCGGTGCGTTCGTCGCAGATTGAGCACATGGTGCGTGCGCTGGCAATCCTCGTCGGCGTGCCGGATGTGGCGGAAGGCGCCGCCCTCAGCGATGCCGAGAAGAAGTGGGTCGAGGCGGCAGCGAAGGATTTGCAGGCGAACCGCGGCGCATGCGTCGTGCTCGTTGGCGAAAGTCAACCGCCGGTCGTCCATGCACTCGGGCACGCAATCAATGCGCAACTCGGCAATGTTGGCAGCACGGTGGTGTACACCGATCCCATTGAGAGCGATCCTTCCGGCGGCATTGCGGCGCTCAGCGCGCTGACGCAGGAGATGAACGCCGGGACGGTTGAGCTGCTGCTGATGCTCGACAGCAACCCGGTGTACAACGCGCCCGCCGATATTCCATTCGCCGAGGCGCTGGCGAAAGTGCCGCTCAGCATCCACGTCGGTCTCTACCGCGATGAGACTGCGCAGAAGAGCACGTGGCACATCAATGGCACGCATTTCCTGGAAGCGTGGGGCGACGTGCGCGCCTTCGACGGCACGACCACGATTGTGCAGCCGCTAATTGCGCCGCTGTACAATGGGAAGTCGGCGATTGAGGTGCTCAATGTGATCCTTGGCAAGCCGCAGGAGACCGGCTATCAGACGCTGACCGCCTACTGGCAGACGCAGGATGCAAGCGGCAACTTCCGCGTCTTCTGGAACACGGCGCTGCACGATGGCGTGATCACTGCCACCCAGGCGCGCAGTCGTCAGGTGACGCTCCAGCAAGGGTTTGCCAGCACGCCGCCGCCGGCGCCGGCGCAGGGATTGGAAATTGTGTTCCGCCCGGACCCGTCGATCTGGGATGGCGCGTTCGCCAACAACGCCTGGCTACAGGAGATCCCCAAGCCGTACACCAAACTGACGTGGGATAACGTCGCTATGATGAGCGTGCGCACCGCCAATGCGCTGCGGCTCAAGAATGGCGACGTGGTGCGGCTCACCTACCAGGGGCGCTCAGTGGATGCGCCGGTCTGGGTGCAACCCGGTCACGCCGATGACTCAGTGACGGTGCACCTTGGCTTCGGGCGCACGGCTGCCGGGCGGGTCGGCAACAACGTCGGGTTCAACGCATACCGTCTGCGCACCAGCGCGACGCCATGGTTCGGCGTGGGGCTGGAAGTGGCGAAGGTCGGCGAGAACTATAAACTGGCGAGCACCCAGGGGCACTTCCTGATGGAAGGGCGCAAGAAGGACCTGGTGCGCTACGGCACGCTCGCCGAGTATGTGGAAGACGAGAAGTTCCTCCAGGTCGAAAAGAAGGAGCCGGTCTCGCTGTTCGGCGAGTATGAGTACAACGGCTACAAGTGGGGCATGTCGATTGACCTGAATGTGTGCAACTCCTGCAACGCCTGCGTGGTCGCCTGCCAGGCGGAAAACAACATTCCGGTGGTCGGCAAGGACGAAGTCTTTATCGGGCGCGAGATGCACTGGATCCGTATTGACCACTACTATGTCGGCGATGAGCACACCCCGAACGTGTACAATATGGTCATGCTCTGCCAGCAGTGCGAACACGCGCCATGCGAGATCGTCTGCCCCGTCGCCGCTACTGTCCACGATGCAGAAGGGTTGAACAACATGGTGTACAACCGCTGCGTCGGGACGAAATACTGCTCGAACAACTGCCCGTACAAGGTGCGTCGGTTCAATTTCCTGCAGTATCAGGACGTGCCATACCGCTCGCCGATCGACGCTTCGACCGAAAACGAGAGCATCCCGGTGCTCAAGATGATGCGCAACCCGGACGTGACCGTGCGCGCGCGCGGCGTGATGGAGAAGTGCACATTCTGCGTTCAGCGGATCAACGAGGCGCGCATCCAGGCGCGCACTGAGAACCGGCGCATCGCCGACGGCGAGATTCTGACAGCGTGTCAGCAGGTCTGTCCGACGCAGGCGATTGTGTTCGGCGATCTGAATGACCCGCAGGCGCAGGTTGTGGGACTCAAAGATCAACCGCTGAAGTATACGTCGCTCGATAAACTCAATACGAAACCGCGGGTGAGTTATCTGGCGAAGATCAAGAATCTGAACCCCGACCTTGCGGAAGAGAAAAAGGCTTAATCACGGCGAACGGTCAACGGCGGGAAACAGAAGCGTCTGTTCTCCCGTCCTGGATACACGGAGTGGCACATGGCTTCACAACCCGCGCAACAATCGTCGTATGGCAAGATGCTCGAAGAACTCCTGGGTCCGAAGCAGACGTATGAGTCGGTCACCAGGACAATTGGCGACATCGTGCTGACGCCGATCAGGAAGACCCCCTGGGGCTGGCCGGTTGGCTTCGTCATCGCCGCCCTGGGATTGTTCGTGTATCTCTTCTCGCTGGCGGTGCTGTTTACTGTCGGCGTTGGCGTGTGGGGCATCAATATTCCGGTCGCCTGGGGGTTCGACATCATCAACTTTGTGTGGTGGATCGGCATCGGGCACGCCGGAACGCTTATTTCCGCCATTCTGCTCCTTTTCCGGCAGGACTGGCGCACGTCGATCAACCGCGCCGCCGAGGCGATGACGATCTTCGCGGTGGCGTGCGCTGGCGTCTATCCGCTGGTGCATACCGGTCGCCCCTGGCTCGACTACTGGATGCTGCCCTACCCTGGCACGCTGGGGATGTGGCCGCAGTTCCGCAGCGCGCTCGAGTGGGACGTCTTCGCCATCTCAACATATGCAACGGTCTCGATCCTGTTCTGGTACCTGGGTCTGATCCCCGACCTGGCATCCCTGCGCGACCGGGCGACGAATAAGTGGGTCAAAATCTTCTACGGCTTTCTGGCGCTCGGCTGGCGCGGCGGCGCACGCGACTGGAACCGCTATGAGGTGGCGTCGCTCATCCTCGCTGGTCTTTCGACGCCGCTGGTGCTTTCGGTGCATAGCATTATCAGTCTCGACTTCGCCATTTCGCAGTTGCCCGGATGGCACGTGACGGTTTTCCCGCCCTACTTTGTGGCTGGCGCGGTCTACTGCGGCTTTGCGATGGTGATCCTGCTGCTGATCCCAATGCGCCGCTGGTACAAGCTGCACGACCTGATCACCATCAAGCACTTCGACCTGATGGGCAAGGTGATGCTGGCGTCGGGGCTTGTGGTGGCATATGGCTACTTCTCCGAGATGTTTTATGCGTGGTACAGCGCGAACATCTATGAGTACTACCTGATCACGAGCCGCACGATGGGACCCTACGCCTGGAGTTATTGGGCGCTGATCGTGCTGAATGTCGCCATTCCGCAATTGTTGTGGTTCAAGCGCTTCCGCACGAGCCTGCCCTGGCTGTTTTTCATTTCGATCTGTATCAACATCGGCATGTGGTTCGAGCGGTGGGTGATCATCGTGCTCAGCCTGTACCGTGATTTCCTGCCATCGTCGTGGGGGTACTACACGCCGACCGTGTGGGACTTTTCGCTGTACGCCGGGTCCTTCGGATGGTTCTTCTTCCTGTTCTTCCTGTTCATCCGGTTGCTGCCCGCTATTTCGATCTTTGAGGTGCGCGACCTGGTGCATAAGACGGAAACGGAAAAAGCGCTGGCTCAAACCGGCAGCGCCGGACATCACTAGGGAGGCGTTGGGATGTTGAAACGAGGTGCAACACAGGTAAAAGCGCCAAAGGTCTCGACTGAGCCGACCCTCTATGGGTTGATCGCCGAGTTTGATCATCCTGAAGCGCTGCTGGCGGCAGCGGAAAAAACCCGTGACGCCGGATATACGAAGTTCGAGGCGTATACGCCGATGCCAATTCATGGTCTGGACAAAGCCGTCGGGTATCGCGGCACGCGCCTGCCATGGGTGATCTTTGGCGCCGGTCTGACAGGTGCGATCGGGATGTTCACGCTTCAGACTTGGATTAACCTGGTGGCATACCCGCTGAATATCGGCGGTCGTCCGCTCTTCAGTTGGCCCGCGTTCATCCCGGCGACGTTCGAGGGGATGGTGCTGCTGTCGGCGTTTGCGGCGGTCTTTGGCATGATCGCCGCCTGCGGGCTGCCGCGACCGTACCATCCGGTGTTCAATGCGCCAAATTTTGAGCGCGCGTCGGTTGATCGCTTCTTTCTGTGCATCGAAGCTGCCGATCCCAAGTTCGAGCTGAAACGAACGCGCCAGTTCCTGGAGAGCCTGGGACCGCTGGCGGTCTCGACCGTAGATAACTAGGGGAGCGACAATGCTGAACCTGCGACAACGCCGCCGTCCAGGGTCGTTGATTGGACGGATCGCCCGGGCAGGGTGGCTGGTTGGCGTCGCGCTGCTGATGACCGCCTGCCACCTCGAGATGTATGACCAGGCGAAATATAACCCGCAAGCGGCAAGTGAAATCTTCGCCAGCGGCGCTGCGGCGCGCCCGCTGGTGGAGAACACGGTGGCGCGCGGTCGGTTGCGGATCGATGCAACCAGCACCGGGCGCGTCGATGGCGACCCGAATGGCGCCTATGTAACGACGATTCCGATCCGCATCACGCCGGAGTTGCTGGCGCGCGGCAAAGAACGCTACGAGATTTACTGCGCAGTATGTCACGGCGTCAACGGTAATGGTCGCGGTCGGGTCGGTCTGCTGCTCAACCCGCGCCCGCCGTCGTTCTACGATCAGCGCCTGCTCGATATGCCCGACGGCGAGTACTACGACGTGCTGGTCAACGGCAGGGGAACCATGTACGCCTATGGCTACCGCGTCCAGAGCATCAGCGACCGCTGGGCGATTGTGGCGCATATCCGTGAGTTGCAGAAGAACCCGCCGCCGCAGAATTAGGAGTTAAGGGTTAGGGGTTAGAAGACTCGGACCCTGGACCGAATACCGAGAGCGTTCTCTCGTCCGAAAGGGATGGTTTATGATCGCACAAGAGCCTGCTGCGCTTCGTCCGGCACTGGCGCGTCTTCAGCAAGTGGCGCTGATCGTTGGCGGCGTTGCGATGCTGCTGGCAGTGGCCGGAGCGTTTCTGGGAGCAGCGCAGTTTTTCCACTCGTATATCTTCGCCTATTTCTTCTGGTTCGCCCTGTCGCTCGGCGGGCTGCTGGTGTTGATGATCAACCATCTGACGCAGGGCGTATGGGGGTTGATGCTGCGGCGCCTGCTGGAGGCAGCGGCGCTTACCCTGCCGCTGATGGCGATCCTGTTCCTGCCGATTGCTGCGGAAACGTTGACGGGAACACATTACCTGTTCCCCTGGACCAACCCGGAAGTGGTGGCGAATGATGAGGTCGTGGCGCTGAAAACGCCGTACCTGAATGTGCCGTTCTTCTTGGCGCGCGCAGTGATCTACTTCGTGCTGTTCATCGGAATGGCGTATCTGTTGCGGCAGTGGTCGCTGGAAGAGGATGCGAAAGGGTTCAGCGACGATCTCCGCGGTCGCTTCCAGCGCCTGAGCGGTCCCGGCATCGTCGTGCTGGTGCTGGCGTGGACATTCGCCGCTACTGACTGGGGAATGTCGCTGGAGCCGGAATGGTTCTCGTCGATGTATCCGGTGACCTACATCGCCAGCATGCTGATCCTGACCTTCGGCGGCGGCATCATTGCGCTGGCGGCGCTCAAGGCGCGCAACCTGCTGCCGTTCGGCATTCCCGTCGACCGGCTGCACGACCTGGGCAAGTTCCTGTTCGCGTTCGTGGCAGTCTGGGCATATGTCAATTTCTCCGAGTATCTGATCATCTGGTCAGGGAACGTGCCGGAGTTGACGCCGTGGCACGGGCATCGTTCGACTGGCGGGTGGGAAATCCTGGGGCTTGCCATGATCTTCGGGCATTTCCTGCTGCCGTTCATGCTGCTGTTGAGCCGTTTCGCCAAGCGCCGACTGGCAAATCTGACAGCGATTGCGATCTACATGTACCTTATCGAGATTGTCTGGTACTTCTGGAAAATTATGCCAGCGTTCCATCCGGACGGGTTCCACATCCACTGGCTCGATCTGGTGACGCTGATCGCCATTGGCGGGTTGTGGTTGGGGGTGTTCGCCTGGAACCTGCAGCGTGCGCCGTTGCTGGCGCCGAACGATTATCGCGTGCCGCTGCTGCGCCGCCAGGAAGCCGGGGGACATGGACACGGGCATCACGGCAAGGCGGCGGCGAAGCATCATTAGAGGCGTGAGGCGAGAGGGTGAGGTTGCAGGCGGAAAGGTGGAAGGTTAAGCGTGGACGTCAGGTGATGTAGCCCTCAGAACGTCGCCTCCTCCCATTCGCAAATGCATTCGTGCATTCGACGTTCCTTCGCTGACCAGAGGGGAGCGAGGGGCGCCAGGCGCCCCTATCGCTCCCCTTCCCTTATTCGCTGCCTCTTTTCGCCGACCGCAGAGGGGCAAGCGCAGCGGGCGGCGCTTTTGTTACTTGCGACTGTTCGCGGGTTTGCCGTTGCATTCGTGCACTCGCTGCGCCCCTGCTTGACCTGTTCGCGTATTCGCGGGTCCAGGCGATGAATCGTCAGACGGCATCTTGGCTCAGCAGGCTCGCGAGAACTCAGA
>JAUQOW010000179.1 GCA_030550675.1 Chloroflexota bacterium
GCGGGCACAAAATGATTGTACGCGCCAGCGCCGAGAAAAATGAGGTGGCTGCCTGCGTGCGCATTCAGGCGCTCCAACCGACTCAGTTCCCGGCGCAATTCCGGCTCGGAGAGCGGTTCGGGCAACGAGAGCGGCGGAAAGCGGTGATCCGCCGGCACCGCCTCGAATAGATCCTCAAGACGCTCGACGCCAATGGTCTTCAGCATCTCGACGCGATCAGCGTCTGTAATCGGAATATAGTGGGTCATGTGCAACTCCGTCATCGGGCAGGCGCGAGACCTGCCGCTGCCAACACCTGATTATTCCTTGTTCTGGTTGTTTGCCGTCGGGTCAGGCGCGGATCGGGCGCGGCGCCGCCTCGCCCCTCCCAGGTCCTGGCGACGCGGGCGTGGCGGCGTAGGCGCGGGTTGAGTGCGGCGGCGCCGGGCGAGGCAGCGCCGGGCAAGGCAGCGCCTTGCCCCTACGAGTGCTTGATTGAATCGACAAACGCGGAATATGCCTCTGCACTCATCAACGCGCCGACTCCGGGGGCGACCCTGATCTTCACAATCCATCCCTCGCCATATGGGTCCTTGTTGATCAACTCAGGGTTGCTCACCAACGCCTCGTTCACGGCGATAATCTCTCCGGCGACCGGCAGATACAGGTCTGATGCCGCCTTGACCGACTCGACGGCGCCGAACACCCCGTCCGCCTCAAAACGCGCCCCGACCTGCGGCAGATCGACATACACGACATCACCGAGCGCGTCCTGGGCATAATCGGTGATTCCAACCGTCGCTTCATCGCCTTCGATCCGGATCCATTCGTGCGTTTTGGTGTACTGCAGATCGGCAGGAGTCTTGAAAGCCATGGGTTCCTCCTGTAAGCATAGAGCGAAGTCAGACGTTCGTCACTTCTTGTAGCGGGGACGGTAGAATGGCATTTTCACGGCGCGCGCGCGCACCGGTCGGTCGCGCACCACGACATCGAACTCGCTCCCTTCCCTGGAGAGCGCTACTGGCACGTACCCCATGCCAAGATTTTTCCCCAGCGTCGGCGAGGGCATGCCGCTCGTCACCTTGCCGATGGGTCTTCCTTCCAGGTCGCGGATCTCGTATTCGCTGCGAGCGATGCCGCGCCCTACCATTTCAAACCCGGTCAGACGCCGCTGCACTCCTTCCTGCTTGATGCGCTGCAATGCGTCACGACCGATAAAGTCGCCTTTCTCAAGCTTGACGACCCATCCCAGCCGCGCCTCATACGGGTTGGTTTCTTCCGTAATCTCGTGACCATAGAGCGCCAGGCACGCCTCAAAGCGCAGGCTGTCGCGCGCGCCCAATCCGCACGGCTTCAACCCGGCGTCGCGCCCGACGTGCAGCAGTGCGTCCCACAGTCTCCCGACGTCGTCCGCCGCGACGAAGAGTTCAAACCCGTCTTCGCCGGTGTATCCGGTGCGCGCCACGATTGCCGGAATGCCCGACACGATCCCGCGCGCGACGCCGTGGAATGGCAACGCCGCGAGATCGGCGCCTGCAACCTGCGCCAGCAACGCCTCCGCCGCCGGACCCTGGAGCGCCAGCATACCGGTGCGATCCGACACATCAGTGACAGCGACATCAAAGTTTCTGGCGCATTCGTGCATCCATGCAACGTCTTTGGCGGTATTGGCGGCATTGACAACCACCAGGTAATGATCGCCGAGATTGTAGATGAACGTGTCATCGATGATCCCGCCGTCGGGAAGGCACATCAGGGCGTAGTTCGATTGTCCCGGCGGAATAGCGGCGACATCATACGTCACCAGATGTTGGAGAAATGGCAGCGCGTCCGGTCCGCGCACTTCGACTTCGCCCATGTGACTGATGTCGAACAGACCGGCGGCTTCACGAACCGCACGATGTTCGTCGATAATCCCGCTGTATTGCACCGGCATCTCCCAGCCGCCGAACTCCACCATTCGCGCGCCGAGCGCCAGGTGCCGCTCGTACAACGGCGTGCGACGCAGCCCGATCCGATCACTCATCAGGCGACCTCCTCGTCAAATAAAAAGGACAGAGTCAGACGCAGCGCCTGACCTCTGTCCGCTGACCTGTGAGATGCCCCGCATGACGGGTTTCTCCGTCGGCGCCCGAATGGACGGGCTCTCCAGAGGGTCGTCGGGGCGCAGTCCTTCAGCCTGAGAGTTTCGCACAGGGTCCGGCTCCCCTGGCTTGCTCCTTCGGCGACCGCTTGCGCGGTGCTCTCCCACGCCCGTCATCCGACAGTATGGAATTCTTTTTCAGTATACCACATCTGCTGATGTCTTCTAGAAGAAGTAAACAACGACAACCACCAGCATCAGCACGATCGCCGCCAGCGGTGCGGCAACCGATGCCAGCGACGCCCGTCTTGGTCGGGGATAGCGCAAGGGAACGCCCAGGTATGCAGCATACGCTCGAATAGCGGATTGCCGATGCGCGCGCGGCACATACTCCCACTGTTCCTGTTCAATCGCCTGGAGGTAATCCCAACGGACACGGCAGACCTGTTCCGCCTGATAGAGCGACACGCCGCGTCGCAGGCGCTCTTCGCGCAGCGTCGCGCCGAGTCGAGGGCGCGGCGTCGCTACCGACATCTTCGGCGGTGCAACCTCTGGCGTTCGCAATGTCGTCGTTTGCTGGGAAGGTGCACGAGTGTTTGCGAACATGGACCCGGTGCGTGCGGCAGTATGCGGTCGCGTGCGCTGCTGCGACCGGCGCAGCGCCGCCTCAATCCGCGCGTGCAACTGCGCAATCCGATAGGGTTTGGTCACATAGTCATCGGCTCCTGCATTCAGACCGGCGATGACGTCGGCATCCGCATCCTTGGCGGTTAGAAGAATGATCGGCGCATCGGACGATGCGCGGATCTGACGACACACGTCCCAACCGCTCATATGCGGCATCATAACGTCGAGCAGTATCAGATCCGGCTGAACGACCGCCAGATGTTGCAGCGCCTGAAGTCCGTCGTGCAGACAGACCGTGCGATACCCCAGGCTGCGAAGTTGATGGCTGATCAAAGTGCTGATCGCAGGGTCGTCATCGACGATCATGATAGTGGCGCGTGTGGTATTCATGGCGTGCTCTGTCGATCAACGATCACACCAGAGGTGACGGTGCTGTGCTGTCATTCAATGGCTGCATCGCTAGCGACCAGAGTTCCTGGCGCGCTCGTTCGCGAGCTACGGGATCGTCCTCATGATCGGTCAACGCGCTGAGCGCCAGCAGCGCGTCGGTTGCGCCGCTGACGCTCAGCGCAGCCATACATGCGGTGCGCACATTGAGCAGCGACATTGGATCAAGCGCCACTTCAGCCAGCGTCACAACGTGATCGCGTCCGTTCAACCGGGCGGCAGCAGCGGCGCGCACTGCCGGATCTTCGCCAGGGTCGTTGATCAGCGCAGCGAGCAGCGCTCCACCAGATGCGCTATTGGGCGCGTAGTCCAGCGCACACAGCCGCAGCGGCGCCGGACAGCGCCGATCACAGACCAGGCGTTCCGCTTCATTACCGATCTGTCCGGCGTCTGCCAGCAAACGAAACGCGCGCATTTGCATCAGGATTGAACGATGCTGCAGATAGGGGCGCAACAACCTTATGGCATCCGGTTCACCAAGCTGCAGCAGCGACTCGACGGCGATCAATTTCACCGCTGCATCAGCGTGCGGACTCAAGGCGACGCGCGTCAGCGCTGGGCTGATGGCGGCGTCGCCGCTGGCTGCCAGCGCTCTGATTGCCGCCTGCGCCACGGCGGGGTCTGTATCAAGACTGTAGCGTAGCATGATGGGCAATGCCGCAGCGTCCCGTGCACGCCCAAGCGCTCGCAGCACGCCGACGATCACCGGCGCTGGCGGCGAGTCTGGGCGCAGCAGGTCGCGCAGTATGGCGCGCGTTGCGGGACTGAGCGAGGTTGGCAGGCTCGCCGCCGCTCTGCCGCGCAGTTCAGGTGCGAGTCGGGTATCATTCACCAGACGCATCAGCGGTCCTTCAAGCGATGCATCCTCCACTCCTTCAAGCGCTTCGAGCGCACGTTCGCGCAATGCTGGCGATAGCGCAGAGTCGCACGCCAGGCGCGCCAGGAACGCTGCGGACGCATCTGCGTTATGGCGTCCCAGCGTTTCAATAATCAGCTCACGGGCGAACGCATCGAGGTCTGATCGCATCCATGCTTCGCGCAGCGCTGCCGGTCCATCGATGCGCTGCGCCAGCCGGTCGGCGACGTGCCAGCGCACCGATGGGTCAAGAGCGGGGTTGACAACGACCGTCAGCATGTCGCTGAGGCTGTCGAGGGCGCTGATCGCATCGGCAAGCGCGGCAGCCACAGCGGGGGACGCGAAGTAGCCAACCGCAGCCAGGATCGCCTCGCGCGCCCTGGCGCCGCCGCACCGGGTCAGCGACTCAATTGCGGCGCAGCGCACCAGATCCGCCTCGTGCGCCAGGAACTGCGCCAGCGTCGTCGGCTGCTCCGCCACGGTCGGCGCGTTTGCCAGAGCGCGCAGCAGGCGCGTCATCATCGGCGCTGGAAGCAGCGCGCGCTCCAGGCATGTCTCAACCGGCAGGTCGAGCATATCAGGCGAAACGACGCTCTGAAGCCGGGTCAACGCTCCTGGTCCTGCCAGCGGCGCCAGCGCCGCCGCCGCTTCATCGCCGCCGAATGCGCCCAATGCCCTGATGATCGCCAGCGTCAACGACACGTCGGCGCGAGCGACGGCGAGCAGCCTGGTAAGCGCGGGAAGCGCGCTTTGGGCGGCAGCGCGACAGGCGGGAGTCGCCAGGGCTTCAACGAGAGCAGTTACAACCGGCGGCGGCATCGCAGGATCAAGGATGAGGCGAATGAGATGGGGAGCAGCAGTGGGAAACGCTGCCGCGCGCGCGGCGGCGGCGCGCACGTCGACGCAGAGCTGCGGATCGCGGATCAACGCCAGCAAACGCGGCAGATTAACGGAGCGTCGCCCCAGCGCCGCCGCCGCGCGCAGTCGTCCTGCCAGCGGCAGCGACGGGTCAGATGCACACCGCTGCAGAACAGGCGCTACATCCCAGCGCGTTTCGGCGCTCAGACGCATCACCGCTGCCAGGCGCACATCAACCGGCATACCGCTGCGGAGCGTCAGACGAACCAGCGTGGCGATCGCTTCGCGCGTCGAGCATGCCCCGATCCGCGCCAGCGTTCCTCGCCGCACGATCTCGCTCTCATCGGCGCAGGCGTCGGCAAGCAGCGTCCAGGGGGGCGACTCCCGCCGCATCAGCAGATCAACGGCAGCAAGCCGGATCTCCGGTGAGAGAGATGTGTTCGTCAGCAATGCGCGCCCCAGGCGTTCACTGCGCACAGCGTCAGCAGCAGAAGCGGAAAACGACGTCAGCGCCGCCGCTCCCTGCGCCTGGATGCCTGTCGCACCCGTCAGTCCATCGACGTAGATCCGGCGGGAACGCGCTGCGGGCGTTGTCGGAGATTCGTCGGGCGCCGCTCTGTCGGGTAGACGTTCCACCAGCCACTCCGCGGCAGCCCACGCCAGGGAAGCAGGCGTCGCTTCATCGAACGCCAGTCGCATCAGTCGCGGCGCCGCCAATTCCGGCGCCAGCGCCTTGAAGAGACGGTGCAGCACACGGATTGGCGGGCGTTGGCGCTGTACGACCTGATCGAGCGCCGCATCGAGCGCTGGCAGGCAATCGATCAGCGCCTGGCGGACCGGATTGGCGGCGGAGTCGCCAGCGCGCCCCTCCGACAGCGCGGTGATAACGCGGATGACCCAGAGCGCACCAGGGGTATCGACCGCCTGCATACAGCGAACGAGCGTCAGCAGGCGTTCCGGCGCAGCCCTAGCGCGCTGCCACAAAAAGCGGAACAACACACGCGGATCGCTCATCTGCGTCGCCAGTCGCACCGCGACAGCGTCGTAATCCGCCTGCGACAGGTCATCCAGCAGCGTCAGATCGTTCGTCGCAATAATCCTGCGCACGGCATTGGCAAGCGCATCGTTATGCGGCGACACGGAAGCCGCTGATGCCGTGCGACGTCGCTTCAACCAGCGCAGCAGGTCAACCCCGATCATCATAACGCGCCAGGAGATGAACACAGGCTTACCAATCTGGTTATACGCCGTTTGGACGTTTACGATAATCATTCGAACATTACAGTCGGTTCACGGGGCAATGTGTGCGATCCCTTAACAGGAATGTCATCGATCTGGAAACCGATTGGTCAGAGCCTCGTGCTATACTTGAGTCGGCATCGGGCGACCATGCACGTCCGGACTTGTCATCATGCATCGGCGTTTGCCGGAGAGGGTATTCGCTATGCTGGCAGCCAACCATATTCTGCAGGGACGTTATCAGATCATTGAACCCATTGGGCGTGGCGGCATGGGCGCCGTGTACAAGGCGATGGATTTGCGTCTGCACGCCGTCGTTGCGCTTAAACAGACGCTGGTATCCGGCGATGCGCCGCGACGGGCGTTCGAGCGTGAGGCGCAGTTGCTCGCCGGGCTGCGCCACGCAGCGCTGCCCAAAGTCAGCGATCACTTTGTCGAGGAGGACGGGCAGTTTCTCGTCATGGAATTTATTCCGGGCGATGATCTGGGAACGCTTCTGAGTAAACGCGAGGCGCCCTTCCCGGTCGCTGACGTGCTGCGGTGGGCGGATACGCTGCTCGACGCGCTGGAATACCTTCACGGTCACACGCCGCCCATCATTCACCGCGACATCAAGCCGCAGAATCTGAAGCTGACCGATCGCGGCGAGATCATTCTGCTTGACTTCGGGCTAGCGAAGGGCGCCGCCGCTGCGATGACCCGTTCAGCATCCACTGCCAGCGTTTTCGGGTACACGCCGCATTACGCGCCGCTCGAACAGATTAAGGGCACAGGAACCGATCCGCGCAGCGATCTCTACTCGCTTGGCGCGACACTCTATCACCTGCTGACCGGCGCACCGCCGCCGGATGCCCTTACCCGCGCCGCTGCTATCATCAATGGCGAGCCGGATCCGCTCATTCCCGCCAGCCAGCAGAACCCCGCCGTCAGTCCCGCAATTGCAGCCGTTCTGATGCGCGCGATGGCGCAGCGACCCGACCAGCGGTACCAGTCGGCTACAGCAATGCGCACGGCGCTGCGCGATGCTGCGCGCGGCGGCGCAGCCGCCACAGTGCTTCTTGATGAACCGCCGCCAACAGTTGTGCGACTTGCTGATACATCATACCAGCAGGCGGCGTATGTCGGCGCTGGCGCGATGCCATCAGGGTCTGCGCCGCAGGCGGTCACCAGCACCACGCAAAATAAGCCCGCGTCGGCGCAGCAAGCGCCCGCCGCCCGTCCCGCCTGGCTGTGGCCCCTGCTCGGCGTCGTGGTCCTGGCAGTGGCGGCAGTCGGCGGTTTTTTTGCGTTTGGCGGAGGCAGGACGCCTCCATCGCAAGGGCAGACGACGCCAGGCGGCGCTGTGGCGGTTGATATGACCAACCTGCCGACGATGACGCCCCTGCCCACGGCGGCGCCGCTGGACAATGAGCAACTGTTGCAAACCGCCGTTGTGCTGCAAACAGCGGAGGCGGAACGGCGCACGGCAGAAGTTGCGACTGCGCGCGCGATTGTCAATCAGGTCGATAGCGCCAACACGCAGACGGCGATTGCGCTTCAGCCATCGCCGACAGCGTTGCCGCCGACCGACACTCCGGCGCCGACGGATACGCCAGCGCCGACGGATACGCCAGCGCCGACGAACACCCCGCGCCCGACGAACACCCCGCGCCCGACGAATACGCCCGATCCGAATCCGCCCGCGCCAACCAACACGCCTGGAGCGATCAGTCCCACGACCGCCCCTGCCGGTCCGACTGGCGTTGTGATTGGCATTGGCGGCAGCGGTGATCTGTTCCGCGGCAGCGCCCGGCGTGGGACGATTGATCCGGCGAACAGCGAGGGCGGATCATGCATCCAGGGGCGCGTGACGCAGGCGAATGGCAGTCTGTTCCAGAGTTTCTACGTGCAGGTGGACAATCGCGGCAGGACGATCCCGGCGAAGCATTTCTACGACACCGGCAACTATCGCATCTGCGGGCTTGGCGAAGGCGAGTGGGGCATTGCCGTGTATGCGGTCAACAATAAGCCAACCACACCGGCAGAGCAAGCCGGTCATCAGGTGCGGGTGCGCCTGAGCGGGCAGCCGGGCGAGATATTCTATGTCGATTTCACGGCGCGCCAGGACCTCGTGGTGCCGACCGACGTTCCGACGCCAACGCCCGAACCGCCGACCCCGACGCCTGAAGCCAGTCCATATGACGGCATCTGGCGCGGGACGAACGCCGGTACGACGACGACAGGCAATTATCCGCCAGGGCGCTTCGAGATCGAGGTGCGCAACGGCGCCATCTACCGCATATCGGTTGATGGTCCGTCGTGCCCGTTCGAGACTTATCCGAACTTCCCGAATGGCATTCGCATCAGCGGCAACGCCTTTGCAATTAGCGGCAGCGTCTTCCATCCGATCACTGGCGGCAACCCGAACCATACCGTCAGCGTAAGCGGCACGTTTGTATCGGGGTCGCTGGCAAACGGGTCGCTGTCGGCGCAACTCGATGGCGTGCCATGCGCGAACGCCACCTGGAGCGCGCGGAAGTGACGTTAAGAGAGCGCTGCACGGTCACCTCCGATCGTGCAGCGCTTCATGCCCCATGCATATTCTCTGGCTTGATGCCTTTCATGGCGGTTCACACGCCGCTGTATCACAGGGATTTGCACGTTACAGCCAGCATCACGTCACCCTTCTGACGCTTTCGCCCGCTGGCGGGTGGCGCTGGCGTATGCGCGGCGCGGCTATCACTTTTGCGCGTGAAGTGCGTCGCCGCAATCTGCTTCCTGTCGATCTGATCGTCGCCACCGATATGCTCGACCTGGCGACGTTCCTGGGGCTGACGCGCGATCTGCTGGGAAGGTCCGCCGTTGCGCTCTACATGCACGAAAATCAGTTGACCTATCCGCTTCCGCCGGGCCGCACGCGCGATCTGGCATTCCCCTGGATCAACTACACCTCTGCGCTGGCAGCCGATGCGATTTTCTTCAACTCGGCGTTTCACCGCGACTCGTTCTTCGCGGCGTTGCCGGGTTTACCAGGGCGATACCACGATTACCAGGAGCTTGACCTGATCGATATGCTTGCGGCGCGGTCGCAGGTGTTGCCGCCTGGCATCGACCTTGCCCGTCTCGATCTGCCCTCGCCTCCTCGCGCATCCGCCGGAGAGCCGCCGATCCTGCTGTGGAACAGCCGCTGGGAGTATGATAAGGCTCCTGAGACGTTCTTTGCAGCGTTGACCGAACTGAGACGGCGTCGGGTCGATTTCCGTCTGATCGTGATCGGCGAGCACATCGACCCGCAGCATCCGACGTTCGTTGCTGCACGCGAGGAATTTGCAGACTGCGCATTGGCGTGGGGGTACGTCCCCGATCTGGAGACGTATCGCCGGTTGCTCCACGAGGCTGATATTGTGGTCAGCACCGCTATTCAGGAGTTCTTCGGCATTGCTGTAGTTGAGGCGATCTTCTGCGGATGCGTGCCATTGCTGCCGCGCCGTTTGAGTTATCCGGAGTTGATTCCGCCCCATCTCCATCCATTCTGCCTCTACGACGATGATGCGCAACTCGCTGATCGCCTGAGTGAAACCATTGCAGCCCTGCCAGCGTTGAGAGCGCTTGACTTTCGCTCCATAGCAGCCCGGTACGACTGGTCGCAGATGGCAGCGCGCTATGATGCCGCTTTTGCCGGCGTTGCCGCAGGCGCGGCTATGGTACAATAGCACGCGCTGAACGCAATGCCTGCTCTTGCTGTATGCGCC
>JAUQOW010000023.1 GCA_030550675.1 Chloroflexota bacterium
GCCTCCGCCTCCTCCCCCCAACGCCACGGTTGACGTCTTTATCACCTGCTACAACGAACCGGTGGAGGTTGTGCGCACAACGGCCGTCGCCGCGCGCGATATTCGCTACCCGCACCGCACCTACCTGCTCGACGACGGCAACTCGCCAGCGATGCGCGCCATGGCGGAAGAAATCGGCATCGGGTACCTGGTGCGCACCGAAGAGTGGAAGGGAAAGCAACGCCACGCCAAGGCGGGCAACCTGAACAATGCCCTGTGCCAGACGAACGGCGAGTTCATCCTGGTGCTGGACGCCGATCAGATTCCGTCGCCCGACATTCTGGATCGCACGCTGGGCTACTTCGCCGATGAGCGCGTGGCGCTGGTGCAGACGCCGCAGTGGTTCTACAACGTCCCGCCGGACGATCCGCTCGGCAGCCAGGCGCCGCTCTTCTATGGACCGATCATGCAGGGGAAGGACGGCTGGAATGCTGCGTTCTTCTGCGGTTCCAACGCTGTGCTGCGGCGTGAAGCGCTCATGCAGATCGGCATCGCCAACTACGTGCGCGACCTGGAATTGCGCGTGCAGCGCGCCCTGCGCACCGCCGACGCCATCCTGCGTCGCGCCGCCCGACAGGTGCAGGCCCCGGCAAATGGCGCCATTCAGACAGCGATCACTGATCTTCAGGCGGCAGTGCGCACCAGTCGGCGCATGCTGCGCGAAGGACGCCCGATCCAGGAAGTAACCTGGTATTTCCAGCAGCGCGCCGCTGCGGCAGCGCGTCCGCTCGTCATCGAAGACCTGGCGCGCCTGCGCGCAGAGGTGGCAACTATTCCGGGTCTCGATGAGGATGAAGACCTGACCACGAACCTCAGCCGGTCGCTTGATGATGAAACTATCCTGCACGAACTGACGATACGCGAACGCTCACCGCTGGCAGCCATCGCCACCGTGCGCGAACTCCTGCTGGCAGTGGATGTTGACCGCGCCGATGAAGCGCAGCCGGTGATGCCGATGGCGACCATCTCCGTCACCGAAGACATGGCGACGGCTATGCGTCTCCACGCAGCAGGATGGCGATCAGTCTACCACGATGAAATCCTGGCGCGCGGGCTGGCGCCGGAAGACCTGCGCTCGGCGCTTCAGCAGCGCCTCCGCTGGGCGCAGGGCACCATCCAGGTGATGCTGCGGGAAAATCCGCTCTTTGTGCCAGGGTTGCAGTGGGGGCAGCGCCTGATGTACTTTGCCACCATGTGGAGTTATCTGTCGGGATTCTTCAGCGTCATCTACCTGTCCGCCCCGATTTTGTACCTGATCTTTGGCATGCTGCCGGTGCGCACGCAAGCGGAAGAGTTCTTCTGGCGGCTCGTTCCGTACCTGCTCACCAACGAACTGGTCTTCGCCATCGCTGGCTGGAAGCGGGCGACCTGGCGCGGACGCCAGTATAGCCTGGCGCTCTTTCCGCTCTGGATTCAGGCGGTGATCAGCGCCATCGGCAACGTCTACGCCGGACGACCGCTGGGGTTCGTCGTGACGCCAAAGGTGCGCCAGGGAGGAATGCACATCTGGGGTCAACTGCGCCTGGTGCGCATCCAGGTGATCACGATGGCGCTGCTGACGCTCTCGGCGGTCTGGGGGCTGACACGCCTGGCGCTCGGCGTGCAGACGGACGGGATTCCAACGCTGGTCAACGTCTTCTGGATCGGGTATGATTTACTTATGCTGAGCGTTGTGATCGATGCGGCGCTCTATCAACCGGACGATCAGGAACAGCCAATGGCAGTGGCGACAGCAGTCCAGAGAGTCTCTCAAAAAGCCTGACGCACAGGCGCGCAAATACGAAGGCGTAGAGGATTGACTGCAAGGCTTTGCGCCTCTGCGTCAACTTCCGAAGAAAGACTGGAGAGTGCTTCAGAGAGGAGTCCGCCATGGCACTCCAGAGCGAACCCGGTGATGACGGGATCACCATCGTTCGAATGGACGGTCGCCTCGATCTGCTGGCGGCAGCGGAGGTCAAACAGCAACTGGCTGAACTGATCGCCAGCGGACACCGACGCTTAATCTTCGATCTGGATCGCGTGAGTTTTGTCGATAGTTCCGGGCTTGGCGCATTAATCAGCGGGCTGAAGGCAGCGCGGCAGGCGGGCGGCGACCTGCGAATCGCACGCGCCAACCAACAGGTGCGCACGTTGCTCAACCTGACGATGCTGGAGCGGGTCTTGCGACCTTACGAGACGATCGAGGAGGCGCGCGCTGGCTACTCCCAGATCGCTGCTGATTGAAGCATCTATCGCCACGCAGACGCTGAACGAGGGACTGGATGCGATCCACGATCTGATCGAACGCTTCTGGAGCAATGCTGCTTCCATCTCTCAATTGCCCTCCGAGTCGTGGCGACACCTCTTTACAACGGCGCTGGCGGAAGTAGTGGCTAATGGGTTGCGTCATGCCTATCCGCCCGATGCGACCATGCGACCGTTGCATGTGCGGTTGCGCCTTTTTCCTGATCGCATTGAAGCTCTCCTGATCGATTGGGGCGCGCCTTATCAACCGACATTCTCCGCCGCTGACCCGCCCGATGACGACATTGACATTGCCATGCTGCCGGAAAGCGGGTATGGGCTGCTCATTGCGCGCTCGTCGCTCGACTCGCTCCGTTACCGCCGCACCCGCAGCGGGTATAACTGCTGGAAGTTGGTCAAGAAAAAGTAGATGACAGAGTCTTGCTTTACCACACACAGTGGTATATACTTGCGACGGTATGCGTTTGCGCCACCGTCACAATCTTGCACACAAAGGAGGCTGCCAGATGGCTGATACGCAGACCCGTCGCGCCACACCCGACCTCCAGTCGTCGAGTACCTCGTCTTCGTCATCCGTTGCGCCGCGCCGACGTTCGACGCCGTTGCTGAGCTGGTCGCGCAATCAGACGCAGGCGCAGGCGAATAGCAAAAGCCCGCAGCGTGGATCGCGTCTGACGCCATTCTGGAAGGCGTTGATCGTCACGTCATTTATCATCAACATCGTGCTCCTGACGGTGGTGCTGTTGCTGGTCGGATTTATCATTCAGTGGCGGCAGCAGATTGTATCGACCGCCCTCCAGGGGCAGGGATTCGCCGCCGACAATGTCGCCGAGCTGCGCAGCATTGTCGCGGGTCTGCAGGGCGCCACGATCCGCGCGACTATCCCGCTCGATCAACCCCTGCCGCTGAAAGACGCTGGCGTGATCGTCCCGGTCGACCAGCAAACGACGGTAACGCTGGTCGAACCAGTGCCATTGCAACTGAGCGGCGCCGACATTGATCTCGGCAACGGCAACCGGCTGCGCGCCAACAATATCCGTCTGACGCTTCCCGCAGGCACGCCGCTGCGGATTGCGCTCAAGATGGATATTCCGCTTGATGATGTCACCATTCCGGTGCGTCTGAACGTGCCGGTGGAGATTCCGCTCAAGGATACGGAACTCGGTCCGCAATTCCAGCGCCTGGGGTGGCTGGTGGATCGGTTGGTCGGTCCGCTTGCGCCCGTGCTGGGACTCGACCCGATCCCGCCTGCGCCGCCAGCGCCGCGATATCAGCCATCACAACAACCGCAATGATGCACAAATTGATCCTGTGGGACATTGACGGCACGCTGCTGTACAGCGGCGGCGTCGCCGGTGAAGCCATGCGTGCCGCTATCACGCGCGTGTATGGTCGTCCGTCCAACAATGAGCGACGCACCTATGCCGGGAAAACCGATCAGCAGATCATCCTGGAGACCTTTCCTGACCGACCGGCGGAGGAATTGCTCAGTCGACTGGATGTGTTTACCGCCACGTACCTCGATATTCTCAACGAGTGGGCGGACATGTTTCGCACCCGCGGGCGCGTGCTCGAAGGGGTGGTTGATGTTCTGCAGCGTCTGCGCACGAAGGGCGTCGTGCAATCGCTGCTGACGGGCAACCTTGCGCCGGTTGCGCGGCTCAAGCTTGATCTGATGGGATTGACGGAGTTCTTCGATTTCGAGAGCGGCGCATATGGCAGCGACAGCCCTCGCCGGACCGACCTGGCGCCGATTGCAGCTGCGCGCGCCGCGCAGCGCTATGGTCGCGCCTTTGCGAATGCCGACATTGTCGTGATCGGGGATACGCCAAATGACATTGCCTGTGCGCGCGCGGCTGGCGCACGCGCTGTCGCGGTTGCAACCGGTCCGTTTGGCGTCGAGGAACTGCGCGCACACGCACCCGATGCGGCGCTCTCCAACCTCGTGGACACCGAGGCGGCGCTGGCGGCGATCCTGGGAGAGTAAAGCCTGGAGACTCAAAAACCATCGCCCCTCTGGACTTTCCAGAGGGGCGACGTCCGACGAGAACGAGGCGCGACTTAGCGGCTCAGACCGCTGTTGATCTGGCTGAAGACCTGGCTGACGCGACCGCCCAGCAGGGTGAGGATACCGATAACGACGATGGCGATCAGAACCAGGATCAGCGCGTACTCAACCAGACCCTGACCTTCTTCCTTGGCGAAAAAGCTGCGAACCATTGCGAGACCTCCTTGAAACGGATAGAACTAAATGAACTACGCTTCCAGTATAGGCGCGCAATCCCTGGTTCTCAATAGGCAATCAGTCCCAAAAAAAAGACGGTACTCCGTGAATACTTTCTTATTGGAGTAATGGGACTTTTGGGCGATACAATGATAGAGGGGTCAGGGGTCAGGGGTTAAAGGTTAGGGGCTATGCGTTCAATGAAAGCAATGAATCTTAACTTCTAACCCTTAACCCCTAACCCATAGGCAACGGAATAAGCGCCTCAACGCGCGTGCCGCGCCCGATGGCGCTTTCAATGCCAAATTCGCCGCGGAGAAGCGTCTCGACCTGCTGGCGCAGCGTGGCGATCCCCATATTGCGCCGTCCGCTTTCGTCGGACAGCACCTCGCTCACGGAAAATCCGCTGCCGTCATCTTCGACCGACACGTGGATCATGCGCGTTCCGCCAAGATCGTCGCGGACGCTGACCAGCACTCGCGCCTGGGAAGCGTTGGCGTGCTTGATGACGTTGTTGAGCGCCTCCTGGATGAAGCGGAAGATAGCGACTTCGTAGTGGGAAGGCAGCCGCATATCCAGGTTCTGCACCATCAGGTTGATCTCGATTTTGTTCTTTTCACTGACCTGCTGCACATAGCGGCGCAGGGTCGGCGCCAGCCCGAGGTCGTCGAGGATCATTGGGCGCAGATCGAAAATGAAACGACGCGTATCCTGGAGGGTGGTATTAATGGCGTTTTTGAGCGCGCTCAGTTCAGCGCGCGCCATTTCAGGGTCGCGATCGAGCAGCCGCTGGCAGATTTCGGCGCGCAGCACCAGATTGCTCATCGACTGGGCAGGACCATCGTGCATCTGCAGCGAGATACGCAAACGCTCCTTCTCCTGCGCCTGGATAATGTCGGCGATCAACTGGTCGCTTCCCACCATCCCACCGGTGTTGCCAGCAGGCGTGGCGGCGCCAAGGAACGGTTCGAGGGCTGTGACTAGCTCGAACAACAGACTCTGACGCTGTTTGGTCGCCTGCTGACGGTACTGGAGTTGCTCCAACTGGCTCCGCATAGTCAGGAGACGCATCTGCACTTCCTGGGCAGAAGCATAAAAATTCTTAATATCGGCTTTGCTATACCGATCAATGTTGACATCCAGATCGCGCAGACGGTTCGAGACTGTCAGCTCACGTTGCTGCAACTTTTCGACTTCATTTGAGGTCTGCCGCAGGAGCGCCTCAATCTCGTTCAATTCGCGGCGCGCTTTTTCAAGATCGGCGTTGGCTTTATCATAGAGTTCTTTGAGGGACGGCGGAGCGTCAGTCATCGGTGTGGCGACCTCCCGAATCTATTAGCGTTTGCGGAACATTATACCACTCGCGCATCTGGCGATGGCAGGTTGCGAACGCGCAGATCCCCGCAGGCTGAGCCTGTCGAAGCCTGCCGCCTTATAGAGTGATCAACAAAAACCTGGACAATCACGCCTGCACCTGGGGATCGACTGGCGTGGGCTTCGACAGGCTCAGCCCACACCGGTCATGCTGAGCCGCCCGTCCAGCCTTCACAAGTTGCGGAAACGCAGGCGCCAGACATTGATCAGCGCTTCAAGCACAATGCGCCGCGACATCTTTGAACGCCCTACTCGCCGATCAGGGAAGATGATCGGCAGTTCGCCGATGCGAAAACCAGCGCGCATTGTGCGATACACCAGTTCGATCTGAAATGCGTATCCGTTCGACTGGATATCGTCCAGGTTGATCGTCTCCAGCACACGCCGCCGATAGCAACGGAAGCCGCCGGTTGCATCCATCACCGGCAACCCAAGGATAGCGCGGGCGTAGAGGTTGCCGCCGCGACTGATCAACTGCCGGATGATTCCCCAATCGGTCGTGCCCCCGCCAGGAACGTAGCGCGAGCCGAGCGCCAGGTCGTAGCGCGTCTCGGCAGCCGCCAGTAGTTGCGGCAGATACGAAGGGTCATGGGAAAAGTCAGCATCCATCTCGCAGATGAACGCGGCGCCTTCCGCGAGTGCGCGCCGGAAACCCGCAACATAGGCGCTGCCCAGTCCTCGCTTTTCCGGACGGAGCAACAACCCGACGCGCGGTTCGTCGGCAGCCAGCGCCGCCACAACTTCGGCAGTGCCATCAGGCGAGTTGTCATCCACTACCAATACCCGAAACCGCGACATCTCCAGAATGCGCTGGATGAGTTCGCCGATATTCTCGCGCTCGTTGTAGGTGGGAATGACTACCGTACAATCAGCGAGCGCAACATCGGTCGTCATCCGTCGTTGCGTCACGGGTTGCAGCAATGTCATACGGTCTCCTTATCGAAATCACAGCGAACACAGCCAGCGCAGTTGCTCTGCCGCAGCCAGTCTATTATACTCATCATACTGTGTGCGCTACGATCACAATCGTGGCGCAAGAATGTAACAACACGGCAATGAAAACAACCAACGCCGCAGTTCCGCACCACATCAGCCGGGCGCTTTTCCCTTCGCTTGCGCATCTGTACGGCTTGATGCCTCTGGCTGTCGTTGCGGCGCTCATCGCACTGGCTCCCACTGATCCGCACGATTTCTGGTGGCATCTGCGAGTTGGTCAAATTGTGGCTGAATCCGGCGTGCCGCGCACGAACATGTTCGCCTGGACAGTTCCGGCGGATCAGCCGTTTGTCTATGCTGCGTGGTTCGGCGACTGGCTGTTTTACCAGACGTACCGCCTCGCCGGGTTGCAGGGTCCAGTGCTGGCGCGCAACATCCTGGGCGCGCTCGCCTTTGCACTGGTGTTGCTCGACGCACGCCGGCGCAGCGGTTCCTGGCGCCTGGCGGGGCTGGCGGTTCTGCTCGCCGGGATGATGACGATCAATAATCTAACGACACGACCGCAAAACTGGGCATGGGCGCCATTTATGGCATATGTGGTCATTCTTGGCGCCTACTCGGCGCGGCAGGTCGGCTGGCGCGCGCTCCTGCCGCTGCCGCTGTTGATGGTCCTTTGGGTCAATGTCCACGGCTCGTTTGTGCTAGGGCTGGCGCTCCTGGCGCTGTATTGCGCTGGCGAGGGATTGCGAACGTCGCTGCGGCAGCCAGATGCGCCCGACCCGCGACGGCTGGCGGCGCTTGGCGCCACGGCGGTTGCAACGCTGGCAGCGACGATGGTGAATCCGATTGGCATCAATATTTTTGGGTACGTGCTGAAATTGCTCACTGATCCGCCGAGCCAGGGTCTGGTGAACGAGTGGCAACCGCCAACCGTGCGAAGCCTGGCAGGGCAGGCGTTCTTTCTGGCGACGCTGTTGCTGATAGCGACGCTGGCGCTCGGTCATCGCCGTTTAAGCCTGACCGACACCCTCGTGCTGTGCGCGTTTCTCTGGCTGGCGTGGAGCGGGATGCGGTATGTGGTCTGGTTTGGCATGCTGGCGATGCCGATGCTGGCGCAGTGCCTGGCGCGCCCCGAAGAGCGCCGGGTTCCGCAGCGCGGCGACCCATTTGCCGCTGTTGTCGGACTCGCGCTGATCGTCGGCGTGGCGGCGCTGCAACCTCCGTTCAAGCCGCTCCTTAATCTGCCAGCGCCATACCGTGATCTGTTTGCTGATGTTCCCGGCGCGCCGCTCCTCTACAGCGCCGATACGCCGGTCGGCGCTGCGGCGTATTTGCGCGATTACCCCGGCGGGCGTCTGTTCAATGACATGGCGTATGGGTCGTACCTGATCTGGGCGCTGCCTGAGCCACGGGTGTTCGTTGATACGCGCGTCGAACTCTATCCGCTGGCGCTGTGGGAAGATTACCTTGCGATTGGCGAGGCGCACGATTACGTCACATTGATCGAGCGCTACGGCATTGACCGTGCGCTGCTCAGCCGGTCGCGGCAGGCGCCGCTCGTGTCGGCGCTTGCGGTTGATCCCGATTGGGTTGTGGAATATGAAGATCGTTTTTCAATCCTGTATCGTCGTGAAAGGTGACTGATCGACCATGCCCTCAACTTCGACGCTTGAATCGGTTTCGGAGCGACAGGCGCGCCTGCGCCCGACCCTCGATCAGGTCTATATCACCGCAGCATTGATGCTGATTGCGCTGCGTCCGCTGCTGACCCCTATCCCGCCGCATGACTTCTGGTGGCATATGGCGACCGGGCGCGTCATTCTTGAAACCGGAGCAATTCCCCAGGTTGATGTATTCTCGTATACGCGCGCTGGCGAGCCGTTCTTCAACCAGGGCTGGCTGGCGCAACTTCTCATGGCGCTGCTGCACCAGATCGGCGGGTTGCCGCTCATTATCGTCGTGCAGGCGCTGGTGCTGACGCTGGCGTATGGGTTGCTGTTGCGTCTCTGCATTCTGCGCACCAACCGGGTGCGTCTGTGCGTCGCCATTCTGCTGCTGGCGACGCTGCCGCTCTCGTTCGATAACTGGACGGTGCGCCCGCAAACGTATGTGTTCCCGCTGTTCGCCGGATTTCTGACTGTGCTCACCGAGTATCGCCTCGGTATGGCGCGCCGCCTGTGGCTGTTGCCGCTCCTCATGGCGCTCTGGGTGAATATGCATGGCTCATTTGTGCTGGGATTCGCGCTCATCGGCATCGTGTTCGCAGGCGAAGCGATCCGGCGCTGGCGTGAGCAGGGAACATTCCAAAAGACGTTCGACACGTCGCTGCTCGTGTGGGGATCAGCGACAGCGGTCGCAACCCTGCTCAACCCGCGCGGCGTCGAGGTGCTGGGGTATGTGACCAATCTGCTCGGCAGCAGCCAGGTGACCGATCTCGTTACGGAATGGGCGCCGCCGACCATCCGCGACATCAACGGCGCGATTTTCTTTTTGTTTGTGATAGTGACTGCGCTGGTGATGATCTACGCGCGTTCCAGACCTGACCTCACCGACCTCATGTTGACCGGCGCATTCCTATGGCTGGCGCTCGGCGCCACGCGCAATATTGTCTGGCTGGGTTTTGTAGCGACGCCGCTCCTGGCGACGCAGGCAGCGACGTTGCTGCCGCCGCCGTCTCCCCGCCGCTTTCAGGGGGTCCCGGCGATGAATGCCGCGCTCATCGGTCTGCTGGCGATGCTGCTGCTGATCGGCTCGCCGTGGGTCAAACCTGCGCTGCTGCCGCCGGAAGTCGGCGCGCTTCTGGCGAAGGGCACGCCAATCGAGGCGACGCGGGCGCTTCAGAAGTTGCCGCAACGTCCTCAGCGCCTGTTTCACGCGATGAGCTACGGATCGTACCTGATCTGGGCAGCGCCGGAACAGAAGGTCTTCATCGATCCGCGAATCGAGTTATACCCCTACGACCAGTGGCGCGACTATATTCTGCTTGGTCAGGGCGCCGATGTTGAGACGTTGCTGGCAAAGTATGCGATTGATGGCATGATGCTGAGCGTCGAAGAACAGAAGCCCCTGCTGGAGTATGTTCGCGCCCGCCCCGATCAATGGCGCGAGGTGTATGCGGACGAGGAGACAGTGGTATTCGTAACGTTGAACGTTCCACGTTGAACGTTCAACGCCTTACTCATACCGCAGCGCGTCAATCGGATTGAGACGCGAGGCGCGGACGGCGGGATAGATGCCGAAGATTAATCCAACCGCAATCGAGGTGAGCGTAGCGAGCAGGATGGCATCAAGGTGCACGCGCGCCTCGGCGCCTTCCGCTACCCCTTGCAACAGCACTGTTCCCAGGGCTGAGAGCGCATAGCCGAGAGCGATGCCAAGCAATCCGCCAAGCAGACTCAGCATGGTCGCCTCGATGACGAACTGAAAGCGGATGTCGCGCCGCCGAGCGCCGACCGCCTTGCGCAGCCCGATTTCACGGGTGCGCTCAGTCACTGAGACGAGCATAATATTCATAATGCCAATCCCGCCGACCAGCAGCGAGATCGCCGCGATAGCGCCCAGAAATGCGGTCAGTGCGCCAGTGATCGTGCCGAACGAAGCAATCAGGTCCTGCTGCGTCACAATCGTAAAGTTGTTGTCCTGATAGGTCAATCCGTTGCGACGGCGCAGCACCTCCGTCACCTGATCAATCACATCATCAATGCGACTCTCATCAATCGCCTGGATGTACACGACGCTCACGTCGATCCGGTTCACCACGCCTGGCGGTGGCGGAAAGAGGCGCGTCTGCGCCGTCGTGATCGGCACGAACACCAGGTTATCCTCACTCGGACCAAAGTTGCCGCCGCGCGGCGCCATTTCGCCAATCACCTCAAAGCTGACATCATTGATGCGAATCCGTTTCCCAATCGGATCCTCGTTAGGAAAGAGCGACGTGCGCACATCAGCGCCGATGACCGCGACGCGCGAGCGCAGATCGAGTTCTGTCTGGTCAAAGAACCTGCCGCTGACCACCCTGGCGTTGCGCACCTGCGGATAGTTCGGCGTCACGCCAGCGACGCGCCCATCGAAACTGGCGCCAGAGTAGACGATCAGCGCCCCACGGGTCAACTGCGGGGTGACGGCGGCAGCGGCTGGAACGTTGAGCGGGTCGGCAAGCGCCGCAACGTCCTCGTTTGTCAGGCGCGGCGGCACGCGCCGGTTCTGTTCAGGGTCATTGGTGCCGGGGAACACAAAGACCAGGTTCGATCCCAGCCCCTGCAACTCGCGCGTCACCAGCGTTTGAATGGCGCCGCCAAGCGCCAGGAGCGTGATCACCGCGCCGACGCCGATGATAATGCCGAGCATCGTCAGCGCCGAGCGCAGCTTATTGGCGGACAGGCTGTTCAGGGCGATGCGGATGGTTTCAATCAGACTCATGGGTAGTGTCCAATAATTGGAGGCGAGGCGCCCCCTCTTTCAGAAAACTCACACAAAGGCACAAAGGCGCGAAGAGCGAATGCCGGTTGAGGTGCGGGGCAGACTTTTTTGCCTTCTCCAGCATTTATAGCGTGCATAACCATCCGGAGATGGATGTGACTTGATCGTCCTTATTGAGATTGGCTGCATTGGTCAGCAGACCCTGTTCTAATTGATTCCATATCTCGACAGCCATTTTCTTTTCAATTGCCGCTCCTATAAAGAAAGTATACGGAGTATGGACTGTCTTAGCAAATGCTTCACGGATACGGTCAAGCGCTGCTCGCGCCGTTTTCCAGTGTTCATCTGCGCCTGCGGGATCTATGCCGCCTTTAAGTTCACCCAGAGCGACATACGAATCGGCAGCTTTATACTCCGTACTTTGAAGCGCATCAGGATCAAGGTTGAACAAGCACATGTCCACGTTGTTCCCGACCAAAGGCACAAGCAGATTGTAGATCAGGGTGCGCGACTGACCATTGTTTTCCCAACTCAATCCACGTAACGATAATTCAATATCCAGGTCATCATCATTCATATCGACCCACTGCTTTGTTTTTGAATGCTGCCATTTATAACTGATGCCAGCAATTCGCAGTGCGGCTATGATAGCCCGGGTCAGTTTCCTCTGCGCCAGGACGCCGCCAATATTTCTCATCGAACCGCCAAGCGTATCGCCACGCGTCAGTAGAAACCGAAAAACCAGTTCTTCAACGAACTTCTCGCCTGCTGGCTCAAGAAAATTTTCGATAAGACCATCGATGGCCGCCTGCTTATCTGCGGATTGGAGATGAACCAGAGCTTTATCAGATAAACCCGCTGCTGCGAGGAGACCTGCTTCTATGCCAGGGATGGTGAGCAGGTCAGCAGGCGTTCTGGCTTGTGATGCAGCTGCCTGCAATGCTCGCGCTTCAGCGACATAGGGGGTAGCGCGACGATTCTTCTCGAGCGCAAGGGCGACAAACCCTGCGCGTGTCGCCTCGTAGCTTGTAACAAGATCATCACTGGAAGCGAGATGACGTCGATAAGGATGAGAGGACATCATATCTTTCTCCAAACGTAAATACATTTACGCAACTCTTCACGTCCATGCTCGCCCATCTGTTGACTGCTATTCCCTTTACCATCAGGCAAGACAAGGATGCTTTCCGTATAAAAGCCCAACTTCTCAGCAATGTCAGAAAGGATCATATCCACTGAAATACTTGCACCTGCATAGCGGACGTTATCGTTGACCATAAATAACATCGCATTCGGCTTCAAAACTCGCGCGCATTCTGCGATGACACACGACATTTCATAAAAATAACCTCTAACCATTCTGGGAATACCGTTATTATTTAAGAGACCTTCCGTTTTCTGGCTTTCGAGATACTTTAGAATGGCTTGTAATAGTTCTTGCTCTTCTGCGGCGGATAGAGCAGTTATCCATTTCGGATTAATACTTAACAGGTCTTTTGACCGGTTCTCTACCGTGCAACTGAGCATTTCCTGTCGAAGTTTCGATAGCCCTTGCTCATTGATACCCAGCAACGCCAGTTCCAGCGCATATGTGCGCGTGTAATCATAGCGATTACAGTAAGGCGGAGAGGTCATAATAGCGTCGTAAGCGCTATCCGGTAATTCGGGCAATATTCGAAGACACGAGCCATCATACAGTCGAATGCACCCCTGTCGCTTTTCAGTGAGAAAAAAGCTTGTTTGATAAACAGGTGCAGTATCCGCTATAATTTCGTTTATCTTACCACAAATCGCCTGATCAAACCCAGGAACTGCACCTTTATCAAAAATTTTTTTGCCTTGTGTGCGACCGGAGCGATAGTCCCAACGAAGATATTGACCGTCCTTTCGAGTAAAACTGATCGACTCCAGAACGCAGAGTAAAGCGAAGCGCAGAACAGCCTGGACCCTACTATTCTCTTGCTGAAGAGCGCCAAGATACCTTTCGATAGATTCTTTCGTTTTTTCAGAGTAAGCCCCCCTTGTAATCCGCAACTCTGGAAGGGCGAAACGCACTTCTGACGCATTCCAAACCTTCTCTTCCACCCAATAGCGCAGTCTTTCGAAGTCTTCGGACGTAAACTCCGTTTCGAGGATTTGTTTGGTTAAAATGATTTCTTGCCCGATAGGAAGTAATTCGATGCCTTCTGCGTCCATCCCCAGCGAACTTGCAACAAACAAAGTCGTACCACTACCTGCGAATGGATCAAGGACTTTTCCTTGGACAATACCATAGTGAAAAAACAAATATTCAACCAGAGAAGCTGAGAATGCCTCCTTGAACTTATACCATCGGTACATGGGTCTGGTTTTATTCGCCTGAAAACTGACAAGAAGGCGAGAAAGCGAAGGTTGAACGATAAACTTGCTCTTGAAACGTTGGAAGAGTTGATGATCGAGACAACTTATGTCACTCAGACTCACACGTTGTTTACTGATGAGCGTATGAGGAACGTTGATCGGACTCAGCATCATTGTACTCCCTCGTGTTCCTCCAACCACGCGCGCGCGGCGGCGACGTCGCGGGTGATCTGCGCCACCAGCGCTGCGACGCCGTCGAATTTTTGCTCGCCGCGCAACCGGTGCAGAAACATCAGCCGCAACTCTTCGCCGTAAACCTCGTCGCTGAAGTCAAGCAGATGCGCCTCGACGGTCCGCCGCGTTCCATCGAAGGTTGGGCGCACCCCGACATTCGCCACCGCTCCATACGTAACGCCGTTGAGCACGGCGCGGCAGACGTATACGCCGTGCGCTGGCAGCATGCGGCGCGGATCGACGTTGATGTTGGCGGTCGGGAAGCCAATTGTGCGCCCGCGCCGGTCGCCCTCGACGATGGGACCGCGCAGACCGTAGGGGTAGCCAAGCAGCCGGTTTGCCGCAGCAATATCGCCAGCACTCAGTGCAGCACGAATGCGCGTCGAACTGACCGTTTCACCGTCAAGCAGGAACGGCTCAACACGATGAACCGTGTAGCCGAAGGTCTGACCGATAGCCGCCAGGCGACTGGCATCCCCCTCCCGTCCGCGACCCAGAGCAAAGTCCCAGCCGATGCAAAGTTCGCGGAGCGCCACGGCGCCGCAGACGCGCGCCATAAACTCGTGCGCGGTAAGCGCCATCAACCCGGTGGTGAATGGCATGACGATCATCAGATCGACGCCGAGCGCGGCGATCAGCTCCGCGCGCTCGACGATCGTCGTCAGCGTTGGACGTTCATTGCCAGGGCGCACAACCACATCGGGATGCGGATCAAACGTCAGCACCGCCGCCTGTCGTCCGGCGGCGCGAGCGCGCTGAACGGTCGCGCCGATCAGATGGGCATGCCCGCGATGCACTCCATCGAAGGCGCCAATCGTGAGAACGGTCGGCAATTCGTTAATCGGTTGCGGAAGACCGTGAACTATCTTCATGCATCAGTCCAGTCAAATACTTTTATCGGACGCCAGTATCTGCCATCATACCGCAATAACGCCAGCAATGCGCCATCAGGATCGTGCGCACGCGCCTGGGATGGCGAGTCGGGAGGAGCAACCAGCGGAAGACCATGGCGTATCCTTCGAGCGCTCTCCTCGTCGAGACGCAGGACGTGCCAGTCTGCAACCGCGATTTCCGGCGGCAACATCCGCCGACGCAGCGCCTCCTGCGCGTCGGAGCGCGCCTCTTCCTCCAGGACGCTCAGCGGTAGTGCGTCTTCGACACGAAAGGCGCCAACCGCAGTGCGTCGGAGCGCCGCGAGGTGCGCGCCGCACCCCAGCGCCGCTCCCAGATCACGCGCCAGTGCGCGAATGTACGTCCCGCTGCTACAGACCACATCGAGCGTCAGCAGGGGCGGATCGTAGCCGACCAGCTTGAGCTGCTCAATATGCACCTGACGCGGCGGCGCATCCACCGTCACTCCGGCGCGCGCCAGTTCATACAGACGCCGCCCCTGATGGTGCAGCGCCGCATACATTGGCGGCGTCTGCCAGATCGTTCCGCGCAGCGGCGCCAGCGCCTGCTCGATGGTTGCGCTGTCGAGCGGAGGAACCGGATGCTGTGCGATCATCTCGCCGTCTGCATCATCCGTTGTCGTCGTCACGCCCAGGCGCACCGTCGCCAGGTAGCGTTTGCGCGTCTGGCGCTGAACATACTCAATCAACCGCGTCGCTCCGCCGAGCGCCACGATCAGCACCCCGGTCGCTGCCGGGTCGAGCGTTCCGGCGTGCCCGACGCGCCTTTGCCCGCTCAGGCGCCGGATTCGCGCCACGACATCGTGCGAGGTTATACCGGATGGCTTGTCGATATTGAGAAAACCGTGCATCATGGCAATCCGGATCAATCCGCGTCGTGCGCTGCCAGTTCTTTAAGCAGGGGAACAATGACCGCCGCAGCTTCAGCTGGCGGCATTGGCAGATTGGCGCCAGCCGCCTGCGCATGCCCGCCGCCGCCCCAGCGTTGCGCAATCGCCGCCACGTTAAGCGGCGCCCGCGCCCGCAGGCTCATCTTGGTCGTTCCATCGGAGCGTTCCTTGAACAGCGCCATCACCCGCGCCTCGCCAATCCGCTGCAACACGCGGATGACCTCGTCCGCCGCTTCTTCCTCGGCGCCGGTCTCGGCGAACATACTCTTCTCGACTGTTGTCCAGACAACGCCGTGTTCGCAGCGCAGACCGGCGAGTGCGCGCCCCATCAATGCCGCGCTGCTCGCAGGCAACCCGTAGTACACTGCGCGAATAATCTGCGCGTGGTCGGCGCCCGCTTCGAGAAGCGCCGCCGCTGCGCGCAGCGACGCCGGACGGGTGGCGCTCGTCTGAAAACTCTGCGTATCGGTCGTCAATCCGAGCAACAGACATGTGGCGATGGTCCCGTCAACCGGCACACCCATCGCACAGAACAGGCGATAGAGCAGATCGCATGTCGATGCAGACTCAGGATCGACCAGGTTGATAGTGGCGCCGCCGTCATTCGTCACGTGATGATCAATGACAATCACGGGCAACGTCGCCAGCGTCGCGGCGTGTTCATCGTAAATCGGACCAATGCGGGTCAGGTGAGCGGTATCAACCAGAATGGCGAGGTCGGCAGGCGGCAGCGCCATGCCCGACTGATAGAACACGATCTGGTCAGCGCCGGGGAGCCACGCGGCATAGACTGGAACCGGCGGCGTGAGCATCGCCGTGCGCTGTTTGCCCAGCGCGCCAAGTGCGTGCCAGACCGCGAGGGAGGCGCCGACGGCGTCGCCGTCGGGGTTAATATGGGTCAGAATGAGAATGTGCTGCGCAGCGGCGATGCGTTCAGCGATCGGCGCTGCGACAAGGGCTGGATCGCTGGCGATCATGCAGGCGTCCTGTGGATGGAATAGACCGTATGCCCGGCGCGTTTCTTGACCTCTTTCAAACGCAACTGATGGCGACGCCCCAGCACAGGGATCAGACGGTTGAGACCGCTGACGACTACAAACCAGTATTCACCGCCGGGGCTGAGGTGTTCCAGCGGGTCAAGGATGAACTCGCGCTCAATCGCTTCATCGCCAATTTTTGCCGGAATATTGGAGACGATCAGATCAAAAGGAAGATCGGGAACGTGCTCGAACCCGACGCTGCCGATCACCTCAACGTTCGGCGTTTGATTGAGCGCAGCATTATGGCGCGCATAGCGCACCGCCAGCAGATCGCGGTCGACGAGAATAACGCGCGCCTGAGGGAACCAGCTCGCAAGGACGATCCCGATTACGCCGCACCCGCATCCAAGATCGAGGATGGTCTGCGGCGCTTTTGGCGTAATGGTGCGCAGAAAGAGGTCAGTTCCCTCATCGACCTGATACGACGAAAAGAGCGTATGCGCCACATCGAACGCAAACGTCCGGCCGCGGCAGGTGTAGGAGATTCGCTTCTTATAATACACATCGACCGGAGTTGCGATCGTCGTCATTGCGCATCCATTTCGCAAATCAGTCGCTACTCAGACGTCGTATCGCCTTCAGGCTGAGTTGGCGACGCACTGGCGCGTTCAGCGGCGGCGCGCCGGAGCACTTCATCAATGTGCAGGCTATAATCAACCGATGTATCAAGAATGAGCCGCAATTCCGGCACATAGCGCAGGTAATTCAGCTCCTCGGCGAGGCGGCGGCGCAAGAACCCTTTTGCGTGTTCGAGCGCCGCCATCGTTTCGCGGCGCTCTTCCGGCGTTCCCATCACCGAGATGCGCACCCGTGCAATTTGCAGATCGGCGGTAACTTCCACGCCGACGACCGTTGCGAAGCCGACCCGCGGATCCTTCAGTTCATACTGAATGATCTCGCCCAGAATGCGCTGAATCTCGTGTCCGAGTTGTTCGGTGCGCTTGCTCATACGGTGCGTTCCACCCGCTCGCGGCGATAGAACTCCATCGTATCGCCAGGCGTAATATCATTGAACCCTTCGACAATCAGACCACACTCATACCCGGCAAGCACCTCGCGCACGTCGTCCTTGAAGCGCTTGAGGCTGGCGATTTTGCCGTCGTGGATCACCACGCCGTTGCGCAGCACACGCACATTGTACTGGCGCATAATTTTGCCTTCGGTCACATACAACCCCGCCACAATCTCACGAGTTGGCAGGCGGAAGATGTTGCGCACCTCGGCGAACCCCTCGGTCACCTCGCGATACTCCGGCTCCAGCATGCCGATCATCGCCTTCTTGATGTCGTCGGTCAACTGATAAATGATGTTATAGAACCGGATATCGACGCCGTGCTGCTCCGCCTGTCGCCGCGCCGCCGGATCGGGGCGGGCATTGAACCCGATGATGATCGCGTGCGACGCGATTGCCAGGTTGACATCGCTTTCGGTAATCGTACCGGTGCCGCGGTGAATAATCCTGATCTTCACCTCGTCGGTGTTGAGCTGGTTCAGCGCGTGCTCAATAGCGCCGATCGATCCCTGAACATCGGCCTTCAGAATAATGTTCAGTTCCTTGATCTTCCCCTGCTGGATCGAGCTGAACAGCCCATCAAGGCTGACGCCGCGCGAAGTCGCCATCGCTTCGAGGCGCCGCTTGCGTTGCCGTTGCAGCGCAATCTCGCGGGCGACCGTCAGGTCGGGCATCACCTGGAGAATATCGCCCGCCTGCGGCACGTCATCAAGCCCCAGAATAACCACCGGCGTCGCCGGTTCGGCAAAGCGCAGCCGTTTCCCGGCATCATTGAACATAGTGCGGATCGTGCCAGTGGTGCAGCCAACCAGCACATTATCCTCCAGGCGCAGGGTGCCGTTCTGCACCAGCACCGTCGCCACCGGACCGCGCGTGCGGTCCATTTCGGCTTCGATGATTGTTCCCACGGCGGGCGCATTCGGGTTCGCCTTGTACTCGTTGAGGTCGGCAACGAGCAGGATCATTTCAAGCAGCCCGTCGATATTTTTCTTCAGTTTGGCGGAAACCTCGACCGACGGCACATCCCCGCCGAACTGCTCAACAATCACGCCCGCATTGGCGAGTTGCTGACGCACGCGATCCGGGTTGGCATTTGGAGCGTCAATCTTATTGATCGCCACGATCATCGGCACACCCGCCGCTTTCACGTGCGAGATCGCTTCAAGCGTCTGCGGCATCACGCCATCATCGGCAGCCACCACCAGCACCACAATGTCGGTGACCTGCGCGCCGCGCGCGCGCATCGCGGTAAACGCCTCGTGACCAGGAGTGTCGAGGAAGGTGATCTTTCGCCCGTGCAGTTCGACCTGATAGGCGCCGATGTGCTGGGTAATGCCGCCCGCCTCGCTCTCCGCCACGCGGGTCGAACGGATGGCGTCGAGCAGTTTCGTCTTGCCGTGGTCGACGTGCCCCATAATGGTCACGACCGGCGGACGCGGCTTCAGGTCCTTCGGGTCCTGCGCGGCGAGCACATCGCGAATATTCTCGACGACCCCTTCCAACTGCGGCGGCACGTACTCGACCGTCTCGATGCCGAAATCCGCCGCGATCACCGCTGCGGTTTCATAGTCGATCTGCTGATTGATATTGGCGACAACGCCCGCCTTCAGCAACGCCTTCAAAATCTCGGCGGCGCTCACGCCCGTCGCTTCCGAAAACTCGCGCACCGTCATAGTCATCGGCAGCGCGATTGGACCCTTGGGCCGCACCGGAGCGCGCAAGGTCGTTGTGGTCGGGCGCGTCATAGCGCTCGAAGGACGCGCCGCCGCCGCGCTCGCGCTGCGTCCGCCGCGATTATTACGCCCGCCTTCGTTCTCGACCAGACTCTCGTCGCGCCGCCGTCCATCGCCGCCGCGCCCGCCGCCGCGCCCGCCGCCAGCGCCGCGCCCGCCAGGACTGCCCGGACCGCGCCCGCCAGGACTGCCCGGACCACGCCCGCCGCCAGGACTGCCCGGACCGCGCCCGCCAGGACTGCCCGGACTGCGCCCGCCGCCAGCCAACTGGATATGATAGTGCGCATCAACAGCGCTCTGACGCCCTGAGACTCTCATACTATTCATTGTCGTTCCTCCTCACTACAGGCCAGGTCCGCGGTTGGTGCGCGCTATCGTGCCAGTCCAGCCTCGCTCTGACACCGGCGGAGGAAGCTGACGACTACTCTGCAACCGTCAACGGCGGCAGCGTGTGCGCATATGCTTCCAAAGCCGCAGAGTCTTCTGGATGCAACGCACTGATCCGCAGTGCGCGCTCCAGCGCATGACGACGGATAGCCTGTTCCCAGCAGACCGGGTCGTGACACAGATACGCGCCACGCCCATTGCGTTTCCCCGTTGGATCGATCTGCACCCGCCCTTCAGCGTCGCGCACCAGGCGAATCAACGCACGTTTGGCATCAGTACGACGACACGCAATGCATGTGCGTTGCGGCACATGCTTCGGGCGCGGTCCTTTTTGCTTTTTCCGGGTCGTCTGCGTCACGGCGGTTACTCCGTGCATCGCTACTCTTCGCCTTCGACCTCATCTTCTTCGTCGCCGATGAGGATATACGACGCCACAAGCCGATCACCGCGATAGATGTACAGCTTTTGCGGCGTGGCGCGCAGTTGCACGGTTTCACCGACCAGGTCATCGCCAAGCGGACCGTAGCGATGCTTCCGATACACGATGGTGCCATCGGCATACACCTTGCGCGTTTCAACCTTGGCGGTCGCCAGCGCCGCTTCGGTCGCCAGCGCCTCCGCTTCTGCAGCATCGCGCGCTTCCGCCGCAGCGCGCTCCTCGTCGAGCAACGCCGACGCGCTCTTGATATCAATGCGCCAGCCCGTCAGCTTTGCCGCCAGGCGCACATTCTGCCCTTCCTTGCCGATCGCCAGTGACAGTTGCTTATCCGGCACGATAACCGTTGCCGCGTGTTCATCTTCCCGCAACTGCACCTCGACCACCTGCGCTGGCGAAAGCGCATTGGCGATGAACTCCTTCGGGTTGGACGACCACTGGACGACATCGATCTTCTCGCCGTTCAGTTCGTTGACAATGTTCTGGATGCGAATGCCGCGCATCCCGACGCACGAACCGACCGGATCGATGCCTTCCTGCCGCGCCGCGACCGCCACTTTCGTGCGCACGCCCGGCTCGCGCGCGATGGACTTGATTTCGACCGTGCCATTATAAATCTCCGGCACCTCCATCTCGAAGAGGCGCGTGATCAGATTTTTATGCGCGCGCGACGCGATCAGCTTCGGACCGCGATCCTCACGGCGAATCTCCATCAGGTAAACCTTCAGGCGCTGACCGTGGTAGTAGCGATCAGTTTCGACCTGTTCCTTCGGCGGCAGAATGGCTTCGGCTTTCCCCATTTCGAGAATGACGTTGCCCTTCGCTATCCGCTGCACCGTCGCCGTCACTAACTCGCCCTCACGGTCCATGTACTCGCCGTAAATGTGCTCGCGCTCGACTTCCTTGATCCCCTGCAGGATGACCTGTTTCGCCGTTTGCGCCGCGATCCGACCAAAATCTTTGGGCGTGGTCTCGACCACGACCGACTCGCCCAGCTCGACATCGGGCTTGATCTTGCGGGCGCTCTCCAGATCAATCTCAAAGCGTTCGTCGAAGACATCGTCGACGACCTGTTTTTCGGCATAGACCCGCGCCGTGCCGGTGAGCGGGTCCAGTTTAACCGAAATCTCCATGGGCGGCGGGTTGGGTCCAAGCGTCCGGCGATAGGCTGTCGCCAGCGCTTTCTCCATCACTTCGATAATGGCCTCCTTGGGGATGCCGCGTTCAGATGCAATCTGAGAGATTGCCGCATAGAAATCGCTTTTCATTGTATCCTCAGCGTCGTGCTTGCGCAGCCGCTCAACCGCCCGATGATGATGCTAACAATAAGAAAAGTGGGGAGCGCCCACTTTTCCACGCAACCGCGAACTCGTGGCTTATAGTATACCATTTCCGCAGCACAGGCGCAAATCTTTGCGCTCCACGCGTCTCCCTGGAGAGACACAAAATCGCCGACCCGACACGACCTTCTTCCCGTTATCGACCCCTGACCCGACTCTGGCACGGCGTCCGAACGGTATCCCTGTAGAGGTCGTGGCGGACGGGAGGCGTGGCATGCTGGCGAAAGTTTATAGCAGCGCCGTGATCGGTCTCGAAGGCGTGCTGGTCGAGGTCGAAGTCGATATTGCACAGGGATTGCCGGGTTTTACCATCGTCGGACTGGGGGACACCGCAGTGCAGGAGAGTCGGGAGCGGGTGCGCGCCGCTGTCCGCAACTGCGGCGGATCGTTTCCCATGAAACGGATCACGGTCAACCTGGCGCCAGCCGACCTGCGGAAGGCTGGTCCGGCGTATGATCTTCCTATCGCCATCGGTCTGTTGCTGGCGTCGGAGCAGATCCAGGGCGATGTCCATGATGCGGTATTCATCGGCGAGTTAGGACTCGACGGCGCCGTGCGCCATATCGACGGCGTGCTGCCGATGGTCGCTGTCGCGCGCGAACAGGGCATCCGGCGCGTTTTCGTGCCCCAGGAAGACGCCGCCGAAGCGGCGCTGGTCACCGGGATCACGATTATTCCGGTGCAGCGCCTCGATGATCTGACGGCGCACCTGAGCGGTACGAAAACGCTGCCTGAGTGCCTGAGCGCCCCCATCAACGCTGCGCCGCCTCCCGTTTATCCGGTGGACTTCAGTGTGGTGCGCGGGCAGGAGCACGTCAAACGCGCGCTGGAGATCGCCGCTGCTGGCGGACACCATGTGCTGATGACCGGCAGCCCCGGATCCGGGAAGACGCTCATGGCGCGCGCGCTGATCTCCATCCTGCCGCCGCTGACGATGAGCGAGGCGATTGAGGTGACGAAAATCTACAGCGTCGCCGGGCAGTTGCCGAAGGATACGCCGCTCATCCGTCAACGCCCCTTCTGCGCGCCGCATCACACGACCTCGCTGGCAGGGCTGGTCGGCGGCGGCGGGGTACGGGTCAAGCCCGGCATGATCTCGCTGGCGCACCGCGGCATTCTGTTCCTCGATGAACTGCCAGAGTTTGGCAGCAAACTCGACGTGTTGCGCCAGCCGCTCGAAGATCGGGTGGTGACCCTGAGCCGGGCAGTCGGGAGCATCACCTATCCGGCATCGTTCATGCTGATTGCAGCCCAGAATCCCTGCGTCTGCGGCTGGCACGGCGATCCTGAGCGCCAGTGCACCTGCACGGCGGCGGCGGTCGCGCGCTACCAGCGGCGCGTCAGCGGACCCGTGCTCGACCGGTTCGACATATTTGTGTACGCGCCGCGCGTCCCCTTCGACAAATTGAACACTCTGAGCCCCGGAGAAGAGTCGGCTGTGATCCGTGAACGGGTGATTGCCGCGCGCCAGATCCAGGAGCGTCGGTTTCGGGGAACACGGCTGCTCACCAACAGCGACATGGGACCGGCGGAGATCCATCAGCACTGCCAGCTTGACAGCAATGGTCAACTGATTATGTACAACGCTATGCGCCAGCACGATCTCTCGGCGCGCGGGTATCACCGGATTCTGAAACTGGCGCGCACTATCGCCGATCTTGCCGGTTCTGAGCGAATTACGGCGCAGCATCTGGGGGAAGCGTTGCAGTACCGTTTGCAGCCGGTGGAATAGGGCGCCTCCCGCAACAATGATGCCGGGGCGCAAAGGCGCAGAGCGTTGCCCCACTTCAATGGCGCCAACCGGTCTGGCACATCCCGGCATCGTCTTGCGCGCGTCGATGTAGAACCGCGCCCCTGAACACCGCTTCCTTTCCAGCCAGACGGCGGTTAGCCGGTCTATGCGGTCGCTGCTGCGAGAATAAGAAAAGTCGCCACAAACCAGTGGATGAGGAAGGGCCAGATGAATGATCGGGTGCGCCAGGCGACCCATCCAAACCCGAAGCCGCCGATGATGGTGAAGAACGTCTCCAGTTCCGGCTTGCCGATGTGCGCCATCACAAATGGCACAGACTGGAGCCACAACGCTTCAGGACCGAATCGCCGCGCATAGCCGAAGAGAATCCAGCCGCGAAACAGAAACTCCCAACCAATCAGGTCGAGAAACGTCGTCCAGGGCAACCCCGCCGTCAAACCCCGGTAGTAGGCGTTGAGCGCCGGATCATGCCGCCCGAAGACGTACAGGATTGGCGCCATGATTGCTGCGCCCAGGATGGTCAGAACCACGCCTGCTTTCCAGTCGCCGAGGGCAAAACCATAATTGCGCGGATGTTCGCGAAAGAAGATGATGATGACCAGCAGTGGAATAAGCAGGTAGAGGATGACGCGATCCCAGTACTTGTAGGGTGTGATGCTCCGATAATCGTCGAAAACGAGAAGGATCAGGCTGATCACAGTGATTGCAACAACTTTCCAATCGAAGGCGGGTCGTTCGCCAATCAGCCATTCAACTGGAGAAGTCCGTCGCATCGACGCTCGTTGTGCCATGGGCGACTGTTGAGGTTCGTCGCTCACGCGACGCCGCCTTTGTGTCATATGGTCACGTCTCCGGGTCCTGCGAGCGGTCATTGTCTGTGCGGGCGCAGGGAAGCGTCGGCGTCGTTCGGCGACCGGTTTGCGAGGCTGCACCGGGTGCAGGCATGATTTGTCAGAAAACGACGCTCCGGCTGCCAGCGATTGAAATCGCTCCTGGCGGGCCTGCGGCCGACCGTCCGCCTGCGCGGACGGGAACGGCGGCGTCCACGCAGGTGGACGCCCGGCGGAACGCCTGCCCGGCGCGACTTCAGTCGCCAGCCAGGGTGCATCGCCTCGGAAACGTGCATGCTTGCCGCCTGACAATTCATGCCTGCACCCGGCTGCACCCCTGGCGGTTGTCGGTCTTTGGGAACATTATAAACATACCTCCAGGCAGCCCTGCGCTGCCGCGCCGCGTGTTCTGTGAGCTGCGGGCTAAAGCCCTCGCTCAATACGTCGAAGCCCCTGCGGGGCTGGCACGATCTCAGCCAGGGCTTATACGGATTAGGCAATGAACCGGCATATCCGCGCTGCCGCGCCGCGTGTTCTGTGAGCTGCGGGCTAAAGCCCTCGCTCAATACGTCGAAGCCCCTGCGGGGCTGGCACGATCTCAGCCAGGGCTTATGCGGATTAGGCAATGAACCGGCATATCCGCGCCGCCAGGTCGTGCGTTCTGTGAGCTGCGGGCTAACGCCCTCGCTCAGTCCATCGAAGCTCCTGCGGGGCTTTCGGGATCTCAGCCAGGGCTTATGCGGATTAGGCAATGAACCGGCATATCCGCGCCGCCAGGTCGTGCGTTCTGTGAGCTGCGGGCTAACGCCCTCGCTCAGTCCATCGAAGCCCCTGCGGGGCTTTCGGGATCTCAGCCAGGGCTTATGACCATGAGCCGCCGCCCGTGCCCTGAGCCTGCCGAAGGGCGCGGGCGGCGCGCCCTCTTCGACAGGCTCAGGGGGCGCGCCACCGTCGATATGCCCAAATAAACACCTGATCTTCATCAGCCCGCAGCGCTCTGGCACGACTGGATGACGTTCGGAGACCTCATCAACCGCCTGCCAGAGCATGCCGATTGTATGAAGTTCACGCCGCAATCACTCGACTCGTAACACAAGTTTTCCGGCATTGCGGTTCGCTTCCATCACCCGGTGCGCTTCGGCAGCGTCGCGCAGAGGGTAGATTGTATCGATGACCGGACGCAGTTCGCCGCGCACGAATTTATCGCGCGCAAACGCGACAAAATCGGCGGTAAGGGCGATCTTCTGCGGCAATGGCGTGCGCCGCAGGGTCGTGCCGGTGACGCGCAGCCGCTTCGCCATGATCGGCGCCAGGTCGATCTGCCCGGCTGACCCGCCCAGGAACCCGATCAACTGCAATCGCCCGTCAAGCGCCAGGGCTTCGGTATTCTGCCGCCAGTAGGGAGCGCCGACGAAATCGAGGATCAGATCGACGCCGCGACCGCTGGTTGCCTCAAGCGCACGCGCTGCAAACGATTCTTCCCGGTAGTTGATTGCCAGTTCTGCGCCAAGTTCACGGCAGAGCGCCAGTTTCTCCGCTGACCCGGCGGTAGCGAAGACGCGCGCGCCAGCAACCCGCGCCAGTTGAATCGCTGCCGTGCCGACGCCGCTCGCGCCAGCGTGAACGAGCACCGCTTCGCCTGCCTGCAACTTCCCCAGGGTAAACAGGTTGAGAAAGGCGGTGAGAAACGCTTCCGGAATGGCAGCTGCCTCTTCAAACGACAGGTTCTCCGGTATGCGCATCGCCATGCCAGCCGGCACGACCGCCAGCTCAGCGTACCCGCCGCCGGTGACGACTGCCATGACCCGGTCGCCAGCGCGCCACTGACCGGCGGGCGTGATCACCTCGCCAGCGAGTTCCAGTCCCAGGATTGGCGAGGCGCCCGGCGGCGGGGCATAAACGCCGCGGCGTTGCAGCAGGTCGGCGCGGTTGACCGCCGTGGCGCGCACCCGCACCAGGAGTTCGTCGGGACCGGGAGTCGGATCGGGCGCATCATCGTAGCGCAAAACATCGGGACTGCCTGGAGTGTCGAACAGAATGGCTTTCATGGTTGTTCCTCGAGCGTCTGTCCCCATTCGAGATGTTTGACCCATTTGAAGGCGTCGCGATCGCGCTTGAGCGCGCGATGCCGCAGCACCCCGTCGCGCGATGAGATCAGGACTTCTGCATACGCTTTGTTGAAGGTCGGCTCGCGGATGACCCGCCCCCAGACCGGGCGTTCAGGCGGAAAGCGGGCAAGCGCGGCATAACTGTATTTGGCGTCTTCCCACGGCGAAGGCGCGTCGCGCGCGCGTCGCTGAAACTCAGGACGGCGCAGCCGCTGCGGGAAGTGGCACCAGTCGTCGATCAGCGGGCAGGGACGGTCGTGGGTGCATGGCGCAATCGTGAATGCGCTATCGGCGAGCAACTGATCGCGCGCAGCACGCACCACGGCAAACCCGACCGGCGTGCCAGGTTCAACGATGAGAAGCATGCCGCGAGTGATACGCCAGGCGGTTGTCACAACCGTGCTGCGCTCATCAGGAGGTATCTCGCCAAGCACATGACCGAGCACGACCAGATCGAATCGGATGCCGCGTTCGACGGGAGCTTGCAGCATGCGTTGCACCCAGCGCGTGCTGCGCAGCGCCGGATTCGTGCTCGCCCGCGCGAAATCGCGCCCAAGCGCAATCAACGCAGGCTCTCGCTCCCAGGCGGTCAGGTCGCGGAGCGATGGCCAGCATGTTGTTGCTGCCCACAGCGCCGTGCCGGGTCCGCTCCCCATATCGAGCATCGTTTCCGGCGCCCACGAGGGAATCCGCTCAGCCGCAGCTTTCATCGCGCCATACAGTTGCGCGTAGGTTGCCGGCATGAGGAGCGCGGCGTAGCCAAGCGCATCGAGGCGGGTGCGCACGGCTGGCGCTGCGCCAAGATCATCGAGGGCGCGGTACTGTTCGCTCAAGGCGCGCGCCGTGTTCAGCCAGCGCGTCTCTGAAACGCCCTCCAGCGCCTGCGCAATAGCGCCGCGCAACTCGGCAGGGAGCGCGATCATGCGCGGATCGGGCGGCAGACGTTCGATCATACGCAACGGCGAACCTCGTCAGTGTGCGCAATCGCATTCCAGCGCCGTCATGCGGCGTGGCGATGCACTTTGTCATTGTATCACCAATCCGGGAACAGCCTCCACCAAAGGTCATACGCCGTTGGACAGAAGCGCCGCACTGGAATCATCCGGCGATTCTGTCGTTCGTGGCTGTTGCGCGGCGTCGTGATGCGCTAGTGTATAGCTGGCAACTAATGAAATGTACAAGGAGGCGATCGCAATGCTAGCGCAACGGAATCAATCGTTTCCCTGGGGCGCAGTGATCTGGTCGAGCGTCCTGATGGCGCTTATTCCGATAGGCGTCGCATTTGCCGTCAGCGTCGGGTATGGCGTGATTGTCGGGTTTCAGACGCGCGGCGATCCCGAAGCGATCAATGCTGCTGTGGTGGCGCTCGGCAGCGCTGCCTGGTATCTGGCGCTGCCGCGAGTCCTGCTGGCAATCGTCGCATTCTGGCGCGGTCTGCACCTGGCGCGTGTCGCCACGCCGGTTGTTCTGCCGGCCGTAAGCGCTGCATTGCTGGCGCTGATCCTCCTGATTGTGCTGGCGATCACCGTCTTCAACGCCCCGCTCACCGGCGAAACGGCCATATTCATCGCGGTCGACGCCGTTATTCTGCTGGCGTGCAGCCTGGCAGGCGCCAGAGTGGCGCGGCGGTAGTTGCGATCCGTGTGCCTGGATAGTTCTGGGGGAAGGACGGCGCAGGCGGCATCAACTTCTTCAATGATGATGAAGAGTTCGGCAGCGCCAGGACGATGCGGGCGGAAGCTCTGACTGAGATCGTGAAAGCCCCCGGAGGGGCTTCAATGTATTGAGCGAGGGCTTTAGCCCGCAGCTCAGAGGACACGCGGCACGGCAGCGCGGGCATACCGGATTTATGTCCAGATCCTCATAAACCGTGCGAGAAGAGAAGCGAGGGAAGCCATGATTGGAATCGGCGCGCGCTGGCAAAAAGTGATACGCGACCTGTGGCGCTACAAAGTACGCACCCTGCTGGTGGCGCTGTCGATTGCCGCCGGGGTCAGCGGCATCGGAACAGTTGCGCATATGTACACCATCATGTCGCGCGACCTGGCGCAGAGTTACGCTGAGGTTCGCCCGGCAAGCGCGACGCTGTACACCGACGACGCTTTCGACGACGACATGGTGCGCGCCGTGCGTCGTCTGCCGGGGGTCGCCGAAGCCGAGGGGCGGCGCAGCCTGATGCTGCGCTTCCGTACCGCGCCGCACCGCCCGTGGCAGTTGATCGAACTCTTCGTGCTGCCCGACGACGGCGAGACGCGGGTGAGCAAGGTGCGCCCTGAAATTGTGTTTGAACCCGATCCTGCATCCTGGCCCCCCGGCGCCTGGCCCCCGCCGCGTCGCACGATTGTGCTCGAACGCACCTCATTGCTGGTTGGCTACCTGGGGCTGACGCGAGCGCGCCTGAATGACGTCATCACCGTGGAGACCGCCGACGGACGGCTGCGCGAGGTGCGACTGTCGGGGCTGGCATACGACTTTTCCCGCATGCCAGCCACTTTCATGGGGCGCGCCTACGGATACGTTGACCGTGAGACGCTGGAGTGGCTCGGCGGCGCGCCCGGCTACAACGAACTCTACCTGCTGACCGATAACCCTGCAGATGCGACGTACAACCGCCGGATTGCGGAGAACGTTCGCGCCTTCATGGAGCGCGGCGGCGTGCGTGTGACGCGGATCGACGTGGCGCGACCGGGAGAGTTGCCGTTGCACAACTACTTTCAGGCGATCACGATCGTGCTCGGCGCGCTCGGCATCCTGGCACTCTTCCTGAGCGTGCTGCTGGTGACAAATACGATCACGGCGCTGCTGCTGCAACAGATGCGGCAGATCGGCGTGATGAAAGCGATCGGCGCGCGTCCCAGGCAGATTGCGGTTGTCTATGCGGTGTATGCGCTTGCCTTCGGCGCGCTGGCGTTGCCGCTGGCGCTGCTGGCGTCGCGGTTCGCCACGGAGTGGTTCGTCAGCTTCCTCTCTTACTTCCTCAATTTCAAACTGGGAACCTTCACAACCCCTGCCAGCGTAACCGTTCTGCAACTTGGCATGGCGCTGCTGGCGCCGCTGCTGGCGTCGCTCGCCCCGGTGCTGACCACGGCGCGGCTGACGGTCCGCGAAGCGCTTGCCGGCCAACGCGAGGAGCAGCGGCGATCCAATGTCCACTCACCGGCGTCCACGCAAGAGGCGCCTGCCGCATCCTGGCTAACGGCGCTCATCCCATCGCCGGTGATCCTCTCGCTGCGCAATGCACTGCGGCGGCGGGTGCGTCTGGCGCTGACGTTGACGACCCTGACGCTGGCGACGGCGATTGTCGTTTCGGTGTTGAGTGTGCGCCGTTCTTTGTTTGAAACGTTTGAGATCATTCTGGCAACCTCCCGCCATGATGCGCTGGTGACGCTGGTCCGTCCATATCACGTGGCGCGGGTCGAACACATTGCCCGGCAGACGCCTGGCGTGGCGTATGTTGAAAGCTGGAGCGGCGCCATGGCGTACCGTCTGCGCCCTGACGGGAGCGAAGGACCGGCAATCAGCATCATCGCGCCGCCCGCCGAAAGCGCGCTCTTCACGCCGGAGATGGTCGAAGGGCGCTGGTTGCTGCCAGGCGAAGACCACGCGCTCGTCATTAACGCCGATGTGCGGCGCTTCGAGCCGGACCTGCGCGTTGGGCAGAGCGTGACGCTGACGATCGGGAACCGCGAGACGGAGTGGACAATTGTCGGCGTCACGCGAGGGCTGCTTGGTGTGCCCTTTATGTACGCCAGCCAGCCGTATCTGGCGCAACTCACCGGCGCCGTCGGGCAGACGCGCGAGATCCGGGCGGTTGCCAAGGCGCACGATCCGGGAACGCAACGGCAGGTGGCGACGGCTTTGCGAGAAGCGCTGGAAAACGCAGGAATGCGCGTCGAGGTTGCCTGGACGCGCACCGAAGAGCGCGAGCAGGCAGCCACGCTTATCAATATCATTATCTCGTTCCTGCTCACCATGGCGGTGCTGCTGGCAGTCATCGGCGGCTTGGGGCTGTCGGGCACGTTGAGCCTGAATGTCATCGAGCGCACCCGCGAAATCGGGGTCATGCGCGCGATCGGCGCCTCAAATGATGCGTTGTACCGCATTGTGATCGGCGAGGGGATGGCGATCAGCCTGGCAAGCGCCCTGATCGGAACGGTCATCGCCCTGCCGCTCGGCTATCTGTTGAGCAACGCCGTGGGGTTGGCATTTTTGCGAGTGCCGCTGATCTACCACGTTGCACTGGACGGCGCCGCGATCTGGCTGGCAGCAGCGGCGGGGATCGGCATTGTCGCCAGTGTACTGCCAGCGCGCGCCGCCATTGGCTTGACGGTGCGCGACACGCTGGCGTATGATGGATGATGGGTGCGAAGGTTGAAGGTGCGAAGGTTGAAGACGCCCCCGCCCCTTGAGGTCTTTGCCGGAGACTTGGCGGGCGCCACGGAACCTTGCCAGCGGAATGGTCCCCGCGCCCGGCGCGCACGAATGAACCTCAAGGGTCTTGGGATGGACGCCCCGACCCTTGAGGTCTTCGCCGGGGATCACGAGGTGGGACGGAATCTCGCTGGTGGAATGGTCCACGCGCCCGGCACGCGCGACTGAACCTCAAGGGTCTGAGGGAGACGCGGGAAAGTCATGTCGTCACAGAGACAACAACCCGGAACCGCACCCCTCCGCGCACTCTCCGACGCAGTGCGCGCGTGGTGGCGCGCAGCGCTTCCCGACCGCCCAATGATCGTTGCGGTGGTGATGATCGTCGGCGCGCTCATCGCCGCTGTCACCGTCCAGCCCGACGTACCGCTCTGGCGACGGGGGGTGGTGGTCGGCGCGCTGAGCATGCTGCTGGCGATGAACCTGATCCCGTCGTCGTCCAATCTTCGCCCGCATTCGACGCCGCTGGGCAACGTGGCGATCTACCTGAGCATCGCAAGTGCGCTCTATTTCATCGCATTCGGCATGAGCAGCGGACCGGCGAGCACAGTCATTTCGATGCTCCTGTTTCTGCTGGTTGGTCAGGCGACATGGACGCTGCCGCTGGCGGCGGCGCTCGTCTATGCTGGCGGAATGGCGTTTGGCGCCTGTGCGCTGATCGCATTCTTTGCCGATCTGGAGATGGCGCTGCAAAGCGCGGCAACGTTCAGTTTCGGCATTGTATTTGTGGTCATGTTCGTTCAGCTTTCCCAGCGGTACGAACAGCAGACAGAGCAGGCGGAGGCGCAGCGCACACGCGCCGAGGAACTGCTGGCGCAATTGCAGGCGAGCCACGATGAACTGCGCGCCGCACGCGAACGTGAACTGAGGATGGCGGCAATCGAAGAGCGGGTGCGCCTGGCGCGCGACATTCACGACGGTCTGGGGCACTACCTCACCATCCTGAATGTCCAGTTGCAGGCGGCGTCACGCCTGATCCAGCGCGACCCGGAACGGGCGGCGGCGGTCATCGCCACTTGCCGCGAAGTAGCGCAGACGGCGCTCGACGAGGTGCGGCGCAGCGTCGCCGCTATGCAACCATCGCCGCTCGACGGTCACTCGCTTGATGTGGCGATTGAGCGTCTCATCGATGACTTCCGCATCTCGACCGCCATTGATGTTCGCTTCGTGCAGACGGGCGATCTCCCGGCGCTGCCGCAGACGCTGGCGATGACCCTGTACCGCGCCGTGCAGGAAGGGCTGACAAATGCGCGCAAACACGGGAATGCCTCGCGGATCGATGTCACGCTGACATGCCTGCCGGACACGGTGCGCCTGACGATCCGCGACAATGGTCAACCGACCAATGGCGCCGCCGAAGGTGGCGGTTTCGGATTGACCGGATTGCGCGAACGGATCGAACGACTGGGTGGCGTGCTGCACGCCGCGCCGCATCCCGACGGCGGTTTTCTGCTGGATATTACAGCGCCAGTTGCAATGGCGCACGAGGTGCCCCATGATACGGGTGTTGCTGGTCGATGATCAGACCCTGATCCGTCAGGG
>JAUQOW010000180.1:0-3432 GCA_030550675.1 Chloroflexota bacterium
TATTAAGGTTTTTCTCGTTGCAATTGCTGTTCGAGTCGCCTTTCTTGCCTTGCTTGGCTCTGAACAACGCTTGTACGATTCAACTTTCGACCAGAACATTTATATTGACATAGCACGAAATCTGCTAGAAGGGCGTGGCTTTTCAGTGAGCTATGACATCTTTGTGGCGTCTGCGAATCGTCCAACCTCCATTCAACCACCAACCTACCCTTTCATGCTCGCGGGCGTGTTTGCTTTGTTTGGCGAAAACTACCTTGCAGTTCGTTTGGTGCAGGTTTTGATGAGCGCTGCGATGTGTTTATGCGTCTATCATATTGGGCGAAGAACTATGGGGGAACAGGCGGGGATAGCTGCCGGGATCATAACCGCGTTTTATCCTGCACTTGTCATGTATGTGCGTCCGTTGACCACTGAAACGTTCTTTGCCCTTTTGTTGGCGCTGGGGACTTTGTTGCTGGTCAAATATGTGCAGCAGTCGTGGCGTCCAGTGCACTATCTCGTCTGGGGTATAGTGCTTAGTGTTGCTTTTCTGCTCAGACCAGAGGTGCTCGTCTTTGCGGTGCTAAGCATAGCATTCATGGTTGCGTGGACGTGGCGTTATCGGCGGCAATCGATGCGTTCGTTGATGTCTGGGTTAGTGCTGACATCTGCAATCTGCTTGATGACAGTAATGCCGTGGGCGTTGCGTAATCTTAGCATTCACGGTGTGTTGCTATTCACGCCCAACAAGTCCTGGGCGACGTGGGAGGAGAACTGGTTGCGCTACATGCGTGAAACAACGCCGGACTGGACAGAAGGCAAAGACTGCAATAACGAACTGGAGTGCGCCATATCGGGCTTCGATCAGATGACAGAGTTTGAGCGTGACAGGTATGCTGCTGCTTTAGCGAGCCATTTCATCAAGACGCATCCAACGGTGGCTGTACGGTATGCAGTGTCGCGGTTGCTGGTAAGCTATCCGCTTATACCGCGTGAAGAATTGCTGCCGCCGTTGGGATATAAGGGCGAACGTCAGCGACCTGAAGATGGTTTTGATTACACCTCATTGGATGATCATCCAACCTATGAGCGAGCGCCGGAAAAATTGCGTGTCTGGTCTTTTCGGTTGGTATTCGTGCTTGCAGTTCTGGGTTGCAGTATTGCTATACGTCGACGCGCCTGGATTGTACTGTTACCACTCCTGCCTGTGCTTGCCAACATGGCAACGGCTCTATTGTTGAGCGGAAAGGAACGATACCGCGTCTCTATTGACCAGTTTTTGATCGTCGTGGCTGTATATGCGCTTGGTATATTTTTTGCCTGGTTCAAATCGAAGAACCGATATTATAGACTTAAAGAAAGCAAGATCCAGATCGGTCTCACACAATGAAAATTAAATTTCGCCTGTGATACGACAGTCTCACGATTGCCACATGCCGCATAATGGACGCTCACTCGTACGATGATGGCTACATTGCGGTATTCGAGTAGTGAGCTTCCAGCGCTCGGATTGTCGTGCCGATCTTGTCGAATATTGCGCTCTCGCTACTCGCTTCCTGGCTTCTCTCAACTTGCAGAATTGTCACATGCCCTTGTATGCAAGCTTCATCGCAGCGTCATCAGGGCATGCCAGGATATCCGCAGGTTAGGCGCGGACCACCTTGATAGGTCGGAGGATTTACGTGACCACGCAAGCCTCGACGGCAGTTGTTGCTGCTCCAGTTGAACATACTGTTGCGCGGTCGTATGCCCGCATCACCGCCATCGACGCATTGCGCGGCGTGGCGCTGGCGCTCATGGCGCTGACCCACGCCGCGTTCTTCATTGGCGTCGGGATGCAGGCGGAGTCGTATGGCGGGCAGCCGGTCTACCTGCAAAGCCCGCCATACTGGCTCTCCGGGCTGCTCGTCACCCTGGCGTCGCCGATCTTCTTCTGCCTGGCGGGCGTCAGCCTGGCGCTGCTCGAACAGTCGCGCATGCGCAAAGGCGCGTCGAACTGGGAGGTCAGTCGCTTTATTCTGGCGCGCGCTGGCGTGATTATGGCGCTCGACCTGACGATCTGCGCCTGGCTGTGGCTGGGGAAGATGCCGTACATCCATGTGCTGACGGCGATGGGGCTGGGGATGATTGTCTTGTCAGCCCTGCGTCTGTTGCCGACGCGCGCAATCCTGGCGATTGCCGTCGTAACGCTGCTGGCGCATCAAGGGATGATCGAAATCCTGCGACCGCAACTCGAAGCGGGTGCGCCGCAGAGTCTGGCGCAGGCGCTGTTCCTGACCTACAGCTACGAAACGCAGCCGCCGGTCGGGTTCCCGCTGCTGGGGTGGGGTCCAGTGATGTGGCTGGGGTTTGTGCTGGGACGGAATCTGAGCCAGCCGATGCTGCGGCAGCCGCGCACCTGGGTGGGGATCGGCGCGGGACTGCTGGCGTTGTGGCTGGCGCTGCGCTTGATCGGCGGCTACGGCGACCTGGGCGCGTACCGTGCTGGCGATCCGCTGCCGCAGTTCCTGGTGATGAGCAAGGCGCCGCCGAGTCTCAGTTACCTGGCGTTCAAACTGGGGATCGCGGCGCTGATCTATGCTGCACTGCTCGCCTTTCCAGCAATGATCGAAGCCGGTCCGTTGCGGGTGCTGACGTTGATTGGGCAGACGTCGCTCTTCTTCTATGTGCTGCACATCGTCGTCTACCATCTGCTGGCGCAGGCGTTCCTGTCCATTGACGCGCCTGCATTGCCGGGCATCGTGTATGGCTATGCTCTGTGGGCGCTGGGGATGCTGGCGCTGGTTCCGCTCTGCGGACGCTACCGCGCGTTGCGGAAGCGGTATCCAGAGAGTGTGTTGAGGTATGTGTAGGGAATCCGCAGTTCATAAAGGCGGAGGACCTACAGGGGCATCCATTTTAGAGGAGAACCGTCATGCTGTGCTCAGTTATCATCCCCACTCTCGGTCGAAGCACATTACCACGCGCTATTGATAGCGTTCTTCGGCAACCGATTGCAGCAGAAGAGATCGAGATCATCATTGTCAACGACTCAGGAAAACGACTGGATCTGAGTTGCTACGAAAACCATCCAAATATTGTGATTGTAAACTCGAATCGTTCCGGTTTAGCCCATGCCTGTAATACTGGTGCCGCTATTGCGAGGGGAGAATACCTGCAATTTTTGCATGACGATGATTATCTCCTGGAAAATGGACTGATCGCGCTACTCGCGGCTGCATGTAACAGTGGATGTAAGTGGGTGATCGGATCTGCGATCATTGTAGATGATGATGGAAATAAGTTGTATGACATCAACTCGAGCGATGTAGTAGGGAATATTTTAGCTGAATTTGTCGCCAATGCGTCTTCTCACGTAAGTTACTGCCTTTTCCATCGCCGAACATTTTTAGAAATCGGAGGGTTTGCTGTAATGAAGTCATGCGAAGATCGTGATTTATTTGCCAGATTGTC
>JAUQOW010000180.1:3442-9713 GCA_030550675.1 Chloroflexota bacterium
CCCTTAAATACGATGTAATGTCAACAAATTTGCCTGTTTCTTGTGTAATACGCTCCTCTGGCCGAGAAAGTCACTATAGAGATATGGATATTAGAAATGACTACCGAGCGACTCGCGAGCGAATCCTCGATACTCGACACTATCAGAGAAGATTATCTGATTCGCTGAAGAGAAGCGTTTCGCTTCGAGGGCGCGTTGTTCGGCAGATGATATTCTCTTCTATATTAAATCTAAAAAACAGGGATGTGTTTCGGTCGCTTGACAGGCTTTTCTGGAGTTGCTATTTTGCCAACAGATATGTAATCTACCCTTCGTTCTGGAAGGGTCTGGTCAAAGATCAATCGTAACACCTGTGCACCAGGTACGGAAGAAGCAATGCGTGTTTTGATTGTCGCAACGAATGCAACGCCGCCAGGTCTCAGCCACGAGGTGCACGCCGGTCGCCATCAGCGTGTTGATTATCTTGAGCTGGCGCAGCGTTTCGGCACAGTGCATCACGACTACAATGTGCTGCGTCAACCTCGTCTGCTGCGAGTACTGGAAGATTTCGCCCGGCTTGACGTTCATCAGGCGGCGGCAGTAGCACGAATGGTGAAGCGCGGCGGCTATGACGCAGTGGTGAGCCTCTCCGAGCGCGTAGGGATACCGCTGGCGCTTATGCTCGACCGACGCATCCGCCATGTGGTCATCTTTCACCATGGGATGTCTCGCCAGAAGTTGCGCCTGATCAGAGCATTGAAGTTGCAGCGGCGCTGGGATGTCATTGCGGCTATCAGTCGCGCCGAGGCTGAGGGCATGCGAACGGCGCTGGGTCTTGACGAGCGGCGTGTAGTTGCGCTCCATACGCCCGTGGATGTCGATTTTTACAAGCCATCGCAGCCGTCCACCGGTCGCGAGGCGTTCATCCAGAGCCTGGGACTGTCGCACCGCGACTATCCGACGCTTATCCGCGCCATGCGACGATTGCCGCACATTCCGTGCCATTTGCGCGTAGGCAGCGCGTGGGTGACGCGGCGCGGCGGTCACGAGAAAGAGACGTTGCCGCCGAATATCACGCCGCAACCATTCGTTCATCCCAGCGTTCTGCGGCGGTGTTACGAAGAGAGCCGGTTTATCGTCGTCCCTATCTTGCCATCGACGCAGTGGAGCGCGGGATGCACCTCGGTGCAGGCGGCGCAGGCAATGGGGAAGCCGGTGGTGGCAACTCGCCGTCCTGGATTGAGCGAATATCTCATCGACGGCGAAACCGGCCTGCTCGTCGAGCCTGGTGATGATCTGGGGATGGCGGAGGCGATTGAGTCGTTGTGGCGAGATCCGCAGCGTGTCGTTCGGATGGGGCGCAGGGCGCGCGAGTGGATGGCGAGCAACCATTCGCTTGATCAGTGGCTCGATCGCGTGATGGCGCTGGTTGAGGGAACGATGTGTTCTCATCGCCCGGAATGCATCGGGTCAGAATGTAGTTCGACAGTCGGGCGCCACTCGCATCCCAAAATCCAGTTGCACTTCAGCGATTGAAATCGTCATCGAAGGGTAAGAATATCCTGATATGCACCACCTCGCCACAACCGTCCTGCGCAACTCCGCCTTCGGCATGGCAGCGCACATAACGATGAAACTGCTGTCGTTCGCCTTTTCGGTGCTGATTATTCGCAACCTGGGGGCGACTGATTTCGGGCAGTACGCCGCCGTGCTCGGCTTTGGCAGCGTCTTTCTGTTCATTGCCGACATGGGGCTCAGCCCGTATACCGTGCGCGAGGTGGCGCGCCTGCGCGATCAACCCGACGGCAAGGAGCGCATTCAGGCGCTGTACGCCGATGTTCTGACCCTGCGCCTGATCCTGTCGCTGATCGCCGGTATCCTGGTAGTTAGCGCCGCCATCCTGACCGGACGACCGCTCCTGATGATCGGCGCGATTGCGCTTAACTCATTGACTGTGCTGATCTATGCGGTCCATGGCAGCAGCGAAGCGGTGTTGTCAGGATATGAACGGCTCGACCTGGTATCGGGCATGCAGGTTGTCAATCAACTTGCGTTCGTCACGATTGGCGGCCTGGCGCTGTGGCTGGGGTTTGGGTACTATGGGCTGATCATCGCCACGATGATCGGCGTCACCCTGATGACGGCGCTGGTAGTTCGCGCGGTGCTGCGGCTTGGCGTTCGTCCCGGTCGCATCACATGGCGGCGCTGGCTGCCGCTGCTGCGCGCCGCGTTTCCGTTCGGCGTCATTGGTCTGACGATCGGCATTTCGTACCGCTTCGATACGGTGCTGCTCAACATCTATCGCGGCGATACCGTCACCGGGCATTACAACGCTGCCTATAACCTGATTTTCTCGCTGGTGACGCTCTCGAATGTGCTCAACACTGCGCTATACCCGTCGCTGTCGCGGCAATCAGTGACGGCGCCGGAGACGTTGCCGCTGGTATATGAACGGGTGTTGCGCTACCTGATGCTGGTAGCGCTGCCTATCGCCGTCGGCGGTTTCATCGTCGCAGCGCCGTTGATCGGGTTGTTGTTCGGAGCAGATTATGCGCCCGCCGCGCCGTTGTTCGCCATCCTGATCTGGGTGCTGCCGTTGATGTTTCTCTCCGAATTTCTTGGCTATGTGGTCGTCATTGCCGGACGCGAGGCGCTGGTGGCGCGGTCAATTGTTGTCAGCAGCAGCGTCAATGTCGTCGCCAATCTGATCTTTATTCCGATCTACGGCGTGTTGGCGGCAGCGGTGATTACTGTCATCACCGAAGCGGTGCTGGTTATTCAGTATGTCTGGTTGTTGCGCGATCTGCTGGGTCGCATGCGGTGGAGCGCCTTTCTACGCTCTGCGCTGGCAGTCGTTGCAATGGCGGCGCTGGTCTATCTGACGCGCGACCTGCCGGTGCTGGCGACAATTGTGCTAGGTGGCGCGCTCTACGGCGGATTGCTGCTGGCGATGCGTGTCGTCGGACCGGATGAGGCGAAGTTTGTGCGCGGCATGCTTGCGGCGCGGCGCGCGCCAGCGGAAGGGCATTCGTGAGGCGTCTGGAGACAAGATGAACATTATCCTGCCGGTGCATCATTTTCTACCGCGTTACACCGCTGGCGCCGAGTTGTATGCCTATCGCCTGGCGCGCTGGCTGCGCCGCCACGGACACACGGTGGAAGTCGTCGCTGTCGAGTCGGTCGAGCACGAGCAACCAGGCGTCCTCGACGTGACATTGGACACGTTCGATGAAATCCCGGTGCATCGGTTGCATTTCAATCGGAACGCGGGAGAGCGACACTGGGAATACGATAATCCCCTGATCGGCGAATGGTTTGCACGCTGCCTCGAACAGACTCGCCCTGATCTGGTTCACTTTCAGGCTGGCTATCTGATGGGCGTTGCGCCGTTGCGCGCGGCTGTCGCTGCGGGTGTGCCGACGGTGCTGACCCTGCACGATTACTGGTTCATCTGCCCGCGCTGGACGTTGTTGCGCGGCGATGGCGCGCTGTGCCGCGCTGTTCCCGACGATCCCGCCGAATGCGCCTGGTGCCTGCGCCTCGACCAGCGTCGCTTCCGCCTGCCGGAGCAGGCGACTGGCGGCAGGTTCGGGCAGATTATGCGACGCACCGGCTTTGATCCGGGACGCGAACATATCGCAGCGCGTCGCAAGGCGTTGCTGCCCGCGCTGGCGTTGCCGGATGCGGTCATCGCTCCTTCGCGCTTTCTAGCGGATCAGATGCGCGCTTACGTGCCGCCAGAGCGCCTGCATGTCTCACGTCCTGGTCTTGAACTGACGTCGTTTTCCGATGTCCAGCGGTACAATGAGCGCCAGGGGCTGCGAATTGGCTTTATTGGGCAGATCGCGCCGCACAAAGGCGTCCATTTGCTTATTGCAGCGTTCCAGCAATTACAGGCGCGAACCCGGCGCATCGAATTGCACGTCTACGGCGGACTGACCGCAAACCCGGCGTATGTCGCCCGCCTGCGCCGTCTGGCAGGGCAGGATCCGCGCATTCATTTCCACGGCAGGATCGAGAATGCGTCTGTCCCGGCAACGCTGGCCAGTTTCGATGTAGCAGTGGTTCCATCGACGTGGTATGAAAACTCGCCGATGGCGATCCTGGAAGCGCACGCTGCAGGCACACCGGTGGTGACTGCTGACATTGGCGGCATGGCGGAGTTGGTGCGCGACGGCGTTGATGGTCTGCACTTTCGCTTCAACGACGCCACCGACCTGGCGCGCGTTTTGCAGCGATTGATCGATGAGCCGGATTTGCTGCCCCGGCTGCGATCCGGCATTCAGCGACCGCGTAGCATCGACGAAGAGATGGCTCAGATCTTTGCAATTTACAATGAAGCCATCGCTCAACACACCGCTCCGGTCGAGAGAGTTTTTCAGAGAGGTTGACGCCAGGGCGCGAAGGCGCAAAGGCGGACAATATTGATCGCCAGAGGTCGCCTCTCTGCGTCTTCGCGTCAATCTGCGCGTGGGAGAGGCGGACGCAGAGGCGCAAAGGCGCAAAGGCGGACGATGTCGATCGCAAGACGCTGCGCCTTTGCGTTCTCGTATCAATTTGTCAGGAATGGTGAGATGTCTCCTCGAGTCCTGATCATCATCCTCTGCTACAACGGCGTCGCCGACACGCTGGCGTGCCTGGAGTCGTTGCAGCGCGTCGAGTATCCGTCGTTCGACCTGCTGGTGCTCGATAACGCCTCGAGCGACGGCACGTCGGAAGCGGTGCGCGCGCAGTTTCCGCAGGTTATGGTTATCGAGAACGGCGCCAACCTCGGTTTTGCCGCTGGCAACAACGTCGGGCTGCGCTATGCGCTGCGCCATGGGTATGAGTACGCCCTGCTGCTCAACAATGATACCGAAGTCGCTCCCGATTTCCTGACGCATCTGGTCGAGGTCGCTGAGTCGGACCCGCAGATCGGCGCGGTGGGACCGACGATCACCTACTATGAACGTCCTGACCTGATCTGGTCGGCTGGCGGGATGATCGACTGGAAACGCGGCGTTGTCGTCATGCGCACGAATGAAGTCGATGCCGGACAGTACCGTGAGCCAGCCGACGTCGATGTCGTGACCGGATGCGCGCTGCTGGTCAAGCGCGCGGCGCTGGAGCGCGCCGGGTTGCTCGATGAGCGCTTCTTCATGTATTTTGAGGAAACCGAGTGGTGTGTGCGCATCCGCCGCGCCGGGTTCCGCATGCTGCACGTGCCGCAATCGCGCGTCCTGCACAAGATTCCGCTCAATGCGCGCTTCGACAAAGAGTATCTGGCATACTACATGACCCGCAACCGTCTCCTCTTTCTGCGCGCAACCGGCGCGCCGCTCCGCGCCTGGCTCAATGCGCTCTTCCTGCAAGACCTGCGCACCTACCTCAGTCTCGTGCTTCGCCCGAAATGGCGCAACCGGTCGGGACGCACCGGGATGCGGCATGCGTGGATCGACTTCTGGCGCGGACGGTTCGGCAAGTGGGAGATGACGTGAGGTTAACAACATTTCATTCAGGCGAGAGGTAAGAGGCGAAAGGCAAGAGGGATTGCAGGCGGTCGTTGAACGCGCCGGCGCCGCCGTTGCATCGCAACGTCTCGAAATGTGAGGCGTCGGGGCGCCTTGTGGGCGCCCCTGGGATCGTGGCGGTGCGCAGGGCGCCCACAAGGCGCCCTTTGTAGAGCGTAAACAGTCGTCGCGGTGGCCCCATGATTCGGGTACGCGGGTAAAAAGCGCACATGTGACCCTCTCTGCATCCTCTGTGGCTCTGTGGTCCAAACCAGCAGGTGCACAAGTGGCAGATGTGCAAGTGAATGGTGCATGTGTCGCTCCTCTCTGAACCTCTGCAGCTCTGTGGTTCAGCAGAACAGGCGTGACCGGAGCGGTACGGGACGCCTGATCCCGTAATGACAATATCGTCAATCATCCCCCCTCCTCATTTAGAGCCCCGTCACCGCCGCGTGCTATAGTCTCTTCAGGTTCGCCTGTCAGGAAAACAGGCGGGACATCCGTGGAAGGAGAGCGCGGTTATGCGGAAAATCATTGCTGGCATAACGCTGATCGGAAGCATCATTCTCTCTGCTTGCGGGTCGATTGCATCGGCGCCGCCGACCCCCGAAACCTGGACGCCGCCACCCACGCCAACGCCCGTGCCAACAGCCATCCCGACGCCGACGCGTCAACCGTTGACAACGTATACCGTCCAGCGCGGCACGATTGAGCGCAGTGTGGAGTTGCAGGGACGGGTCGCCGCCGTCGGTGAACGCGAACTCTCCTTTGCGGTTGATGGCGTGGTCAAGGCGGTCTATGTG
>JAUQOW010000181.1 GCA_030550675.1 Chloroflexota bacterium
GCGTCATTGCGCTGATGCAACTGGCAAAGGTCAATATGGCGCTGACCCGCCTGGCTGCGGCGCGTCAACCGCACATTGCCGTGCTCGTCGATCCGTGCTACGGCGGTGTGACGGCGTCCTACGCCTCAGTCGCCGACATCATCATCGCCGAGCCGGGCGCCAACATTGGTTTTGCCGGTCGCCGCGTGATTGAGCAGACCATCCGCCAGAAACTGCCGGCAGATTTCCAGACGGCTGAATTCATGCTCCAGCACGGCATGGTCGATATGGTTGTGCCACGCGGCGAGTTGCATAGCACGCTGGCGAAACTGCTGCGCCTTTATGCCGCCGATAGTCGCACGGGAACGCGCGCTTCCGGGTCAGTCGCGCCGGCGCTGGCTTCCATCTGAAACGCGGAGTTGAAGAGCCCTATGACACAGACGCTTACTCCCTGGGACAAAGTCCAGCTTGCGCGCCATATGCAGCGGCCACGCACCCTCGATTACATCCGCGGGTTGTGTGACGACTTTGTTGAATTGCACGGCGACCGTCGCTACGGCGATGACGCGGCGATTGTCGGCGGCGTGGGAACATTCGAAGGGCGGACGGTCGTGCTGGTGGGGCATCAGAAGGGGCGCGATGCGCGGGAAAATATCCGCCGCAACTTTGGCATGCCGCATCCCGAGGGGTATCGCAAAGCGTTGCGACTGTTCCAGCACGCCGAGAAATTCGGCTTCCCGGTCATCTGTTTCATTGATACGCCAGGCGCCAACCCGAACCGCGAGTCGGAGGAGCGCGGGCAGGCGAACGCTATCGCCGAGAATATTCTGACGATGGCAGGGTTGAAAACGCCGATCATTGCGTGCGTCATCGGCGAGGGCGGCAGCGGCGGCGCGCTGGCGATCGGCGTCGGCGATCGCATCCTGATGCTGGAACATGCCATCTACTCGGTTGCGTCGCCGGAGGCGGCGGCGTCGATCATCTGGCGTGATGCATCAAAAGCGCCCGATGCAGCGCGCGCTATGCGGATTACCGCTCAGGATTTGCTGGAACTGGGAATCATTGACGAGATCGTTCCTGAACCGCCGGGCGGCGCGCATACCGACATGGCAACCATGGTTGCAACGCTAGGGGATTACATTCGCCGCCATCTGAACAACCTGCTGGCGCTGGATATCGAGACGCTGCTGGAGCGTCGCTATGCGCGCTATCGCGCGATCGGGCGGTATGAGGAGGACAGTCGCCAGGCTGTCTTTGCGTAGGGACTGCGCTGTAACTGGCGCTGCGATGATACGCATGCGGTTCTTGAACGGAAACAACGAGCGGTAGATCGACCCGCCGAGGGCATCGCTGCGGTGCGCTCCAACAGCGATGCGTCCGGCGATTCCCCCGATGCGGCTCCTGCACACGACTGGTTGATCGGCGTCACGCGCAGGCCGTTCAGGGAATGCTGCGCGTATTCAGAAGCCAGAGATCTGTGGCGCTGCCACAGTCGCCATACCGCAGAGTGGCGGGCGCCACGGGAATGAGGAGAGAAGTCCATGAGCACGATGCGACGACACGATCGCCTGGAAGGAAAAGTGGCGCTGATCACTGGCGGCGCTGGCAATATTGGTGAAGTTATTACTCGTCGGTTTCTGGCAGAAGGCGCGACTGTCGTTATTACGGGGCGTAACGCCGAAAAACTCGCGGCGTATCGCCGTCGTCTCATTGATGAAGAGCGTGTTGCGCCCGAACGCGTCGTCGCCCTGCGGATGGATGGCAGCGATATTAAACAGGCGCGCGCAGGCGTCGCACAGATTGTCCATGGCGGGGTGGACGTTCCTGTCCCCCTGGGTCGGATCGATATCCTGGTCAATAACGCTGGCAGCGCCGGACCGCGTCGCCGTCTGGTCGACATCCCGCTCGAACCGTCGGAAGTGCAGCCACCGGATACCGAAACGCTGGCGCAGGCGGTCGGAAACCTGGTCGGCATTGCGTGGAATCTGACGCGCGCCGCAGCCCCGCATATGCCGCCGGGCAGCAGCGTGATCAATATCTCGACGATCTTTTCTCGCACCGATTACTACGGGCGCATCGCGTATGTCGCGCCGAAAGCAGCGCTCAATGCCTTGAGCGACGGACTGGCGCGCGAACTGGGTCCGCGCGGCATTCGCGTCAATACCATTTACCCCGGACCAATCGACAGTGAGCGCATCCAGACGATGTTCCAGGCGATGGACGCGCTCAAGGGTCAGCCAGAAGGCGACACCGCCAGCAGTTTCCTGAAGATCATGCGGTTGAGCCGCGCCGATGAACGCGGCGAGGTGGTCAAGCGCTTCCCTTCCCCTGTCGATGTCGCCAACACCGCGCTGTTTCTCGCCACTGATGAATCCGCAGCGTTTACCGGTCATGCCTTTGAAGTGACGCATGGCATGGAGGTGCCGACCGAAAGCCGCACGACGTTTGTGTCGCGCCCTGGTTTGCGCAGCGTTGATGCGACCGGCAAGGTCATTCTGATCTGCGCTGGCGATCAGGCGGACGACGCGGTGGCGCTGGCTGATGCGCTGCGCTCCTGCCGCGCCACGGTCGTCGTCGGGTTCCGCGATCCGCGGGCGATGGAAAAGGCGTCGGCGCTGCTGCGTGAACCGCGCCACGCGCTCGCCGCCGATATGTACGGTCGCCCGACGATGGTTGCAGAAGCCCGCCTGGTGCATCTCGATCCGCTCGACTCGCGCGCCGCTGCGCATACGCTCGAACAGATCCGTGCCGAATTGGGCGCCATTCACCACGCTGTCATCCTGCCGGGGTTGAGTCGCCATGCGCCATCAGCAAGCCTGATCGATGTAGATGATCAGGTGATCGAACGCTTCCTGCAACAAGAACTGGTAGGCACGATTGCGCTGGCGCGTGAACTGGCGCGCTTCTGGGAGGAACATCCCTCTGGTTCGCAGATGCACCGCGTGCTGTTCGTCAGCAATCCCGACGACCAGCAGGGCAATCAGTACGCCAACATTCTGCGCGCAGCGGTTGAGCAACTGGTGCGCGTCTGGCGCCACGAAAGCGAGTACGACTCCGTGAATCCGGCGCATCAGCAGGATGGTCAACCAGGAGCGGCGGTGTGGGCGAATCAGGTGATCCGCTATGTGAATAATGAAGCCGCCAACCTTGACTTTACCTGCGCATGGGTGGCAAAATTGTTGGGCAGCGACCGGCGTATTGCAGAGATCAATCTCTACCTGCCCGAAGAGATCGTGGGCACGATTGGCGTCCACAATCCGGGGTTCGGTTGGGCGGAGAGTCTGTTCGGGCTTCACATGGGGAAGGTGGCGTTGATCACTGGCGGCAGCGCAGGCATCGGCGGGCAGATCGGGCGCCTGCTGGCGCTCTCTGGCGCGCACGTGATGCTGGCGGCGCGCAATGCTGAACAACTTGAGCAGATGCGCGCGTCAATTGTGCGTGAAGTGCGCGACGCCAGTTACCCCGATGCCGAGTCGCGCGTGGCGATCTTCCCTGGCAGCGATGTCTCCGACATCGAAGGACTCGAACGACTGGTCAACCATACGCTGCGCGTGTTTGGCAGGGTGGATTACCTGATCAACAATGCGGGCATTGCCGGCGCCGAGGAGATGGTGATTGATATGCCGGTGGACGCCTGGCGCCATACGTTGCGCGCCAATCTCATCAGCAACTATGCGCTGCTGCGTCGCCTCGCGCCGCAGATGAAGGCGGCTGGCGGCGCGTATGTGCTGAACGTCTCCTCCTATTTCGGCGGCGAAAAGTATGTTGCGATTCCCTACCCCAACCGATCAGATTACGCGGTGAGCAAGGCGGGTCAGCGCGCAATGGTCGAAAGCCTGGCGCGCTTCCTGGGTCCCGAGATTCAGATCAATGCCATCGCTCCTGGTCCGGTGGAAGGTGAACGACTGAAGGGCGCCAGCAATCGTCCAGGTCTGTTTATGCGTCGCGCTCGCCTGATTCTGGAAAACAAACGCCTCAACGAGGTCTTCGCTGCGTTGCTGGCAGCGCGCCATGAGGGCATCAACATCGCCGATGTGCTGCCCGACCTGTTCGCCAACGACTTGCAGGCAATCGCTGAGAACCCGGCGATGCCAGCGCCGTTGCGCCGCCTGGCGAAAGTGTTGCGCGAGACGAGCGACGCCGAGGGGAGCGCCCGGACATATCTGATGAATGCCACAATTGCGCGCAAACTGCTCAATCGCCTGGAGAACGGCGGATATATCGCCTCTCACGACCGGCGTCCGCTGACGGTTGAGCCGCCTGATCCATTCTTCACCGAAGCGCAGATTGAGCGCGAGGCGATCAAGGTGCGCGATGGCATTCTGAGCATGCTCCATCTGCAACGGATGCCGACCGAGTTCGATGTTGCGCTGGCAACGGTCTTCTACCTGGCGGACCGGAATGTGACCGGCGAGACGTTCCACCCGTCGGGCGGGTTGCGCTTCGAGCGCACCGTCACCGAGGGCGAACTGTTCGGCAAGCCGGGGCAGCAGCGCCTGGAGCGCATGAAGGGGTGCGTGGTGTACCTGATTGGCGAGCATCTGCGCCAGCACCTGCTGCTGCTGGCGCGCACCTTCCTCGATGAAATTCAGGCCGCGCGCGTTGTGTTGCTGACGGAAACCGCTCAGGCGGCGACTGAACTGGCAGCCGAGCTGGCTGAACACGAGTCCGCCGGGCGCTTTGTGGTCATCCCGACATACGGGGATATTGAGGGCGGCATTGATCGGGCGATGGCGGAGTATGGTCGCCCCGGTCCGGTCATTTCAACGCCGTTCCGCCCACTGCCCGCTCGCGCGCTGAGCGGTCAGAACGGCGACTGGAGCAATGTGCTGACGACGGCTGAGTTTGAGGAACTGGTTGAACAGCAAATTACCCACCACTTCCGCGTGACGCGCAAGGCTGGCGTGATCGAGGGCGCGAATGTCACGCTGGTGACGCCGCCGACCTCGGCGCGCTCGACGGCTGAGGAGTTTGCGCTGGCGAACTTTGTCAAGACGACGCTCCACGCGCTGACCGCGACCGCTGGCGCCGAGAGTGAACGGACCATGCCGCATGTGCCGGTCAATCAGGTAGACCTGACGCGGCGCGCGCGCACTGAAGAACCGCGCACGCCAGCCGAGGAGGAAGAGGAATTACAGCGCTTTGTGAATGCCGTGCTGTTGACCAGCGCGCCGCTGCCGACGCCGCTTGAGAGCCGCTACCGGGCGCGCATCTATCGCGGAAATGCGATTACAGTGTAGAGACAGGGATCTTGTCAGGAGAAAAGGACCTATGACCACCATCGAATCTGCTCTTCGTCCGCCGCGCACCAATCCGGTGCGCACCCGCGCCGACTGGGAGGCGCAGCGTCAGGCTGCGCTCACCGACCCGGGCGCGTTCCATGGCGCGATCGCTCGTAGCGCCATTCACTGGTACGACCGTAACCTTGGCGCCTGGATTACATGGGATGAAGAGGATGGGTGCTGGAAAGGACTGCGCCACAGCGACGGCGCGCCGGTTGATGTGCCCTATGGACCGGATCACGAGCCATGGGAGCGCGCCTTCAACGGCGATGATCCGCCCTTCTATCGCTGGTTCGAGGGCGGGCTGACCAACGCCTGTTTCAATGAAGTGGATCGCCACGTGTTGACCGGCTATGGCGACGAGGTGGCGTTCTACTTCGAGGGCGACCGCTGGGACTCGTCGCTCAATAACGGGCGCGGCGGTCCCGTCGTCAGTTTTGCGGTGACGCGCAAGCAACTGATGCTCGAAGTCGTCAAGGCGGCGCAGGTGCTCCGCGACCTGGGGCTGAAGATGGGCGACCGCATCGCCCTGAATATGCCCAACATCATGGAGCAGATCTACTACACTGAAGCCGCCAAGCGCCTGGGCATCATTTATACGCCGGTGTTCGGCGGCTTCTCCGACAAGACCCTCAGCGATCGTATTCACAATGCTGGCGCGCGGCTGGTGATCACCAGCGACGGCGCCTATCGCAATGCGCAGGTTGTTCCTTACAAAGAGCAGTACACCGATCAGGCGCTTGATAAGTTCGTGCCGGTTGAAACTGCGCTGGACATTATCAGAGCGGCGCTCAGCGGCGGCGAGGGTTCGCCTGTGCCCGGCGCGCCGCTGCTGGCGCCGGATCAGATCGAAACCATTCTGGCGCAGGTGCGCGACGCGCTCAAAGAGGATATTACGATTGAGCGCAGCGACGCGATGCGCGCTGTCGGGCGCGCTATCGAAAGCCTGACCGGCGTTGATGCGCTGGTGCAGTCGCGCGCCCGCACCGCTGTCGCCCAGGCGCTGGTCAACACCCCGCCGCGCGTTGATGCCGTCATTGTGGTGCGCCATACGGGACAGGATATTCTGTGGCGACCGGAACGCGACCGCTGGAGCCATGAGTTGACCGCCAAAGCGCTGGAGACGATTCTGGCGAATGCGCGCGCTGTCGGCATTGAGGTTCACAGCGAAGCGGAACTCCTCAACCTGCCGACCGATCAATTTGTGAAGGCGCTGTACGCCACCAGTCGCGCTGAGCCGGTTGATGCGGAGTATCCGCTGTTCATCATTTACACCTCGGGCAGCACCGGCAAGCCCAAGGGTGTCGTCCACGTCCACGGCGGGTATGTCGCTGGCGTCGCGCATACGATGAAGGTCAGCTTCGACGCCGAACCGGGCGATACGATCTATGTCGTCGCCGACCCCGGCTGGATCACGGGGCAGAGCTACATGATCTGCGCCACGCTGACGACGCGCTGCACCGGCATCATTACCGAAGGCTCGCCGGTCTTCCCCTCCGCCGGACGCTTCGCAAGCATTATCGAACGATATAAAGTGCGCATTTTCAAGGCGGGCGTCACCTTCCTCAAGACGGTCATGGCTGACCCGCAGAATACGGCGGATGCGCGCCAGTACGATATGTCGTCGCTGCGCGTCTGCACCTTCTGCGCCGAGCCGGTCAGCCCTGCCGTGCAGCAGTTCGGCATGGAACTGATGTCGCCGCAGTATATCAACTCGTACTGGGCGACCGAGCACGGCGGCATCGTCTGGACCCACTTTTACGGCAATGAAGACTTCCCGCTGCGCCCCGACGCGCATACCTACCCGCTGCCCTGGGTCGTGGGCGATGTCTGGGTGCTTGAGAGCGGAGATCGCGACGGAACCGGCGCTGAGACTCCGCGGTATCGCGTCGCCGACTATGAAGAGAAGGGTGAGATCGTCATCACTGCGCCCTACCCGTACCTGACGCGCACGATCTGGGGTGACGTCAAGGGGTTTGAGGCGTGGGTCGCCGCCATGCAGAGCGGAAATGGCGCTGCCGCTCCCCGCTGGCGCGGCGACGCCGAGCGATTTATCAAGACCTACTGGCGGCGCGGTCCCAATGGCGAATGGGGCTATATCCAGGGCGACTTCGCAATGAAGTACCCCGACGGCTCCTTCACGCTCCATGGTCGCTCCGACGATGTGATCAACGTGTCGGGTCACCGCATGGGCACCGAGGAAATCGAGGGCGCCATTCTGCGCGATAAGATCATCACGCCAGACTCGCCAGTTGGCAACTGTATCGTGGTTGGCGCGCCGCACCGCGAGAAGGGATTGACGCCGGTGGCGTTCATTCTGACCGCGCCAGGGCGCAAGTTGACCGCCGAAGACCGCCGCCGCCTCAACGAACTTGTGCGCAACGAGAAGGGCGCTGTGAGCGTGCCGGAGGACTACATTGAGGTCAGCGCCTTCCCGGAGACGCGCTCCGGCAAGTATATGCGGCGCTTCCTGCGCAATCTGATGCTCGATGAGCCGCTGGGCGACACCACTACCCTGCGCAATCCCGAGTCGCTGAAGGAGATCGCGGAGAAGATTGAGGCGTGGAAGCGCAAGCAGCGCATGGCGGAAGAGCAGCGCATTTTTGAGCGCTATCGCTACTTCCGCATCGAGTATCACGCCGTTCAGGAACGATGGATTCCTTCTGGCGATGGTCACGTCGCGGCAGACCAGAAGGCGCTGACGCAGCGCATTGCGATTGTGACCGTCACCAATCCGCCGGTCAATGCGCTCAACGAGCGCGCTCTCGATGAGCTGAACACGATCGTTGATCACCTGGCGCGGCGCGAGGATGTGGCCGCAGTCATCTTCACCGGCAGCGGTACGAAGAGTTTTGTGGCAGGCGCCGACATCAAGCAGATGCTTGAAGAGATGCACACGGTCGAAGATGCAATGGCGCTGCCAAACAACGCGCACCTGGCGTTCCGCAAGATTGAGACGATGAACAAGCCGTGCATTGCGGCAATCAACGGCGTGGCGCTCGGCGGGGGCATGGAGTTCGCGCTTGCCTGCCACTACCGCATTGCCGACCTGCACGCCGAGTTCGGTCAGCCGGAGATCAATCTGCGGTTGCTGCCGGGGTACGGCGGCACGCAGCGCCTGCCGCGCCTGCTCTACAGCCGCCGCGGTGAGGCTGGTCTGATCAAGGCGCTGATGATCATCATGGGCGGGCGCACGCTGAATGCCGAGCGCGCCTATGAGATCGGACTGGTCGATAAGGTGGCGCATGGTCACGAGGAGGCGCTCACCCTGGCCACGCAGATGGCGCGTGAGATGATCCTGAGTGCGAGGAACGGCAAACCAGCCGAAGGCAAACCGACCGAACTCCGCGTCATTCCCAACACGTCGGATGATCCAACGACCTTCTTCTCGCCGTTCCACGATCCATCAACGGCTGGGGAAGGTCTGTGGCCCTCGCTGTTCGAAGCCTATACGTTGCGCCGCCAGTTGACGGCGCAGTGGGAGGCGCCTGATCCCGCAATGGCGGAACTGCTCGAAAAGGCGCTCAAGGACCCGCTGATTACGCGCCTCACCAATCAGGCGCAGTGGGCAGGGCGCTCAAAGGCAATTGAGCGGATTATCGATGCGCTGCGCACCGGCTTCACCAAGGGCATGCTGGCTGGTCTGGAGCGCGAAGCGCGCCTGTTCGCCGAAGCGGTCGTCGCCCCCGATGAAGGCAAGGCTGGCATTCAGGACTTCCTGGACAAGCGCAGCGCGCCGTTGCCGACGCGCCGTCGCATCCATCTGACCCCCGAAGAGGAGAAGCGTATGATCGACGCCGGGATGCTCCTGCCGATTGGTTCTCCGTTCTTCCCCGGCGTGACGCCGATCCCTGTGGCACAGTACGCAATGGCGGTCGTGCGCGATGAGGTCACCGGCGCGCCAGCCCACGGCGACCCCATTGTGGCGGAGAAGCAGATTATCATCCCGGTCGAGAAACCCGGTCCCAACGAGGTTCTGCTCTATATCCTGGCATCAGAAGTCAACTTCAACGACATCTGGGCGATCACTGGCGTGCCGGTCAGCCAGTTCGACGAGCATGACCGCGACTGGCACGTGACCGGCTCCGGCGGCGTGGCGCTGATCGTCTCGGTCGGCGAAGAGGTCAAGCGCGAGGGGCGGCTGAAGGTCGGCGATCTGGTGGCGATCTACTCCGGGCAGAACGACCTCCTCTCGCCGCTGGTCGGTCTCGACCCGATGGCGGCGGATTTCGTCATTCAGGGGTACAACACGCCCGACGCCTCGCACCAGCAGTTTATGGTCGCGCAGGCGCCGCAGTGCTTCCCGGTGCTGCCTGACCTGACGCTTGAAGCAGCCGGATCGTACATGCTGAACCTGGGCACAGTCTACCGGGCGCTGTTTACCACGCTCAAGATCCAGCCCGGTCGCCGTATCTTTGTCGAAGGCGCCGCAACCGGCACGGGTCTCG
>JAUQOW010000182.1 GCA_030550675.1 Chloroflexota bacterium
AGGGGCAAGCGCAGCAGGCGGCGCTTTTGTTACTTGTGACCGTTCGCGGGTTTGCCGTTGCATTCGTGCACTCGCTGCGCCCCTGCTTGACCTGTTCGCGTATTCGCGGGTCCAGGCGATGAATCGTCAGACGGCATCTTGGCTCAGCAGGCTCGCGAGAACTCAGAAATAATCCGTTAGACCTGCGCCGCCAGATTGCATGTGCTCTGAGCGGGCTAAAGCCCTCGCTCAGGACCTGAAAGCCCCTGCGGGGCTGCCACGGGATCAAGCGCCATTGGCTGCATGCGAAGATGGCGTGGCCTTATACGTCGCACTTTTGCCTGGGGGTCTGGAACGGCGCCAGGCGCTCGAACCAGCCTCGGCGGGGATTTGATGTTCTCAGCGAGGGCTTTAGCCTGCAGCGATACGGCGGTTCCTGACACATCATGGCCTGCCTCCCGTATTCGCCACTCCCCTCGCTGACCGCAGAAGGTTCAAGCAGCAGAGCCGTCGCAATGCGACGGCTCTGCTGCTTTGTTGACGACGCTTGATTAATCCGGCCTCTGTAACCAAACCTTAGAGCGTGATCGGAAACCTGGGTTTGTGGTATGATAGCGGCGACCATGGCATTCTGACAAGGAGAAGGACCGCATGCCGAAGCGCGCGCGCCGCTCGTATCCAACCAACGAGCCGACGGACGTGACCGACGACCAGTGGGCGGCGATTGCGCCAATCGTCACCACGTCCTCGCCAAAGGGCGGTCGCCCGACCGCCCTTCGACAGGCTCAGGGCGCCGCGATTGATCGGCGCGCGATCGTGAATGCGCTCATCCCCAAACATCGTACCGAGTGTCACTGGCGCATGCTGCCGAAGGATGTTCCGCCCATCAGCGCAGGACGATGCTCTTTTGACCCATGGCGATGTGACGGAACCTTCGTTCGGATCAATGATGCGCTGCGCAAACACGCGCGGAAAGCGCTGGGGCGAGACGAAGCGCCGTCCATCAGCGTTTTGGACTCGCAATCGGTGAAAACGACGGAAGCGGGCGGCGAGCGCGGCGACGATGGGAAAAAAAGGTCAATGGGCGCAAGCGTCAATGCTGGGTTGATACGAATGGTTTTTTGTTGCGCGTGCTCGTCCACGCTGCTGACATTTCGGACACGGAAGGGGCTGAATGGCTGGCGGTCAAACGCCATCACCGTTTTCCGCGGATGAAGGAAATGAGGGTCGATCAAGGGGACAAAGCCGGGCTTGAACGGCGCCTCGCGGAGCATCCATCCATACCGTTCACGGTCATTGAAAAGCCGCCGGAACAAAAAGGATGTGCGGTCATTCCGAAGCGCTGGGCGGCGCCCTGAGCCTGCCGAAGGGCGGAGCGTTGAGCCTGCCGAAACGTGGTGGAACGCTCGATTGCCTGGGCAGGACGCAAGAGACCGGCGAGTCGTGAGTATCATCGCGACCCGGAATCGAGTGAGGCGTTTATCTCTCTCGGTTCGGCGACAATGGTACTCAATCGTCTCTATCCGAGAAAATAGTTTCCGATCATGCTCTGAGGATTACATCAGCGGGCGAGTGGGATAATCAAGCCGACATATAGAGGAGCGCATGGAAGAAGCAACCCAGGGATCATCGCGGTTAAGCGGATTCGCTGAAACAGTTGCTCAGGCAAAAGAGCGAGTCGCGCATACGGCGACTGAGACGAAGATTGAGGCGATTAACTTCAACTTCTACTACGGAGCGTTCCAGGCGCTGAGGAATATCAATATTCGCATCCCGCAAAACCGTGTGACTGCAATCATCGGTCCGTCGGGGTGTGGAAAATCGACATTTCTGCGGGCGATCAACCGTATGCACGACCGCACTCCGGGCGCTCGCGGCGAGGGACAATTGTTGCTCGGCGGCGCCAATATCTATGGCGACATCGATCCGGTCAAGCTGCGCCGTCGCGTCGGCATGGTGTTTCAGCGTCCCAATCCGTTTGTCAAATCGATCTACGAAAATGTCGCCTACGGTTTGCGCGTGCAGGGCGTCAACAACCGGCGCGTGCTCGATGAGACAGTCGAACTGGCGCTCAGGCGCGCCGCTCTGTGGGACGAGGTGAAGGATCGCCTGCATAGGCGTCCGGTACGGCGCTCTCCGGCGGGCAGCAGCAGCGCCTCTGCATTACACGCGCGATTGCGGTTGATCCAGAAGTGGTTCTGATGGACGAGCCGTGTTCGGCGCTCGACCCAATTGCAACGATGAAGATCGAGGATCTTATTCACGAGTTGCGAGAGAACTTCACGATCGTCATCGTGACGCACAATATGCAGCAGGCGATGCGCGTTTCGGATATGACCGCATTTATGCTGATGGATCGCGAGACGCGCGCAGGCGAGTTGATTGAGTTCAGCCCGACCGATGAACTCTTTACCAACCCGAAAGACAAACGCACCGAAGACTACGTGACGGGGCGATTCGGATAAGGTTGAACGCCAAGCGCAATTGTTGCACGCCCAACAACAAACGCCGCACCGGTTGTCGGTGCGGCGTTCTTTGAAACCTTGCGAGATCCTCAGGCGACCAGTTCCTCTTCAAGGGCGTACTCGCGGATCGCTGGCGCCTGCCGCGCGCGCCGGCGCGCCTTGTATTCAACGACCGCCAGCAGCTCGTCCGGCGTGACGGACGCCTCAGCCGCAGCAATATCCAATGGCATCGTGTTCCATGCGCTGATACGATACGAGCGCAGCACGCGGCGCGCCTCGGGCACACGCTCGGCAACTTCCTTGACTGTCTGCTCTTCGTAGTTCTTGTACTGCATGGCATCCTCCTCGTTTGCTCTGCTCGATGACTGGGAGGGCGTCACCTGCGTCGCCGCTCCTGAAGGGTTTCCGCACCACTGCGGTTCCGTCGATGTCAGTATAGCATGCAATATAGACATTTTCAACAAGAAAACTGCCATTTTGTTTGTGCATTTTGCATAAATCCAAAGAGCGGCGGGCAATGTGGTATGATGAAGATACAACGGTACGTCACACAAAGGAGGCACGGGCATGGATTTTGCGCTCAGTGAGCAGCACGAGATGTTGCGCCAGACAGTGCGCGCTTTCGCCGAGCAGGAGGTGCGCCCGACAGCGGCGGCGCGCGACGAGGCGATGGAGTTTCCGGTAGAATTGGTCAAGAAGATGGGACAGCTTGGCTTGATGGGCGTGGCGGTGAGCGAGCAGTATGGCGGCGCCGGTCTTGATTATGTCTCGTACGCGATTGTGATCGAAGAACTATCGCGGGTGGACGCCTCGCTCGGCGTGATTGCATCGGTCAATAATTCGCTCGTGTGTTACGGCATCGAAACATTTGGCACCGAAGAGCAGAAGCGCGAACTGCTGACGCCGCTCGCCTCAGGGCGTATGCTGGGTGCATTCTCGCTCTCTGAGCCGGGCGCCGGTTCGGACGCCGCCGCGCAGAAGACGACGGCGGTGCGCGATGGCGACTATTATGTGATTAACGGGATCAAGAACTGGGTGACCAACGGCGATTATGCTGACACAATCATTCTGATGGCGATGACCGACCCCAGCAAGGGTCATCGCGGGATCACGGCGTTCCTGGTCGATCCGCGCGAGCCAGGATGCAGCATCGTCAAAGTTGAGCACAAACTGGGCATTCGCAGCGCTCACTCCTGTCAGATGGCGTATGACAATTACCGCCTCCCGGCGTGGCGACGGCTGGGCGAAGAGGGGCAAGGGTTCAAGATCGCTATGACGATTTTGAACGCCGGGCGGATCGGGATTGCGGCGCAGGCAGTCGGCATTGCGCAGGGCGCGTATGAAGCTGCGCTTGAATACGCAAAAATCCGCGAACAGTTCGGCAAGCCGATTATTGAAAACCAGGCAATCGGGTTTACCCTGGCGGATATGGCGACGCGCATTAAGGCGGCGCGCCTGCTGACGTATGAAGCCGCCTGGCGCAAAGATCAGCATCTCGATTTTATTTGCGCTGCGTCGATGGCGAAGTTGTACGCCTCTGAAACCGCGATGTGGACGGCAACTAAAGCGGTGCAGATTTTTGGCTCCAACGGCTACTCAAAGGAGTATCCGGTCGAGCGCTACTTCCGCGACGCCAAGATTACCGAGATTTACGAGGGCACGAGCGAAATCCAGCGCCTGGTTATTGCGCGTGAAATCGCACGGTAGCGCGATCTTATGAGATATGCCGCCCGTTTGACCAGAATAGGCGCCCTGCTGTGCGGCGTACTGGCGTGCGTGCTCAGTCTGCAACTGATGGGACTGGCAGCGGTCGATCCGCCGCGCGGCGCCCGTTGGACAGAGGCGCGCGCACGCTGGAACGCCCGGTCGCTCGAATCATACTACATTGCCGTGCGGATTGAGGCGTTGGGGAACGTGTGCGTGCAGCGCCTCGAAGTCCGCGGCGCATGGGTGCGTCGCGTCATCGAGAATACCTGCAATGCGCTATGGGTCGATCCACTAACGGTGGATGAACTGTTTGCGCTCGCCAGCGACATCGAGAATATTCCCGCATCGCGCTGCACGCCATCGCCGCACGATTGCCCGTGTCACCGCGTCTTTACGCTGCGCCGCATCGAATATGACGCGGAGTATGGGTTTCCTGCCACTATTCTGGCGCGCTCCGAGGTGCGATTCCATCCTGCATCACGTGATTTCTGGGAACATCTGTGGGAGGAACGACAACTGCCTGCGTGTCAACCGGCGCGACGCCGCTTTACCGTGCAGGTGCTGTCGCTAACGCCGCTGACGCCTGACCATCCGGGACAGACCTCTGCACTTGAAATGCCCTGACTCAGCGTAGCGATCAGCAGGCTCGCCATGCTTTGCCTTCTCGCGCCCGGCGCGGGCTTAGACAGGCTCAGTAACGCCAGGCGCCTGGCATGAGTGTGATCGCAGAGATTATTCGTTGAGTGATTCGTGGGCTGCGGTGGCGAGGTAGATCGTGCGCTCGGCGATATTCGTTGCACGGTCGGCGACTCGTTCGAGCGCACGGGTGATTTCAATAGAGGCGATAGCGGCATCAAAGAGGGAACCGTCATTCAGCGTCGCCTGACGAAGAGCCGCGATGATGGCGTGTCGACGCGCATCAATCTGATCGTCAAGCGCAGCGACGGACCTCGCTGCGACTACATCCTCAGCAAGAAACGCTGCAATACTGGCGGAGAAGATATGTTCAGTTAACGCGCCCAACTCCAGCAACTCCGACGTCATCAGCAGCGGAAGGTTCGCGTCGCGCGCGCGGCGCACCTGCCCCGCCATCTGTTTGGCATAATCGCCGATGCGTTCGAGTTCGCCGGCAACGGCGAGCATCGCCAGGACGCGGCGCAGATCGCGGAGCATTGGTTGCCACTGCGTGATAAAACGGGCAACGAGATCCTCAACGTCCCGCTGCAAAGCATTGATGTCGGGATCGTCGCGGATGATCCGACTGGCGCCAATGGCGTCGGAACGCCGCAGCGCCTGAAGACTCTCGTGCAGGGCGTTCTGGACCCGATGCGCCATTGCATCGAGAGTGTGGCGCAGATATTCGTAGTCGTGCGCCATATTGTGGTGTGCACCCATGGCTTACCCGAAACGCCCGCTGATATAATCTTCGGTGCGTTTGTCGTTCGGCGAGGTAAAGATCTGCTCGGTCGGACCATATTCGACAAGCTGACCGGCGCGGTCGGCGTCCATCAGGAAGAAGGCGGTATAGTCCGACACACGGCTCGCCTGCTGCATATTGTGGGTCACAATGATAATGGTGTAGTTGCGCCGCAGTTCGAGCATCAACTCTTCAATCTTCAGGGTTGAGATCGGGTCAAGCGCTGAGCATGGCTCGTCCATCAGAATGACTTCGGGCTGCACTGCGAGGGCGCGTGCGATGCACAGACGCTGCTGCTGACCGCCGGAGAGCGCCGTGCCGGGTTGGTGCAACTTGTCCTTGACTTCATCCCAGATCGCAGCGCCGCGCAACGCACGTTCCACCAGTTCATCCGCCTGCGCTTTCGTGCCGCGCCAGCCATTGATGCGTGGACCGAACATGATATTGTCGTAGATGCTTTTGGGAAAGGGGTTCGGTTTCTGGAACACCATTCCAATACGCCGTCGCACTTCCACCGGGTCAACGTCAGGATCGTAGATATTCTTGCCGTGGAACAGAATCCGACCTTCCAGGCGCGAACCGGGGATCAGGTCATTCATGCGGTTAATGGCGCGCAGCACAGTGCTCTTCCCGCACCCGGACGGACCGATAAACGCAGTGATTCTCTGCCGTTCAATCTGGAGACTGACGTCCTTGACTGCGCGAAACGAGCCGTAATAGATATGCGTATTTTGCAGTTCGACGGCATACCTGCCGTTCGTCTGCGCGGTAGTGACAGAAGAGATCTCTGCAACGGTCATCAGTAACTCCTCTTGAATCGATTACGCAGCAAGATCGCAGTGGCGTTGAGCAGCAGCAACGTCACGAGCAGGACGATAATTGCAGCAGCGGCGATGCTGCGGAACTGCGCGCCAGGCTGCGAAGTCCAGTTGTAAATCTGGATCGGAATAACAGTAAACTTATCAAAGACGCTATCTGGATAGAACACAATGAACGTTGACGCGCCAACCACGATCAGCGGCGCTGTTTCGCCCATTGCACGCGACATGCTCAGGATTGTGCCGGTCAGAATGCCAGGCAGCGCATTCGGGAGAACGTGATGCCAGACGGTCTGCCATTTGGTCGCGCCCAGCCCATACGACGCTTGGCGGATCGACTGCGGCACGGCGCGGATAGCCTCACGCGCATTGATGATCATAAGCGGCAGCACCAGCAACGCCATTGTCAGCCCGGCGGAAAGGATCGTGCGACCGTTCGAGTCGGTGACGCCAAACGCAGCGCCGCTGGTGATCGGTTCAAGCGCGCGCACAAAGACTGCCAGGCCCAACAGACCATAGATAATCGACGGAACGCCAGCCAGATTGTTGATGTTCGTTTCAATCAGACGGTAATACCACGTGTCGCTGGCATATTCCTCCAGATATACGCCGCCCAAAACACCGATTGGGATAGCCAGAAGCATGGTGATGGCGATGACCCAGAGCGAGCCAAGAATCGCATTCCCCACACCCGCCAGGATGGGAACACTGCTCATCGGTCGAGTGAGAAACTCACGATTGATCCACGAATGAAACTCCAGCTCTGCACGTGGAAAACGCTCTCTCACCGTCGCCTCAATCCGTTCGCGTTCGAGGAGCGACTCGGTCAGCTTGAAGGCAGCGACGACTTCCCGCCCGATCACGCGCTCCTCGATCAGTTGCAGCACACTCTCCTTTGAGCGTTCGCTGAACGGCTCATCGCGGTCGAACCGGCGGAACAGACCAGCAGAGATGTTGGCGCGCAGGATTTCGATCAGTTCTTCCTTCGACAACTCTTCGAGCGGGCGATCCGCCAATTCTTCCGGATCTCTCCTGGTTTGCACGGCAATATATCCGAACGAGTCGTCAATAATGGTATAAAGCAACGTGCCAAGCGCCAGCAGACCAATAACCAGCGATGAGAAGAAGAGCGCCTGCCAGATTTTACCGCGCAGGCGCCGCATCGCAATATTGCGATTGATATCGGCGCCCTCTGGCAAATAGCCGATAGGACGTTCACGCGGATCGATAATCGTGCTCATTCGTAGACCTCCCGGAAGCGGCGCACTACCCAACCGCTCAACAGGTTGAGCAGCAGCGTCATGAAGAAGAGCACCAGCGCAATGGCGAAAATGCTGGTGTACTGAATGCTGGCATAACTGATGTCGCCGCCGCTAATACGCGCGATATGGCCAGTCATTGTTTCAGCCGCTTGCAATGGATTGAAGGTGAAACGGGGTCCAGCGCCTGCCGCCAGCGCCACGATCATGGTTTCGCCAACAGCGCGCGACATTGATACAATCACTGCTGCCAGAATGCCTGAGAGCGCCGCCGGAACCACCACGCGCACCGACGTTTCGAGCCGCGTAGCGCCAAGCCCATACGAACCTTCGCGAAGCGAACGCGGCACCGCGCTCAATGCGTCTTCGCTCATCGACGCCATCAGCGGCAAGATCATGATCCCCATCGTCAAGCCCGCCGACAACATGTTGTAAATCTCGACATTTTCCCTGCCAAGCAATCCCTGAAGGATCACTGGCGTCACGAATGTCAGCGCAAAATAGCCGTAGACCACGGTCGGCACGCCAGCCAGCACCTCCAGGATCGGCTTGAGGTAACCGCGCGCCGTCGGCGATGCATATTCGCTCAGATAGATGGCTGCGCCCAGCCCCAGGGGAACTGCCACCATTAGCGCGATGATGCTTGTGAGGAGCGTGGAGGTCATCAGAGGCCAGATGCCAAACCGCCCGGTCTCCGGCTGCCACCTCGTGGTGCCGAAGAACTCTATCAGATCCACTTCAGGCGAGCCAAAAAACAACCATGCTTCTTGAAAAAGCACAACAACAATTGCAGTGGTGGTAAAGATTGATATAGCACCGCATATGAAGACAATTATCTCTATCATACGCTCACCGAACCGTCGCCTGCCGCGCAGGTTGACCGCGCCAGCGGGGATAGTCGCAGCCTGTTCGATGCTTACATGCGCTTTCTGTTCCATGGGACTCGGCACTCCTTCTCACGAGCCGGAAAAGCCATTTATGTCTCTAATATGCAGTATAGCACGATTTCAGATTGGTCAGAGCGCGCCACCGCGGCGTGGAAAGAGAGAGAGAGTGGGGAGTGAACAGACCTGATTGCATCAGCAATGTGGAGGTATCAAGCCAGACATCGTATATTTGTGCCTTTTTTGTCCTGATTCTTTTGTCCTAATCTATGCTTTGAGGTATGGGGCAGGAAACGCTCCCGCCCCATGTCCACACCGCGCCAACTACGGTTTCATCGCTGCCAGCCAGTTCAACTTAGCAACGCTGAGCGCCTGCTGCGAAGCCGGGAAGTAGCCGACGTCCAGGATTTCTTCGTTGACGAAGGTCAGGTAGAAGTTGATGAACGCCGCCACCTGCGGCTTCTCCTTCATAATCTTCGGGTCGGAGTAGATGAACAGCGGACGCGCCAGCGGGTACGTCCCGCTCTCGGCGGTTTGCTCGTTCGGCTCGACCCCTTCGACTTTCACCGCCTTCAGGCGATCCTTCTCCGCCGCGTAGTAGGCGAAGCCGAAGTAGCCAATCGCATTCGGGTCGCCCTCCACCCCTTGCACCAGCACGTTGTCGTTCTCGCTCAACTGAATGCCCGGCGCGTTCAGGATCGCCTCCTTCCCCTTCTTCTCAAACGCCGGGTCCATAATCACCTCGACGAAGAAATCAAACGTGCCCGAGTCCGTGCCGGGGCTGAACAGCTTGATCGGATTGGCGGGCCACGCCGGGTCCACGTCCCGCCAGGTCTTCGCCTGACCGGAGAAGATTTTCGCCAGTTGCTCCTTCGTCAGGCTTTCGACGAAGGTGTTCTGCTTGTTGACCACCACCGCCAGCGCGTCGGTGCCGACGCGGAACTCAGTCGGCTCACGCCCGATGGCGCGGCAGTTCTCCACCTCCGCCGGGCGAATTGGACGGCTGGCGTTGGCGATGTCGGTTTCGCCCGCCTTGCAGAAGCGCTCGAAGCCAGCGCCGGAGCCGATCGAGTCAATCGTGATGCTCCCGGCGTACCCCTCGTCCTTGAAGCGCTCCGCCATCCGCTGCGTCAGCGGGAAGACCGTCGACGAACCGGCTGTCACGATGTTGCC
>JAUQOW010000183.1 GCA_030550675.1 Chloroflexota bacterium
GGCGTTCCGCCGGGCGTCCACCTGCGCGGTTCGGCGCGCTCACCGCGCGCGGTTCGGCGCGCTCACCGCGCGCGGACGCCGCCATTACCGTCCGCGTAGGCGGACGGTCGGCCGCAGGTCCATCAGGGGCGATTTTAATTCGCTGGCAACCGGAGCGTCGTTTCTGACCATTCAGCCAGCACCCGCGCATGGCGAGAGAGTTGCACATTGAACGCCGGGCGTTGTACACTACGTAGAAGAAAGCAACCATCGCATGTGGACGAGAATACAGGATGCCACGGATTCATATACGCAAACCTTATCCTTATATGCGCTCATATAAAGGTTGAGTCGATGGCCGCGATCATCCTCCACGACAAACGCACCATTGAAACCTATCTGCGCCAGAATCCGGCGTTGCACGTCTACGAACCCGGCGATTGCGACAATCTCTTCTAGACGCAGGGGTTCCGGGCAGTGGCAGAATACGAGGAGCGCTGCTGTGTTACCGGGAGCGGTGACAAGAACTGGCGCGGGCGGGGCGATTCGAACGCCCGACCAACGGTTTAGAAGACCGCTGCTCTATCCACTGAGCTACGCCCGCACTGCGATCACTATAGCACACGTTCGATGCGGCGACAAGCCTGAAGGAGGCGAGAGGCGCAGCACCAACAGTGCGTCTGGATGCTCTGGCTGTTTGGAGCGCTCGTCGTCTGTTGGCGCATAAGGACAAGGATCCACGCGGATTGAGACGGATTCGCACGGTTCTGGTCGCCTTCTACCACAGACTGACCCGCGTACATCCGTCACATCCGCGCAAATCTGCGTCCCCCTCTCAGACTCGGACTCAAGAGGAGGAACGACATGCGCTTTACCATTGGCAGTTCAACGCTGGAACTGATCCGCGGCAACATTGTGGAGCAGGATGTCGATGCGATTGTCAACGCCGCCAACGAGACGCTGGCGCCGGGGGGCGGCGTTTCCGGCGCGATTCATCGCGCTGCCGGACCGGAACTCGCAGAGGAGTGTGCGCGCATTGGCGGCTGCCCGACGGGCGAGGCGCGCATCACTGCCGGGTATCGCCTTAAAGCGCGCCACGTCATTCATGCCGTCGGTCCGCGATACAGCGGCAGCCCGCGCGACGCCGAACTCCTTGCGTCCGCCTATCGCTCGTCGCTGCTGCTGGCAGCGCGCCATGGGCTGCGAAGCGTCGCCTTTCCGTCGATCAGCACCGGGATCTACGGCTACCCGCTCGATGAAGCAGCGCCGATTGCCCTGGCGACGTGCCGCGATGTGTTGCACAGCCATCCCGACATCGCACTGGTGCGCTTCGTTCTGTTCGACGAAGAGACCTTCCGGGCTTACGAGCGGGCGGCACAAAGCCTTGGTCTGACGCCTGCCGGGATGTGACTTGAAGATCCCCGAATTGCGCGTATGATGACGGGTGGCGGCGTTTGCAATGATTAATCAGGAGTTATACCAGGTCTGATACAGCAGACCAGAAGAATGCGCCCAATATGGTCGCACTGGCAATGGTCGCTCTATGCGAATCCCGCCTGCTGTCCCCTATAGAAGCGCAGCGGGCTAAAGCCTTTGCTGAGATCGTGAAAGCCCCTCCTGGGCTTCAATGTACTGAGCAAGGGCTTTAGCCCGCTGCTCAAAGAATGTGCGACCTGGCAGCAGAGGTTTGCCAGATTTAATCTTCTTCATAAGCCCTGGCTGAGATCGCGAAAGCTTCTGCGTCTTTACCGGTGCAGAGTTTTTCAGTAAACTCTCATGCTGAATCGCCCGTTCGAGGCAGCAGGATGCCAAAATACTCCCCTCCTGTAGCGGGCGAGAGAGCGGCTCACAAAGGTAGAGTTTTCAGGCGCACCCTCGTGCTGCATCACTCGTTTCAGGCATCAGGACGCCCCAACCCCCCTTCTCCCCTTATGGGAGAAGGGGGCGAGGGAGATAAGGAGCAAAAGGCGTCGGGACGCGAAAAACACCCCTCGCATCTCAAAAACGCTACACCCGTGAGCACGGGGGATGAGATGCGGTTTTCAAATCCGACGACGACGACGGCGCGCGACACCCGTGAGCACGGGGGATGAGGGGCAAGAGACGTCAGGACGCGGAAAACACCCCTCACACCCAAAAACGCTGCACCTGTGCGGCCTCCCTCTAACCGAACCCTTGCGTGACTACTCCTGCTTTCAACCCCGTTCGAGCGAACCATGCTATACTGCTCCCGAAGCAGAGACGCTCACCCTGGCTGCAAGCCTCTCTGCTGGACTCGCCCCACAAGACATTGCAGAGGTTGAAGAGATCGTTGCTTAAGCCGGGCGATTGAAGCGAAACGAGAGCAGATTCATGCACAAAGAGATCAAAATCTACCGCAACTACATCGGCGGCGCCTGGATGGAGTCGCTGGCGCGCCGTCATGCGCCCAACATCAACCCTGCCGACGCCAGCGACCTGATTGGCGAAGCGCCGCTTTCGATCAGCGATGAGGCGATTGCAGCCGCCGAAGTAGCGGCGCACGCTTTTCGTTCCTGGCGCGCAACGCCAGCTCCCGAACGCGGGGCGCTGGTGTTGCGCGCGGCGCGGTTGCTGGCGGAACGGGCGGAAGACATCGCGCGCGTGATAGTGCGTGAGCAGGGCAAGACCCTCGCCGAAGCGCGCGCCGAGGTGCAACGCACTGTCGCATATGCAGAGTTCTGCGGCGCTGCCGCTGCAACCGATGGCGTCACGGTTCCATTGCGCTCTCCGGCGCATTTCGGCTACACGCGCCGCCGACCGCTCGGCGTTGTGGCGCTATTGACGCCGGAATGGTCGCCGCTGGCGTTGCCGTTCGAGCGTGTGGCGCAGGCGCTGGTGTGCGGCAATACAGTCGTGCTGAAACCTGCACTGGCGACGCCGGAAACTGCGGAATGGATGGTGCGCTGCTTCGCCGACGCTGGCGCGCCGTCCGGCGTCCTCAACATGATCCACGGCGCCGCTGATGAAACGGGCGCTGCCCTGATCGATCATCCGGCAGTGCGCGCGGTCTGGATCGGCGGGTCGCACGCCGATATCACCGGCGCGCGCCGTCAGGCGGAGGGGCGCACAATCCGCTTCAAGAGCGAGGAGATGGATGTCAACCCGGTCATCGTGCTCGAAGACGCCGACCTGGACCTGGCGCTGGCAGGCGTGCTCGCTGGCGCCTTTGGAAATGCCGGGCAGTCGTACACCGCGACCAAACGGGTGATTCTGGTGCATCCGGTGGCGGATGCGTTTCTCGAAGAACTGGTTGAGCGCGCCTGCAAACTGCGCCTGGGCAGCGGTCTCGATGAACGGGTCGGGATGGGACCGTGCACCGACGAGGCGCAGATCCAGCAGGCGCTCGATCTGGTGCGTCAGGCGCAGGCGGATGGCGCCGAGGTGCTGTGCGGCGGCGTCCGCGCGCAGGACGAGGCGCTGGCGCATGGCTACTTCCTGCGCCCGACTATCGTGGACCGGGTGCGTCCGGACATGCGGATCGCTCGCGAGCCAGCGCCAGGACCGGTGCTGGCGGTGACGCGCGTCGAGAGTTTTGCTGAAGCGCTCGCGCACGTCACACGACCGCAGGCGGCGCTCGCCGCTGGCATCTACACCCGTGACGGCGCACGCATGCTGCACTTTGCCGACGCCATGAACGCACGATCGATCCACATCAACGCGCCAACCACCAGCGACGAGGCGCATGTGCCGGTCAACCACGACGCCTTAATCAACTTCTTCAGCGAAACGAGCGCCGTCTATGTGCAGTATGGCTCAGGGACCGGAGGAATGGCATGAGTCAGTTATACGGCGCCACAGCATCCGCCAGCGCCTGCGCCTGATGCCGGATCGTCGCCAGGTCGCCTGCCTGCGGCGCCAGGTGCGCATAACGCTCGAGGTCCGCCAGCGCGCCCGACCATTGACCGATGCGGGCGCGCAATAATCCGCGATCGCGCAATTCGCCAGCATCGAATGCCAGCAGGAGAATCCGATCAACCGCCGCCAGCGCGCGTTCGAACTGTTCGCGCTGAATATAGGCGCTCTTCAGGTTGCGCAGCATGCGTATCAGAATTGATCGCGGCGACGGCGGCGCCATGATCTGTCGGACCAGCGCAGGATTGACCGCGCCGGTGAACGAGACGATCTGTCGCTCACACTCGGCATACGACCACAACCTGCCGCGGTTGAAGGGATCGATGTACAGGTCGCCTTCCTGGGAGTCGAGATAGCGCACCAGAAAATGACCCGGCAACGCCAGCCCGACCACCGGCAACCGCAGCCGCCATCCGATCTCCAGGTACAGCACCGACAGCAGAATGGGCAAGCCGACGCGCCGCGCAATGACCTGATCGAGAAAACTGTTTGCCGGATCGCTATAGTTCCAGTGGTTGCCGCGAAAGCCGAGCTCCTCGAACAGGTACTCGTTCAACGCTGCAACAATCGCGCGCCCGCTCTGTTTGCCCGTGATGCGTTCCTGCGCAGCGACAGCCATGGCATCAATGATTCGCAATGACGCCAGCGGATTGCCGTCGCCCTGATCTTCCCAGGCAATGCAGAGCGCCGCCTCCGCCAGATTGATCTGGTCATCGGGCAGTCGGGCGATGGCGCGAAAACGACGACGTGCGGGCAAGGTCATGAGACAGTGCCATGCAGAGTCACCAGGTCCGTCCTGATGATACCACATGGAAGTGATGAATGATGAGCCTTTCCACCCCATTTTACAGTTGTCCATGCTATAATTCATGGCGCACCCCCGATTTCTCTGTCCGCTGTGCGTTCAGGGTCGCTATCAGACGGTTCTTAGAAGCGAAGCATGCGCATTGCCTACACCGCCGACCTTCATGGCAACCTTGCCGACTATCGCGCGTTGTGCGAGTTTGCGGCGCGCCACAAGGTGCACGCGGTTGTCGTTGGAGGCGATTTGCTGCCCCACGCGATGCGGCGCGACGATGCGCTGACCACGCAACGAACCTTCGTCGAGCGCGACCTGGCGCCGCTCCTGCGCGCCTTCCGGTCGCGCCATCCGGCGACGGCGGTCTATCTGTTGCCGGGCAATGATGATTGGATGGCGGCGTATGCGGCAGTCGAGGACCTCGCGGCGGAAGGGCTGGCGCATCCGCTTCACGAGCGCATTTATCAACTCAGCGATGATCTATGGCTTGCCGGGTATGCCTGCGTACCGCCAACGCCATTCAGCATTAAGGACTTTGAGCGGTGCGACGAAGGGCGAACCCCGCCGTTCAGTTTCGATCACGCGCTGACCAGTCGCGGCGGCGCGATTCGACCATTGCAGCGCTCTGAGTTCGAGGCGCTGCCGTCGATTGCGGAAGACCTGGCGGCGCTTGCCACACGCAGCGATCCGCGCCGCACGGTGTATGTCTGCCACACGCCGCCTGTCGATACGCCGCTCGACCTGATGTCGAACCGGCGACACGTCGGCAGCCGCGCGCTGCGCACGTTTATTGAACAGTATCAACCGCCGCTCACCTTGCATGGGCATATCCATGAAGCGCCATCGTTGAGCGGAACCTATACCACCCGGATCGGCTCAACCTGGTGCGTTAATCCAGGACATGATCAGCGCCGTTTTCACGGCGTGCTGATCGAACTTACAGACGGCGCGGTTCGCATGGAACACACCGTCTACGGCATACAACCGGAGTAGAAAGGCTATTGGCAGTGTTCAACACGATTGGCGACGTCAAAACGGCGCTTAGCGCACAGCGGTACATTCCTTCCGATGAGATCGCCACCACGGTGTTCCTGGCGGAAAAACTCGGCAAGCCGATCCTCGCTGAAGGTCCGGCTGGCGTCGGCAAGACCGAACTGGCAAAAGTGTGGGCGGCGGCGACCGGACGTGAGTTGATCCGCCTCCAGTGCTACGAAGGTCTTGATGAGACTAAGGCGCTCTATGAGTGGGAATACGCCAAGCAACTGCTCTATACGCAGTTGCTGCGCGATAAGCTCAACGACCTGCTGGCAGGCGTCACTTCGCTTGCTGAAGCCGCCGACCGGCTGGCTGCCGAGGAGGACGTGTTTTTCTCCAGCCGCTTCATGCTGCCGCGACCGTTGCTCAAAGCCATCACCAGCGAGCGACCGGTGACGTTGCTGATCGACGAAATTGACCGCGCCGACGCTGAGTTCGAGGCGTTTCTGCTTGAGGTGTTGAGCGATTTTCAAGTGAGCGTTCCTGAGCTTGGCACGATCCGCGCCCGCCATCAACCGATGGTGCTGTTGACCAGCAATAACACCCGTGAACTCTCCGAGGCGTTGAAGCGTCGCTGTCTCTATCTGCACGTTGATTATCCGACTGCTGAGCAGGAACTTCAGATCATCAATCTGAAAGTTCCCGGTCTGCCGCCGAAACTGGCGCAGCAGGCGGTGGAACTGGTGCAGCGGCTGCGCGGCATGGACCTGAAGAAGCATCCGAGCGTCTCCGAAACGATCGACTGGGCGCGCGCGCTGCTCGAACTCAATGTTCGCCATCTCGACCGCGCGACGATCGAGAATACGCTAAATGTGCTGCTCAAATTCGAGGGCGACCTGCAGCGTGCGCGCCGCGCTATGGTGCGTGATGAGGGGACCCGCCGTGACGAATTCGGTCGTCTGCGGCGCGACGACGAGAGTGGGCGCTTCCGCGGCAACTAGGGGGAGGAACGAGGGATGGATCAGCGGATCGTCGATTTTATCCATGCGCTGCGTGCGAAAGGAGTGCGCATTTCGGTTGCCGAGAGCATCGATGCGATGCGCTGCGTCGAAATTGCTGGCGTCGCCGACAAACAGTTCTTTCGCTCGGCGTTGCGCGCATCGCTGGTGAAAGAACCGCGCGACCTGCCGACGTTCGATGAACTCTTCCCGCGTTTCTTTGGTCTCGACACGCCGCCGCCGCTTCAGCAGCCCGGCAGTGGCATGTCCCCTGAAGAGCGCGAAAAACTGGCGCAGATGCTGCAACAGATGCTCGCGTCGCTCTCGCCGGAGCAACTGCGGCGCCTGTTTGAGATGATGATGACCGGGCAGGGCATGAGCGGCAGCCAGATGCGCCAGTTCATCAATGAGCATACGACTGCCACCCAGATGACCACCGGCTTCCAGCCGTGGGCGACGCGCCGCGCCATGCGCGAGTTGCAGTTCGACCGTTTGGAACAATTGCTCCAGGAACTGCTCCAGAAACTGCGCGAGGCGGGGGTCAGCGAAGCGGCGCTCCAGCAACTCGAACGGGAGGCGCGCGAGAACCGCGAGGCGCTCGCGCAGCAGATCGGCAGAGAAGTAGGGAATGGGTTGCAGCAGCGCGAAGCGGAAGAGCGCCGCCGTCGTCCAGTTGAGGACTTGCAGGATCGTCCGTTCGAGGAGCTGAAATACCAGGACGACGATGATATGCGCGCCGTGATCAATCGCCTGGCGGCGCAGTTGCGCACCCGCGTCGCATTACGGCAGAAGCGCGCCAACAAAGGGATGCTCGACGCCAAGAGCACCATCCGCGCCAATCTGCGCTACAGCGGCGTGCCGCTCGATGTCCGCCATCACCGTAAGCATCTGAAACCGCGCATTACCGTCATCTGCGACGTCTCCGGCTCGATGCGCGCCGTCACCGGTTTTATGCTGATGCTCGTCTATGCGCTGCAGGACCAGATCAGCCGCACCCGCCCCTTCGTCTATTATCGCACAATCGCTGATGTGCAGGCTGATTTTCAACGCCTGCGCCCAGAAGAAGCCATCCGCGTCGTGCCAGAGCGGGTCCAGGGAGGTCCCTGGCAGACCAGTCTGGGGTCATGCCTGGAAACGTTCACGCGCGACCACCTCGATGCGGTTGATCGCCGCACCACGGTCATTTTCCTCGGCGACGGCGACGATCATATGTCGCCGCCGAACCCGCGCGCCTTCGAGATCATCAAGCGCCGCGCCCATCGGGTGGTGTGGTTCAACCCAGAGCCGCCCTACCGCTGGGGACGTGAAGACAACCACATGCACATCTACGGACCAATGTGCGATGCGGTGCATCACGTGAGCAACCTGCGCCAGCTCGTCGCGGCAGTGGATGGGTTGTTTTCGTAGCCGGGCAAGAGCGCGGCATCTCCCTGGCATTGCTCAAAAAGACAGACACAGAGACGCAAAGACGCAAAATCTTGCAATATGATACGTCTTTGCGCCTTTGCGTCTTTGCGTTAGTCAGCAGGGAAACCTTCTATTAGACAATCTCGTAATCGGCGTTGGCTTCGACAGTGGTGCGGGCATGAATTGTCAGGCGGCAAGCAAGCGCATCCCTGCTACGCCCTGGCTGGCGACTGAAGTCGCGCCGGGCAGGCGTTCCGCCATGCGTCCACCTGCGCGGTTCGGCATGCTCACCGTGCATGGACGCCGCCGTTCCCGTCCACGCAAGCGGACGGTCGGCTGCAGGTCTATCAGGGGCGATTTCAATCGCTGGCAACCGGAGCGTCGTTTCCTGACCATTCATTCCTGCACCCAGACTGACACAGCGACGCAAAGGCGCAAGGTCTTGCGCTCAGTATGATACGCCTTTGCGCCTTTGCGTCTTTGCGTCAGCCTTCAGGGAAACCATCTAGAAGGCGCTCTTGAGGATCATCACATCGCGGGGGTTGTGCAGGACATACCGCTCCCCATAGCGCGCCAGGTCGCCGGTGCAGCGGATGATCCAGCGTCGCTCGTATGCCTCACGCGCTTGCCGATAGTTCTCCCCGGCAAGATCGCATACCACGGGGTGGAACGCACCGTCGATCTACCCGCTGATCGTCACCCGTCTGCGGCGATCGTCGATGGGTTCCAAGTGAACTGGAAACCCCTGGACAACGACATCCCCACGCAGCGTCATCTCGCGGAGCACACGACCTGTATTCCGCAGGAACGGAACCGCACTGGCAGGGATCTCGACCGCCGGGACGGTCTTGGCTGGCGCAGGGCGCAGCGGCGACCATGCGACACTGAAACGAATCTGGTCTGCCTGACTCCCCTCGTACAGCCCGACAAGCGCATCGCACAGTTCGGCGCTGGAGTTGTCCAGCAGCACCTTGCGCAACTTGATCGCCCCGCTGTGCGCCACGCGGTCAGCGGCGTCGCGCAGGGTGTGGAGCGCCTGGAGGAGCAGAAGCGTGACCTTGCGGGCGAATGGCGTCTCCTGCGATTCGGAACGCGCCTGCGGCTGAGTGTCGGAGACAACCGGCGCGTATACCGCGACAGTGAAACTGCCGTGCCCCATGCGAATGCGCGCCTGCTGGACATACGCTTTCGCCGCTTTCGGCGCACGATCGCCATACACATAGCGCCGCCACGCGGCGGAGTGGGCAGCAGCGAGCAACAGGCGCTGGACGCTGGCAACAAACTGCGCTCCGCCGTGCAGCGAAATCGTCCCGCCGGAGAGCGCCTCTCCTTCGGCGGAAATGTGAGTTACATCACACGCAACGTTCTGAATATCAGTCAGGATATCATGTTGCGATCGCTGCTCGACCGCCTCGAGCGTTTGCAGCGCCTCGGCGATGCGTGCGGCATAGTCGCGGTATGCGCTGTTCAGCGGCAGCAGAATCTCGAACGGCTCATCATCGCTCTCGCGTTGCCAGATCGCTACTGACCCTCGCGACGCTCACGTTCGCGCCAGCGCCATGCGCGCAGATATTCAGCCACGTCTTTAAGACGAACAGCGCGCAGTGTCGTGCTGTCACGAATGGCGGCTTTCACGGTCGCTGACCTTTCCCAATCATCTCCATG
>JAUQOW010000184.1 GCA_030550675.1 Chloroflexota bacterium
CGGCGTCAATCGGGGTCATCGGCGCCATTGACGGTCCCACGTCGATCTACGTCGCCTCGCAACTGGCGCCGGAACTGCTCGCGCCCATCGCCGTCGCCGCCTACTCCTATATGAGCTTAGTGCCGATCATCCAGCCGCCGCTGATGCGGTTGCTCACTTCGCGCCGCGAACGGTGCATTCGTATGGCATACGCACCACGCCCGGTCTCGCGCCAGGCATTGATCCTCTTCCCCATCGTCGTTACGCTGATCATCGGGTTGCTGGTTCCGGCTGCGACACCCCTGATCAGCATGTTGATGCTGGGGAACCTGCTGCGCGAAAGCGGTGTGGTTGAGCGGTTGAGCAAAGCGGCGCAGAACGAAGTGATCAATATCGCCACGCTGTTCCTGGGATTGACCATCGGCTCAACGATGGGCGCCGAGTCGTTTCTGAGCCTGGTGACGCTCCAGGTGCTGGGGTTGGGGCTGCTGGCGTTCATCCTCGACACCGTCGCCGGTCTGTTGTTTGGCAAATTCCTGGCATTCATCAGCGGCGGGGCGATCAACCCCCTGATCGGCGCGGCTGGCATCTCCGCCTTCCCGATGGCAGGGCGTCTGGCGGCAAAAGTGGCGCTCGCCGAAGACCCCGATAACTTCATCCTCATGCACGCCATGGGCGCCAACACCGCCGGGCAATTGGGCAGCGTCGTCGCCGGCGGCGCGCTGCTGGCGCTGGTGACGGGAATCCTGGGATAATGCAGCAACTCGGCTTATTCGCCCATCTCACTCATAAAGCCAATCTCAGGCATACACGCTATGGATGGCTCAGGTTGACACCTGCATATTCGGTTCATCTGGTTCAGGATCTTCTTTCTGAGATCAAACCACATAACGCTGTCGTTCTTGATCCTTTTTGTGGAACGGGAACAACGGCTCTTGCATGCGCTGAACGCGGCATTTCCGTTGATACGACTGATATCAATTCTTTCCTCCTCTGGTTGACCAAAACAAAAGTGAGTACCTACGAATTGTCTCATTTGACCGAATTTCGATCAATCGCTCATCACATCGCGCGATCAATAGAAGATTGCAACATAAATGATACATGGACTCCTCCTATTCACCAGATTGAAAAATGGTGGAACAGGGATGTTCTTCGTGTGCTGGGAGGAATAATGGGGTTTATTCGCCGGATATCAGGATCGTGTTCAGAAAAGACTTTGGATTTGCTTAAGATTGCGTTTTGTAGAACGATGATTACGCACTCGAGTGCAAGTTTCAACCATCAATCGATGTCGTTCAAGCCGCAGAACAATCTCTCACTGTTTCACCGAGCGGTTGATGATGTGTTGATGACCTGGGACGTAGCAGTGGAAGAACTGTACATCTCTGCACAAAGCGAGGTGCAGACGACGCCAGGGATTTTCTTGTGCGATGCGCGGCGATTATCGACTGTTCTTCCCCATAACTACTATACCTGCGTCATTACGTCGCCGCCATATCCGAATAGAATGAGTTATATTCGCGAGTTGCGTCCGTATATGTATTGGTTGGGCTACCTGCGTGATGGACGAGAGGCGGGTGAACTGGACTGGCAGGCAATCGGAGGGACCTGGGGCGTTGCGACGAGCAATGTCAGCCGGTGGTCGCCGCCAGAACCGCGCGCCATCCCGTATCCCGGATTCCCGGACATCATTGCGAAGATTGCAGAGAAAAGCGACCTGCTCGCCCGATATGTTCACAAATACTTCTATGACATAGCGGATCACATTAATGATCTGTTTGTGGTAACCAGGTCCGGTGGATCGATTCGCTATATTGTCGGGAATTCAAAGTTCTACGATGTCATTGTGCCGGTTGAAGCGATTTTTGCCAGCATGTTCATCGATCGCGGCTTTGTCGATGTAGACGTTCGCCCGATCAGGAAGAGAACGTCGAAGAAGGAATTGTACGAGTATCTTATATGCGCGAGAAAACCTTAAGCCTGCTTCACAGAGAGCGCGGACGGCGCCGACGCGACTGCTGAGCTTATGTTCCACGTGAAACGCTCCCGTCCGCTACCCCGAATGTGTAGCGCTCCAGGCGCGGCGCCGCCATGCCCCTGCCTGCAACCTTTCCATCTTCCTCCTGTCGCCCTATGCGCCCTATCTGTTTTCGACGCTTTCCCCTGTTTTCTTTGTTTATGGTTGACAAATAGCATTTATTAGACTATACTAACCTCAAACGTTAGTGGTTTATATCACCATTCTCCTGACCTGTCGAATACCGCGCGGCTCTGTCGCGCCTGGATTGGGGGATCTGTGTCCGCTCCGATCATCGAAGCGTGCGCGCTCGGCTATCATACAGACGGTCGCCGCCTGATCGACAATGTTTCCCTGGCAGTCAACCGTGGTGAAGTGGTGGCGATTGTCGGCCCGAATGGCGCAGGGAAGAGCACGCTTCTCAACCTGCTCGCGGGCGATCTTCGTCCAACAACAGGGCGCGTCTTGCTAGATGGCGTTCCACTCGAACGGATGCGCATCAATGACCAGGCGTTGCGACGCGCCGTGCTGCGCCAGCGCGTCAGCGTGACACTCCCATTCACCACATTCGAGGTGGTGCTGATGGGACGCACGCCGCACCTGCGCGGAAAGGCGGAAGGTCCGGCGGACATGGCGATTGCACAGGACGCTCTTGCCCAAACGGAAATGTCGCCGTTTGCGCAGCGGTTGTTTCCAACCCTCTCCGGCGGCGAACAGACCCGCGCCAGCCTGGCGCGCGTGCTGGCGCAGCAGGCGCCGCTGCTGCTGCTCGATGAACCCACCGCTGCCCTCGATCTTCGCCATCAGCACGCAGCGCTGCGCCTGGCGCGCGCAACCGCACGAACCGGCGGGGCTGCGATTATCGTGCTCCACGACCTCAACCTGGCAGCTGCGTATGCCGACCGGATCGGAGTCCTCCATCAGGGGCGGCTCGTCGCCGTTGGCGCACCCTGGGATGTGTTGCGTTCAGAGTTGCTGAGCGATATCTATGGCGTCGCAGTGACAGTCCACCCGCACCCGCACACGGGTGCGCCGCTGTTGCTGACATTCCTCGACCATCAGTCTTTACGCGCGTGAGGAGGCGCTTATGACGCCCTGGAGACGAAACCGCCGCTTACCCGCAGCCGGACGCTGGCTGCGTCGGATGTTCCTTGGGTGCAGCCTGACGTGCGCGGCGCTGCTTACTGCCTGTGGGACGCCGTCGTCCTCTGGCGGAGCGCCGCCTGCCGCGACATCAGTTCCAGCCTCTTCGTCGCTCCCGGCGCCTGCACCCGCCAGTCTGCCGAGTCTCATCGAGTCTGTTCCGGGCGAGGCGGAACCGCAACTTCCCGCGAACGTCGTCGATTATCAGGGGGAGCAGGTCACAATCGCTTCAATTGAACGGATTGTCAGTCTGAACGGCGATATTACCGAAATCATTTTTGCGCTCGGTATGGGAGATTACGTTGTCGGCGTCGATAGCAGCGCAACCTACCCGCCCGAACGAACAAAGACGTTGCCAAACATCGGTTACCAGCGACGGTTGAGCGCCGAGGGCATCCTGGCGCTCAATCCGACGCTCGTGATCGGCGATGAGACTGCCGGTCCGCCGGAGGCGCTGGCGCAGATCCGCGCCGCAGGCGTGCCGCTGGCGATTACCGCCGACCCGCCGACGCTCGATGCGCCAGCGCTGAAAATCCGGTTCGTCGCGCAGGCGCTAGGCATTCCGCAGCGCGGTGAACGCCTCGCAGTGCAGGTTGAAGCCGAGATTGCCCGCGCGCGCGATCTAGCAAATCGGATTACGAATCCGCCGCACGTTCTCTTCCTCTACTTGCGTGGCACGGACGTGCAGCAGGTTGCTGGCCTCAGAACGCCCATCGATGTCATGATCACCGCCGCTGGCGGACTCAATGCGGGCGCTGAGGCGGGAATTGTCGATTTCAAACCGCTGAGTCCCGAAGTGGTCATTGCTGCGCAGCCTGATGTGATTCTGGTGCTGACGAAGGGGCTGGAGTCGGTCGGCGGCGTCGATGGTCTGCTGACCATCCCCGGTCTCGCTGATACGCCAGCCGGGAAACAGCGCCGGATCATCGCCCACGACGATCTCTACCTGCTCGGCATGGGTCCCCGCACCGGGCAGGCGCTTGCCGAGCTTGCACAGGAGTTTTACGAGATTGCTGCACAGGAGAAGTGACCGTGAGCGCAGCATCGACGATCCAGACCTCTGCAACGTTGCAGCATCGTTCGGGGTGGCGGCGGATCGGGTTGCTGCCAGCGCTGATCCTGCTGTTGCTGGCGTCGATGACGCTCGGCGCGAGCATTGGGGCTGTCGCTGTGCCGCCGGAGGCGATCGGCGCTATTCTGCTCAAGAAGATCGGCATCCTGATTGATGTGCCGGTCAGTACGCAACAGGAGGCGATTTTCTGGACGATCCGCCTGCCGCGGGTGTTGCTTGGCATGCTGGTTGGCGCGGCGCTGGCAGTGAGCGGTGCGCTGCTTCAAGGGGTGTTTCGCAACCCGCTGGCTGACCCTGGCTTGATCGGCGTCAGCAGCGGCGCAGCGCTCGGCGCCGTGGCGGTCATCGTGCTCGGCATTTCGTCATTCGGGTTGATGACCCTGCCGCTGGCGGCGTTCCTTGCTGGCGCAGCGACGACGTTCCTTGTCTACCGGCTGGCGCAGCGCCACGGACGGACTGATGTAGCGACCCTGCTCCTCGTCGGGCTGGCGCTCAATGCGCTGGCTGGCGCAACTACCGGATTACTGACGTATCTGGCGGATGATGCGCAATTGCGATCTATTGTTTTCTGGACGATGGGCGGGTTAGGGGGCGCGCTTTGGGAGACCTTGCTCATCGCTGCGCCATGGATCGGGTTGGCGTTGCTCGTGGCGCCGCGCCTGGGGCAGGCGCTGAACCTGTTCGCGCTTGGTGAGAGCGAGGCGCGTCATCTGGGCATTGATGTTGAACGGGTGAAACGCGCCGTCGTGCTGCTGGCGGCGCTCGCCACCGGCACAGCCGTGGCGCTCGCCGGTCCTATCGGCTTCATCGGGTTGATCGTCCCGCATATCGTGCGCATGATTGCCGGACCAGACCATCGGCTCTTGTTGCCTGCCTGCGCTCTCGGCGGCGCCAGCCTGCTCGTGCTGGCGGATCTGCTGGCGCGCACCATGGCGGCGCCCGCCGAGATTCCGGTCGGACTGATCACCGCGTTTGCGGGAGGACCGTTCTTCCTGGCGCTGATCCTGCGCGCCAGGCGGCAGTATGGCTGGGGATAAATGTCGTGACTGGAGCGTGCTATGAATTTTCGTCTCGCCCCGTATCGCGTCCTGGCAAACAATGGACGCAACTGGCATATTTTGCTCTTGAGCGATGGACGATTGCAACTGGATTTTGGTCCGTTCGCTCTGGCAGTTCATCAGGACGATTTCAGTCTGATGCATGGGCTGGCAGAGGCTGCAATGCAGAACGACGCAGTCGTGGCGGGGTGCATTGCGCACGCTGGCGTCGAGCGCAGCATCTGGATCGACCAGAAGTACGGAGCGCTGCTGCTGGCGTTCGATAATGTCGTTCTGCGCTTTATGCCTCAGGAACTGCTCGTCTTTGTGCAACTCTGCCGTGAAGCAAGCCAGAAGATGAATCTGACGCCTGTCCCGCTGCCGCTGGCGTTTGACAAGAACTGACGCATATCTGGCATAGCGCCCTACGAAAGGAAAGAAAAGATGGGTATGGCTCAACGACTTGGGTCCATCGGAAAACTGCTGGTTGGCATGTGGCTGGCGGGTGTGACGATTGCCACGTTTGTCGTCATCCCGCCGTACCAGGGGCTTGGCGACGCCGGACGGATTGTCATCGTCCACGTTCCGACGGCGTGGGTGGCAGTGATCGCATTTACGGTTTCAGCAGTGTACAGCGCCCTGTATCTCCGCCGTCGGCGTCCCGATGATGACGCAAAGGCGACAGCCGCTGCGGAGGGCGGGTTGATCTTCACGCTGCTGGCGACCCTGACCGGCATGGTCTTCTCGCAGATCGCCTGGGGCGTCTTCTGGAACTGGGACCCGCGCCAGGTGACGATCCTGATCCTGCTATTGATCTACGCCGCGCTCTTTGCGTTGCGCAGCGCCATCGACGAGCCGGAGCGACGACGACGTCTGGCGGCGGTCTACAGTCTGTTTGCGTTCGTGACAATGCCATTCCTCATGTTCGTTGCGCCGCGCATGGCGGAGAGCACGCTGCATCCGAACTGTGCATTCATCAAAGGCAGCGACTGCGATGGCATTACGCTGAAGATCGGGCACGTCGGTCAGCTTGGCGATCAGAAAGTGCAACTGCTGGGGCTTGAACGGCAGGGTGACATTGTTGTGGCGCAGGTCAAGGTTAGCACGCCGGGATTGGCGAGCGAGGCGATCCTGCAACCCGGCTATGATCTGGCAACGCGCAGTTACACCGACCGACCGACGTTCCCCGGGCAGCGCTTCACGCTGGCGCTCGAATCAGTCGATCTGGAGCGCGGCGAGGCGCGCATCAACATGGAAGCGCCGGGGAGCGGGCTGCTGGCGAATCAGCGCACGCTATGGGTCTTTCTGGCGTCGAACATCGGCTTCACGATGCTGTTTGTCTGGATGTTCCTGGTTCGGTCACAGGTTTTGAGTCTCGAAGCGCAGATTGCGCAGCGAAAGGTGGCGCTGGCATGAGCGAGAGCACATCTGCAATCTATGTCTCAATGGCGACAGTGCTGCTGGTCTGGGTCACTATCGCCATCTACCTGGCGCGGGTCAGTGCGCGATTGCGCTCTCTTCAGCGTGACGTGAGGAGCGATCCGCCAGGATCTGCGCAGCGACCGGAAGAAACGGCGCCGCAACCGGCAGTTGCGCCGGATCCGCCATCCGTTACCGCCGATCAGTGGACGTGGATGGCGTGGTACGCAGCCCTGACGTATGGGTGCGTCGAAGCGCCTGGAATGCTGAAGTGGCTGCAACCGCACCCAAAAGCAGCGGGACAACTTGCGGGATAATGTCAGGAGGAGGACAAAGCATGATCACAACCGCTAACCGGATTTTTGTGAACCCGGACTACGCTGATCTGTTCGAGGAGAACTTTCGTAACCGCGCCGGTCTGGTCGATAGAATGCCGGGATTTGTCAGCAACCAGTTGTTGCGTCCGGTCAATCCCGGCGATCCGTACATTGTCCTGACGGTCTGGGAGAGTCGAGAGCATTTCGAGAACTGGGTGCGCTCAGATGCATTTCGCCTGGGGCATGCGCGATCGAACACGCTGCCTCCTGAAGCCTTCACAGCGCCGAGCAAACTGGAGTTGCACGAGATTGTGCTCGACACCAGCCGTCCTGATCTGGTTCCCGAACCGCGCGGCAAGCCATTCCGGGCGCACGGGTGACCTGCATACATAGATGAGATGACCGTCGCCGGGTCGGGCAGTCCAGCGCACTGAATGGGCGCCGCAGCGCGGGGTCAGCCCGGTCGCGTGGCAGGCAGCGACGGTCATCTTACCTGATGGAGGTTCAGAATGGAACAAACGCTGGAGTTGCCGTCGAGCGCGCCAGGGAAGGGGTTTGTCCGGTTCGGGGCGCTTTGCGGCGTGGCGCTCTGCATCCTGTTTGTGATGAACCTCGCGCTTGGCGTTGTGACGCTCGCGCCGGAGCGTCTGTTGACTGCAATCGCTGCACCGGCCGCCGATCCCGCCGCCGCAGCCATTCTGTTCAACATACGGCTCCCCAGGGCGCTCCTGGCGTGCTGCGCCGGTGCGCTCGCGGCGCTCGCGGCGCTCATCCTTGAGCGGATCGCTGGCGACGGAGAGGTTCACGATCCCGGTTGGAGCGGCGTGATGGCGCTGGGTGCGTTGGGAGCGGTGATGGCGCTGACCATCGCCGGAAGCGCCTCGTGGAGCGCGCCGGGAGCGGTGATCGGCAGCGCGGTGGGCGTTGCGCTGTTTCTGGCGACGCAGCGCCGGTTGCAGCGCGCCTGGCGGCGCAGAGTCGTCGGGTTGAGCATAGCGGTCATTGCACCAGCGCTGGTATTCGCCCTGCTCATTGGCGATGTTCGGATCGCCACCTGGGTGCGCTGGTGCCTCGGCAGCCTGGAGCAACGCGACTGGCAGACGTGGAGCGGCGTCTGGGTCCTCCTGCTTGTGGCTGCACCGGTCGGAGCGGTGAGTGCCGCAAAGCCAGGACTGCCCTGGATGCGCAACGCAGGCGCGACGCTGACGGTCGCAACGGTGGTTGTTGCGGCTGGCGCTATCGGGTGGGTCGGGCTGGCCGCAGCGCGTTGGACAGGGGCTGTCACTGGGTCTGGTGCACAACGGGCGACTGCCGCCGGGCTATTGGGTGCAGCGCTGCTGCTGGGAGTCGATCTTGCCGCTCGTGGAGCAACGACGCTGCTGCCGTCCCTCGGTCTGGTGAGCGAAGTTCCGGCGGGCGCTCTTCTGATTGTATTGGGTGCTGCGTCGTTTCTGGCTGCACACATCAGAAAGCGCTGACTCTATGAAGAGGCATGCTATAATCAACTCACCGCTGAGAGGTTTATCAATAGAAGCCTGAAAGGGGCCTGGAAACGGACACCGCTATGGCAGTCGCAGATGCTGTTGATCGCATGATGGCGCGGATGCTCTTCGTCACGCTGCCGCCGCCGACCGAAGAAGAGGTGATGCCGGAAGAGGCGAAGGAAGGACGCACGATCGGGCTGGCGCTCGTTATCTCCGGGTTGCGCTGCACGTTGCAGTACCTGATTCTGCCGATTGTGCTGCCGCTCATCGGGCTGGCAGGCAGTTTTTCGCTGGTCGTCGCGATGGCGCTGGACCTGGTGGCGCTCTGGCTGCTCATTTCGGGTCTGCGCTATCTGTGGCGCACGCGCCATCCGCACCGCTTCGACATGCTGCCGCTGTCCGCTGCGATTCTGGCGATCATCGTCGGCTCGTTCGTCTATGATGTCTGGCGGTTGATCTCATGATCGCGCTCTTTCGCGCTTTTTTCGCGCTTCTGACGACGCTGTTGACGCTGCTGCGCCTGCACCTGGGGATCGCCAATGAGGACGGTTCGCACGATCCGGCTGCGCCGTTCGTCATTGACGATCCCACGCTTGCCCAGGCGATCTACGGTCGCCTGAGCGCGGCGACGCCGTCGGCGTACTACACGTTCTCAATCGCCGAAGCCGTCGGTATCCGCGCAATGCTCCTCATTCCCGAAACAGAGCATCAATCCGGTTTCAGGGCGTCTATCACCCTCTCTGGTCCGGGTCTTCCCGCAGCAGGGCTGACGCCAGCGATCCACCCGGCGCCGTTGACAATTGCCGGGCGCGCCTATCGTCTGGTTCAGACTCACGTACAGCCGCTGCCAGAAGCCGGCAGGTATCGGATCGAGGTTCGCCGCGACGCGGGGAGCGGCGTGTATTGTCTCTGCGTTGGCACGCGCGAAGGCGGGCATGCCGACGCCGCCATGCGTGCCAGGATCGAGCGGATGCTCAAAGGAGCATGACGCACCCGGCATGAGTAGTCTGTAAAGCTAGTTTTCCGGTGATAGTCCAGGCATGAATGGTCAGGCGGCAAGCAAGCGTATCCCTGCGGCGCTCTGCCTGGGCTGGCGACTAAAGTCGCGCCGGGCGGGCGTTTCGCCGGGCGTCCACGCAGGTGGAC
>JAUQOW010000185.1 GCA_030550675.1 Chloroflexota bacterium
CAGGAACGCCATTACGACGAGAATCACCTCGCCAGCGAAGATGTTGCCGAAAAGTCGGAAGGCAAAGGCGATAATGCGCACGAACTCGGAGATGAGCTCAAGAATGCCGACAATTGCTGCCATGAAACCTTCGCGGAAGTTGAAGAACTTCGTAAGGTAGCCAAGCCCCAGCGCCTGAAAGCCAAAGTACTGGATCAGTCCCACCGAGATGAGCGCCCACGCCAGGGTGACGTTGAGATCCGCCGAAGGCGCTCGCAAATACGGGATTAGCGTTGTGCCCTTCTCGCACGACAGGGGCCAGGAAGCGAAGAAATCCGGCGCGCCAGCTGGCTCCTCCGCCATCGTCACATCGGCGACCGGCGCAACAACTGCCGCTTCTTTCAGCCCTTCCGTCGGCACACAGACGCCAATGCTCCCAACGCCGGGAACGAGACCGATGACGTTGGACACGAGGATGAAGAAAAACGCCGACGCGCAGAATGGGAAGAACTTCGCTACATTTCTGCGGTCGACGCTCTGAGCGAAATTATAGAAGGCTTCGACCATCGCCTCAAGCGTATTCTGGAAGCCGCGCGGAACCATCTGCATGTTGCGCGTCCCGACCAGAATAGCAATGATAAGAATCGCCAGAACGATTCCTGTAGTGATCAGCGAATTGGTGATGGGAAAGCCGCTTGCGCATGTTTCGAGCGTGGCGCGCACGCCGCCAAGACAGAGAACCGGTTCTGCTGCAACAGAGATGTGGAGTTTTGTCGAGCGAACGCCAATGATATAAAGGACGATCCCGACCGCAAGCAGAATGCCGGTGACCGTCAGAATGCGGTTCCGCATAGATGCGCTCTCCCTGATCCGCTACTTTGAGAACACTTTCACAAGAAAATGTACCATACCAGGCATAAAAATTCAACCTGCGAAGCAAGGTTGAACGGGCGCCGCGCGCGCGAATACACAGACTGAGACTACGCAGCGAGTATAGCACAGGTAAAAAGAACGTGCAAACGCGCCGCTAGCCGAGCAACTCCTGAATATCGCGGATGGCGCGCTTGGCATACACCCACACGGAGCCGATCTTGGCCGGCGTCCCGGACTTGTCGAACACGATGACAAGCATGAAGCGCTGCGCAATATCGAAGCAGTAGAGATCGTAGTGACTCCCCTCGTGGACATACAGCGCCGACGACTCGGTTTCGCGCAGCATCTGCGTGATCTGCCCCGCCGTTGAGAAACTGGTCGAGAGCAACGGCAACAACACCATCGTCGGCAACCCGATGGTCAAGCCGGTTTCGACGAGCACCATGCCAGCCCGGTCCGCCAGAATGATGCACTTCGACCCGACGTCGCGATCAAGCGCTTCCAGACGCAACCGGATCGCGCGCTGGTCTTCAGGGGTCAACACCAGCGGTCCATCGCGCCGCCGGGCGGGACGGTGCGCGCCAGTTTCCGCCGGACGCGCTGGCGGCGGCTCCGCCTGGCGGGCTGGCTCCGCTTTCGCGCGTGCAGGGCGCGACGGCGGTTCGGGCGGCGGTGCGGCAGGTTCCTTCGAGCGTGCCGGCGGAGCGGGAGATTGCGGCGCGCTCTCGGAAGGCGGCGGTTCCGCCGTCGGCGTTGCAGCGGTCGCCGCTTCATTCAGCTCTCGATAGAGGAGATCGCGCAGATCATTGAGCGCCATATCGCCACTGACGATATGCTGCACGCCGAAGCTCGCGACCTGTCGAGCGATCTGCGGGTCGGGACGGCGGCTCCACAGCACCAGGCGCGTCGGCGCGCCGAAATTCGGCAAGATTTCAGCCAGATCAATTCCGCTCATTCCTGGCAATTCCACATTGGCGATTATCACGCCAGGCGGATCATTCCGCACTTCCCACAACGCATCGTTTGCCGTGTCGAGCGTCTGCACCTCGACATCGCCTGCGAACTGGCCCTGCAGGGCGCGCAGTTCGTCGCTATCGCCTGGAACAACCACGAGTCGGTACGTCATGAGATTGCTTCACTTTCCCCCTTAAGTCTGGCGGAACGGGAGCGCGAACGAGAAGGTGCTGCCCTCGCCTTCCCGGCTGACGACCCATACCGCCCCGCCTAACGAGGCTATCAACTCGCGCACCAGCGCCAAGCCAAGTCCGGCGCCGCCGCGCTCGCGCGTCAGCGAATCGCCCACCTGATAGAACCGGTCGAAAATGCGCGTTTGTTCGTGCGCCGGAATGCCGATGCCAGTATCCTGAACATCGACGACCACCCACGGCAGCGCACGCATGAGCGCCGAAGGCTTGATGATCGTCGCGTCGTGCAGCGCCTCCAGATCGGCGAATGGCCGTACGCTGACGGTGATGGTAATTCGACCCTGCGCTGGCGTAAACTTGATCGCGTTGGACAGCAGGTGGTTGAGCACCAGCAACACCTTTTCACGATCAGCCAGAAACGGCGGCAGCGACTCGGGCAGTCGGGTGATAATCGTTTGCCCCGACAGTTTGGCGGCGCTCCGCAGGTTTTCAACCGCCTGCTGGATCGTACTGATCAGATCGAGCGGCGCGAGTTGCGGTTGCGCTTCGCCGGTGTCGATGTGCCGCAGATTGACCATATCATCGACGATTTCCTTGATCCGCTGCGCGCTTTCCAAAACGCGCTGCAGATAGTCGCGCTGGCTCCCATCCGCCTGATCGCGCACCATCATCGTGTATCCGAGAACAATCGACAGCGGCGTGCGCAGTTCGTGCGATGCGATGGCGATAAATTCGCTTTTGAGGCGGTCGAGTTCCTGACGCCGCTGGTACGCTTCATCGAGCTGGCGGTAGAGTGTGGCGTTGCGCAGCGCAGCTCCGGCATGATTGGCGAGCAACATCAATCCCTGCTGCACTCCGGGCCTCAGCGCAGTCGGGCGTTCATCACACAGCACCGCCACGCCATTAACCCGACCCTGCGCGCGAAGCGGCACAGCAAGCGCCGCTCGCAGCTCGCGACCGTCGGATACGCCGTACACCCCCGCATGACCGTCTATGGACTGACGCAGAGCGAATGCGCGTTCCGCCAAATCGCGTCCTTCGTCAGTCAGGCGGGCGTCGCCTGGTTGCGCCAGCGCCTGGTGCAGGGTTTCGACCTCGTCGCCGATGAGCAGAAATCCGGTTGAAAATCTGCTGCGCTCAATCATGGCGTTGAGCGCAATCCGCGCCAGTTCCGGCAATTCCAGCGTGGCGCTCAGCGCTTCGCTCACTGCGAGCAACTGCTCGAGCGTGCGCAGACGCAGGTTATCCTGTTGAATCGCGCGTTTGTGCAGCGCCTGATCGACCGCCAGGCGCAGTTGCTCGAGTTCGAACGGCTTCGCCAGAAAGTCGGCGACGCCGCGCCGCACCGACAGGTGCAGATTTTCGAGCGACGCATACCCCGTCATAATGATGATGGCGATCTCCGGGTCTTTCTCGCGGGCGATCCGCGCCAGATCGAGACCGCTCATTGTCGGCATCTTGATATCGGTCAGCAGCAGGTCGAACTGTTGCCCGTTTTCGAGGGCGGCAATCGCCGTGTACGGATCACTGGTCGCCATCACCTCATACCCGGCGCGCTGCAGCGTGCGCGCGCACACGTCGCACATGTGCTGCTCATCATCAACGATCAACAATCGCGGCGGCGAAGCGCTGGTCGACGACGTGGAAATTCCGGTGTCGATTGCCTGACTCATCGCATTGACGCTACGCTATTAACTCAAAGGTTCAGCGGCGATGAGCGCCGCTCGTGCAGTCGTTCCGTCCTCAAGGACGATGTCAGCAGCGGGAGTGCGCGCGCGGGACGGCAATCGCTGCGGCGCGCCCGAAATCGAGCGCACCTGCCCGATCCGCCCCAGGCAGGACTGGTGCAGCACCCGGACGGTCGCGCCGGGTCGCACCGTCGGGCGCGGCGCGTCGAGCGTCACTCCTGCAGTGCGCGTCGGCAACGGGATCACGACTCGCGGTCGTCGGACTGTTCCCCAGACATGCGTTGTCCCCTCGATCAGCGCTTCCTTGTTTACATATGAAGTCAGCAACTCAAACAACGGGCGCGACATTGGGCGATTGCCAAACCCTTCGGTGACAATCAACACAAAATCGGCGACGCCGGGGAAGGAGGAGGGCAAACGCCAGTCTGGCGGACCGACGTCCCAGGGCGCATATCCTTCGGCGCCAAGAAAAGCGCGCAACTCTGCTTCATCGATGCCGCCGACGATGATGCCGCGCACTCCTGTCTGTACGGCTTTCTGCAACGCGGCAGCGCTGATGCCGCCGCCGCCGATGACGATCGTATACGCAAATCGCGCATCGATCCTGTTTGGGGTGATCGGTTCCGCCGGATCGGTCACCATCAGTTGCAACACCCCGTACTGACTCGTCCCGATGCCAAAGATGCCGTAGACCTGCGCTGCCGGGGTCTCAATCTGCACCCCCTCGTAAGGGATGATGTCCGTCACGACGCCGGGGACGTTTGCGACCAGTTCATAGCGTATCGGATCTGGCGAGAGCGTAATGTAACCGGTGACGTCATCAACATCCGCCAGCACGCCGCTGACTGGCGACAGGAACTTCTTCCTGCCAAGCCGACCGGTCTGTGCAAGCGGAGCGCCCTGCGCGACATGTTCGCCGATGTCGTGAAGCAAAGCGCGCCTCACACGCGATGGAGGGATCGTCAGTATGCGCGCCAGGTTCACGATCTGCGGCGGCGCCGGAATAAACGCATGCGCAACAGGCGTGTCGGGTTCGACTCGTTGCCCGACCCGGACTTTAACCTCTCCGGGATGCGGCAACCGGCGCTCAATCCGCGCCAGTGCGCCAGCGATCAGCGGTGACGCGCCTGAAGGAACATAGATCGACATATTGCCCTCGCGCGCTGGCTCAAAAAAGCCCGATCAATTATAGCACACACAACAGGCATGAGGCGTGAGGCGCAAGGCGCGGCGTCCGGGCATGAATTGCCAGGCGGCATGCACGCGCGTTCATGCTGCGGCGCCTCCCTGAGTCCTGAGCCTGTCGAAGGGGCGAAGGGACAAAGGGGGCGCGCCGCCGTCGGTATACTCAAATGATAATCTTTATCAATCGCTGCCAGCCGGAGCCGCGGTTCCTGACACATTACGCCCGCGCTCCAGGGCGCGCGATGCGCGGCGAAAAGCAAGGCGGCGCAACTCTCTATCGTCCGCAAACGTCTGACTTATGGGAAGAGCGAAGATTTGCCCGATAACAAACAGATGGAGATTGCGATGGACGTCTCGACGCCACGATTGATGCGCAGCCGCGACGATGCCATCATTGCCGGCGTAGCAGGCGGGATTGCACGGTATCTGGGGGTTGACTCCGCCGTTGTGCGCCTGATCTTCGTTGCGCTGGCTTTCACCGGCGCAGGGGTGTTGCTCTATCCTCTCCTGTGGATTGTCATGCCGCTCGAAAGAACATTCGCGCCGCAGCGCCCGACGCAAGACCCAGGACGAGAAGATGAGACTTTTGCGCGCAACATGAGCGCTTCACGTCTGCACGCCAGCTCGCAGACCGACACATCTGACGATAATGGCTCGGAAATCCCTGTCAATAATCTGAATACCCTCGATCCACGCCGCGCCGCGCCTTACGCGCAGCGCAATCGGCAGTTGGGCGCCATCCTCATCGGCATCGGCATATTGGCGCTTTTGAGCATCCTGCTCGGTCCAGCGTTTGGGAAATTGCTCTTCCCGACCGTGTTGATCGTTGCCGGTGCGCTTTTGTTGCTGCGCAACCAGCGTTGATCAGGATCTCATCACTCTCAGACAGCCCGTCGAGCGCCGGGCGCAATGTTCATCCCCAGACCGACAGCACTTGCAGCGATAGCATATTTGACCAGGCTATCTCCGACAATCACCGAAGCAATCAGGTCGTTGCTCCAGACACCGTAGAACGCCAGCATTGTAAAGAGCGTCGTGTCGAGCGGCGCCGAAAGCGCATTGCTCGACAGCGCGCGAATGACCCAGACGCGATGGCGTAGTGCGTGGTACACCTCAGTATCGGTCAGTTCCGAAAGAAAAAGTGCAATTGCCGAGGCGACAATGATCCGCAGCGATGCCAGCGACGCTGCGGCAGCGATGGCGTTGACGCCGACCGCTGCCAGAATAGTGGCATAGACGACGGTTTTGTTGTATTGCCGGTGAATCAGATCGCGCAACGTGAAAATAACGCCGAAAAACAGCGTCCCCAGCGCAAATTGCACGACTCCGACGGTCAGAATGGCGTCGGCGGTCAGGTTTGCCGCCAGAATAGCCAGGATGTAGAGCAGGATGTAGCGCATGCGTCCTCCAGATATCTGTCATCGCCTCTTAGTATACTCAAACTTTCTTCCGGGAGTCCGCCCGCCTGACGCCTCTTCAGCACCGGTTCTCAGTTCTCGGTTCTCAGTTCTCGGTTCTCAGTTCTCCGTTCTTGGCGCTCTGCTCATTGACAACTTCCCATTTCTCGTCTATACTCCTGCTTAATCGTTTCACCGCTTAATCGTTTCACCATGCAGGCGACCATCAAACAGGTTGCGCAGCGCGCTGGCGTCTCCATTGCTACGGTCTCGTATGTCCTCAACGGCACGGGAGTGGTGACCGACGAGACGCGGCAACGTGTGCTCGATGCTGTGGCGGAACTCAATTATCAGCCACAGTACGCCGCCCGCAGCATGCGGGGGCGCAGCCACACCCTGGGGGTGACTCTCCCGTCGAGTCCAGGACGCCTGGCAGAACCGGCGCTGGCGGAGGTCATGTCTGGTCTGGCGGACGCCGCCGCGTTGCGCGGGTATTTTCTGCTCCTGGCGACTGTTGATGCGGACCAGGACGAGACGGAGTTGTGCCTCAGCCTGGCGCGCTCCAGACGTGTCGATGGTCTGGTTCTGCTCGATATGCTGGTGGACGATCCGCGAGCGCAGGCGCTTGCGGCTGCTGGCATTCCGCATGTGTGCGCCGGTCCTCCGCCTGCCGGGATTGACAGCCCTTCGGTGGTCATTGATGTGCACGCCGCCGCGATAGATGCTGTTCAGCACCTCCTTAGCCTGGGTCACCGCCGGATCGGTCTGATTCAGCCGCCCTCAGACCTGGCTGTGAGCGAACCTATCGTCGAAGGGTACCGACAGGCGTTGACCACGGCAGGATTGCCGTTTGATCCGACGCTGGTTGTTGAGTCGGGTCGCACCGAAGAAGATGGCTACCAGGCGATGACTGAACTGCTGGCGGCTGCCAGCCCTCCCACGGCGGTTCTGGCGGGGAGCGACGAACTGGCGTTCGGCGCCATGCATGCGCTCAACGATGCGCGGCTGATCGTCGGACGTGATGTGTCGCTGGTCGGCTTCGACGATCTGCCGCTCGCGGCGCACGTCAACCCGCCGCTGACAACGGTGCGCCAGCCGCGCCGCGCTCAGGGGCGGCAACTGGCGGCTCTGCTCGATGACGTCATCCTGAAGCGGAATGTCAGTGTGCGCACGGTGACGCTGAGTGCGCGCCTGATTGTTCGCCGGTCGAGCGGTCCGGCGCTGCACGCAGCAGGGAAAGCGAATTGAAGTAAAGGAGCACGCACCACCATGGCATCCATCAAATTCGACCACGTCTGGAAGCGCTTCGGCGATTTCGCCGCGCTCAAAGACCTTACCCTCGACATTGCCGATCAGGAGTTCCTCGTGCTTGTGGGACCGTCGGGATGCGGCAAGACGACAGCGCTGCGCTGCCTCGCCGGCCTGGAAGAGGTGACCGAAGGAACAATCATGATTGGCGACCGCGTTGTAAATGATGTCCCTCCAAAAGACCGCGACATCGCCATGGTCTTCCAGAGTTATGCGCTCTATCCCCATATGAGCGTGTACGATAACATGGCGTTTGGCTTGAAGCTGCGCAAGACGCCGAAAGCCGAGATCGACCGGCGGGTCAAGGAGGCGGCGGAAATGCTGCACATTGGGCATCTCCTGGACCGCAAACCGAAGGCGCTCTCCGGCGGTCAGCGTCAGCGCGTGGCACTTGGGCGCGCGATTGTGCGCCATCCCTCGGTCTTTCTCATGGATGAGCCGCTGTCGAATCTCGACGCCAAACTGCGCGTGCAGACGCGCGCCGAAATCTCGAAACTGCATCAGCGCCTGAAAACGACGTTCATCTACGTGACCCACGATCAGACTGAGGCGATGACGATGGGCACGCGCATCGCCGTGATGCGCGACGGCGTGTTGCAGCAACTCGATACGCCGCAGAACCTGTACGACCACCCGGCGAACATGTTTGTCGCCGGTTTCATCGGGTCGCCCTCAATGAACTTCTTCGAGGCGACGCTGGTGCGCGGCGATGGGCAGGTGCTGGTTGATTTCGGTCCGTTCCAGTTGCCGGTTCCTCCGTCGCGCGTTGATGCCATCGCCGATCACATCGGCATGCCGATCTTCTTCGGCATTCGCCCGGAGGATATTCACGACGCGCACTATGTGCCGCGCGGCGTCGATGAGTCTGCCCGCCTGATGACGATGGTCAACGTTGTTGAGCCGCTCGGATCGGAAGTGTACGCCTACGTCGAAAATGGCGGCAAGGAGATGGTTGCGCGCCTTGATCCGCGCACGAAAGCGCGCACCGGCGAGGTGTTCGAAGTTGTCATCGATATGACCAAGATGCACATCTTCGACCGCGATACCGAACGGGCGCTCATCTGAGTCAGGCGATCAGGGGATTGACGTGCAACCTGATCTCAGCGCACTGGCGCATCTCGAATTCGGATATTTGACGACGGTCGGACGGGTTACCGGCAAGCCGCATACCATCGAAATCTGGTTTGCGTTGCACAACCGAACAGTCTATATGCTGGCGGGCAACCACGGATCCGATTGGGTGAAGAATGCGCGCCGCACGCCCGCCGTGACGATGACCATCGGCGGTTCGACGTTCACGGGCGCGGCGCGCATGGTTGATCAGCCTGAAGAGGACGCGCTGGCGCGTCGTCTGATCCTCGCCAAATATCAACCCGGCTACGGCGAGGATCTCTCAGATTGGGGACGCACGGCGCTCGCCGTCGCAGTTGATCTGAACGGCTGACGCAAAGGCGCGAAGACGCAAAGGTGCATCGCTCTGTGCGGGACGTTGCGCCTTTGCGTCTTTGCGTCTGCTCCTGGATTGCCTCGAAAAGGAGCGTAAGCGGAACGCTGCGCCTTCTTACGTACGCGTCTCTGTCAGCAATTCGGCGTCCAGAACGACTCCGGCTCGGTGCAGCGCTGCTGATCGCGCGGCGTCTGCTCTGGTCCTGGATTGCCCGCCGCCCCAACAAGGTTGGTTGGTCCGCCAAGCGTCTGGATCGGCGCTGCGGGAGGCGCTGCGCCGCCAGGCGCACCACGGTTCGCCGCGTCGAAGGTCACAATCACCAGTTGATTGCTCTCGACCCCCTGCACGCTGACGCGGTAGCGCCCGGCTGCGAGAACAACTCCGAGATTGACATCAATACTGAATGCGCCGCTGCTATCGGCGTGCACTTCCGCCATGCCGAGCACCGCGCCGTCCGGGAAGGTCATCCAGATTCCTACGCGCTCGTCGGGCGTGTAGCCAGACCCCTCGACCCGCACAATATCGGCGGCGCCGGTGCGATCAACGAATGTGACCGAGG
>JAUQOW010000186.1 GCA_030550675.1 Chloroflexota bacterium
GGCGCTTCGCTATAGGCGTCGGGCAGCCAGGTGTGGAAGGGCCAGATGCCGAGTTTGATCGCAAACGCGATGAAGATCGCCCAGAACGCAATCGAGGTGTAAAGCAGCGGGTCGCTCCCAAGCGCATCAGCAATCCCCAGTTGCTCGACATAATTGAAGATAATCTCGCGCAGCGTCAGGTTCACCGGATCGAGCGCCGCGCGCTCGACAGTCAACCCCTGACCAAGGCGCGCCAGCGTGATCAGGTCGAACGTCGGGATGCCAGCCGCAGCCGTGGCGACGTAGAAGAACTGGAAGAGCAACAGCATGCCGATTGACCCGGCCATGGTATAGACGAAGAACTTGAGCGCGGCATCGCGGCGGCGGCGCTCCGGGTCAGCGTCGGCGGCGTGGCGGCGCCCCCAGCCCTGGATGAGGAAATACGCTGGAACCAGGCTGAACTCCCAGAAGATGAAGAAAAAGAAGAAATTGAGCGCCAGGAAGTACCCCAGCATCGCCGCTTCCAGCAGGAACATGAGTGCGATGTACATTTTCACCCGCTCCGCGATGCTGAACGACGCCAGCATCGCCACCGGCGCCATCGCCGCCGTGAGAATGACCAGCGGCATACTGATGCCATCCACCCCGACGAAATAATCGACCCGGATCGCCTGCACCCACGGAACCTTCTCAACGAACTGCACCACCCCCTGCCCATCGGCGGTTGCATTCGGATTGAAGCCGACCCAGACGATGATCGTCAGCGCCAGCGGGACGGTTGACCATGCGGCGGCGCCGATCTTCACCGTTCGGTCGTCGAGTCGCAGCGCGCCAGCCAGCCCGACCAGCGCCAACCCGACCAGCGGCGACAGGATGAGGAGTGTCAGCCAGGGTATTGAGGCGTATGCCAGGTATGTCATAAGTTCACCACAGGTGTCTTCTTTGCTCCGCCGCCGATTTTTTATTTCGGAGGCAACCCCGCACCCCGTGTAGCAACCAGGTATCGCCACGTCCAGCCCGCGAAGGCGGGCTTCGCTTTCCACAGCCCGCGACTTCAGTCGCCGGGCGGGAAGGCGGATAGCCACGCTCAACGCACCAGGTACAGGTACAAGACGCCGAGCACAACCGCCCCCGCAAACGCCAGCGCCACATAGTCCTGGACTTTGCCGGTTGTCGTGCGGCGGGTGCGATCACCCGCGACCTGCGTGCCGGTCGCTATGAGGTCAGCGCCGTCGTTCAGCATCGCATCGTCGATGATGAAATTGACCTGTCCCAGGAATTGGGTGAAGCGCCCGGTTTCAATCACCACGCGGTCAATCACCTGCTCGTCAAACCAGGTCCAGAGACGCGCCAGCACGGTTGAGGCGACGCCGAACGTCGCAGCGTACAATTCGTCGAAATAGAACTTGCGGTTGAGCGCCTTGAAGACGCCGGGCATCATCCGTTCCAGCGGGTCAGTTTCCTCAGCAGACGATGCGAAGGCGTTGCGATACACCAGCCATCCCAGAAGAATGCCGCCAATCGCAATCGCGCTGGAGATCCCCATGACCAGCAGGTTCAGTTTCCCGGCTTCCTGCCCGAAGAAATCCGCCAGATGGTGGAAGCCGTCAAACGGCAGATTGACGACGCCGCCAAACACTGCGAACAGCGCCAGAATGACCAGCGGCACAGTCATCGTCCATGGGCTTTCGTGCGGGTCGTGCGCTTCGTGGCGATGGTCATCGTGCGAAACGAAAGCATACGGCTGCTGCCGCGGATGATGCCCGCGGAACGCCCCGAAAAACACCACCATAATCTGGCGCGTCATATAGAACGCCGTCAGCAGCGACGCCAGGCTGAGCACAACCCACACCAGCGTATTGGCGCGGAACGCATCCGCCAGGATTTCGTCCTTGCTCCAGAACCCGGCGAAGCCAGGGAACCCGGCGAGCGCCAGAAAGCCCGCCATGTACGTCAGGAACGTCACCGGCATAAAGCGGCGCAACCCGCCCATATTGCGAATATCCTGCGCCGTATTCGAGTCGTGCCCGACGGTCGCTTCCATGCCGTGAATGACCGAGCCGGAGCCGAGGAACAGCAGCGCCTTGAAGAACGCATGGGTGAGCAGATGGAACATCGCCGCCACCCATCCGCCGATGCCGAGCGCCGCAACCATGAACCCAAGCTGCGAGAGGGTCGAATACGCCAGAATGCGCTTGATATCGAACTGTCCGACGGCGATCAGCGCGGCGAACAGCGCCGTAAACGCGCCAATTGTCGCAACGACCGGCAAAGCGTCGCTGACCTGAAAGATCGGAAACGTGCGCGCTGTCAGGAACACCCCTGCCGAGACCATCGTGGCGGCGTGAATGAGGGCGGAAACCGGCGTCGGACCCTCCATCGCGTCGGGGAGCCAGACGTGGAGCGGGAACTGCGCCGATTTGCCGATCGTGCCGCTGAAGATCAGCAGTGCGATGCCGGTGGCGGCGCTGATCCCGATGCTGGTCGTGGTCGTCGCCAGGCGCTCGAGCAGTTCAGGGTTGAACACCTGCCCCGGTCCTGTGCCGAGTTCGAGCGTTCCGGCTTCAGTCCACAGCCATGCCAGACCGATCATGAAGAGCACATCGCCGATGCGGGTGGTGATGAACGCCTTGATTGCCGCCTGGCGCGGGGTGATCTGATTGGGGTCGGCGTAATTCTTATCGTACCAGAAGCCGATCAGCAGGTACGAACACAAACCCATAATCTCCCACGCCATGAAGAATAGGAGCAGGTTGCTCGCCATCACCATCGTCAGCATGGCGGCGGTGAAGAGCGAAATAAACGAGAAGAAGCGCGCCTGACGCGGGTCGTGCGCCATGTAGCCGACCGAGAACAGGTGAATGCAGGTGGCGGTGATCGTCACCATCACCAGCATCGCCGCCACCGCCGGGTCGATGATGTACCCCATCGTGAAGGGAACGTCGCCGCCAGCCGGCGCCCAGCGGATGGTGCGGACGATATTTGGTTCGCGCCACTCAAACTTGTGCCCGACGCCTTTCTCCGCAGCAGACCCGGTGGCATGCGCCGTTTCTTCCGCGTGCGCCGCAGCCGCGCCGTCCGCTGTGATCTTCACGCCGCTGGCGACTTCGACGGCTGTGCCGAGGGCGATGACTGTCGCAACGACCATCAAGAGCGTCGCCAGCCAGGCGCTCGCGTTCTTATTGCGCTGAATCGGCGTCAGCGTAATGACCGCAAACCCGATCAGCGGCAGCAGCGGGATCAGCCAGGCGTTCTGAAGAAACCATCCCATACAGCGACCTTGTCAGCGAATAAGCGAATACGTCACCAAATACACGAATGCGTCAACAAATGGATCAACGAATAAGCGAATAGCGCCCTGTGCATCCTCCGCGTCTCGGTGGTTTTACGAGTGTGTGAACGAGTGCGTCAACGAATGGCGCCCCCGGTGTTCTCTGTGTCTCGGCGGTTCAGCCAGCGAGTGAACGAATGCATTAGCACAACGTTCAACCTGCAACCTTCAACCTGCAACAGCGCCTCACCCGCGCAAACTATCGACCTCATCGGCATTGACCGTCTGACGTGCGCGATAAATGGCGATAATCATCGCCAGCCCGACCGCCGCTTCTGCGGCAGCCACCGTGATGACGAACAGAGCGAATGTCTGCCCGGCGACGACATTCGGCTCCAGGTAGCGCCAGAACGCGATCAGATTGATGTTGACGGCATTGAGCATCAATTCGATGCCCAGCAGGATGCCGACCGTATTGCGCCGCGAGAGTGCGCCGAACAGCCCGACGCAAAAGAGTGCGCCAGCCAGTGTGAGCACCCAGGGAAGCGGAACCGCCTCAGTCATTGACGGCATAACACGCCTCGATGCAGAACCACAGAAGAAAAGGAACGGATATTGTCGCAATTACGTCTCACCGCCGGTCGCCTCCGAGGTCTGGACGGCAGTCGCCGCAGGTTCGGGGCGCGGTGCGGGCTGCTGCCGCTGCTGTTGACGCTGGCGCAGGCGCACCTGTTCTACCAGCGTCAACACGCGGCGGCGGCGTTCACGCTCCTCAAAGGCGATGACAATCGCGCCAATCATGGCGACCGTCAGTAGGATCGCTGCCACCTGGAATGGCAGAAAATATTCACGCATAAACGCCGTGCCGATCTGTTGCGCACCAGAGATGGCAGGCGGTTGCCCGGCTGGCGGAGGAGGCGGGAGTTGCCAGGCATGGGTCATGACTGTTGGCACAATCAGGAGACCGAAGAGCGCTGCCGGGACAATCAGCGCAATCCACCAGCGCGGCGTCAACTGGCGGTTCTGGCTTCCTTCAAGATCGCGCGTCAGCATAATGGCGAACAGGATCAGGATCGACACTGCGCCGACGTAGATCAGCACCTGCGCAACGCCGAGGAACTCCGCTTCCATCAACAGATAGAGCGCGCCGACGCCGAAGAACGACGAAATCAGCCAGAGCGCGGCATGCACGATATTCTTCACCGTGACGGTCATGATCGCAGACGTCAGGATAAGCGCGGCAAAGATCAGAAAAAGAACGGTGATAAGCGTATTCATACAAAGCACCAAACAGGGCGACTGATACTGACCCATGTCAGGAAGCGGCGATCAGCTCTTCCTCGTCCCATTCCACCTGCTTAGGGCGCTGATTGATGGCGAGGATCCAGTAGGCGGCGGCGATGTTGATGATCGCCGTCACCAGCACGGCGATCAACTGACGTTGCCAGGGGGCGAATCCGTCCAGGCTGATCAATCCGCCCCACTGCGCGCTTGTCCACTGCGTCAGCCCAACCATGAGCGAGGCGGACACAATGTTGACCAGCGCGAGCGGCAGCAGCAGTTTCCAGGCAAAATCCATCAACTGGTCGACGCGCAATCGTGGGAAAGCGCCGCGCAGCCAGATCATCACGAAGAACAGAATCCAGATCTTGGCGAGCAGGTAGAATGCCGACAGCGCCGCTGCGACGTGCACCCACGGACCTCCCATATTCGCCAGCGCCGCGACCCCCGGTCCCTGCCACCCGCCAAGAAACGCGGTGGCGGCGAGCGCCGAAAGCGCGAAGTTGAGGATGTACTGCGCGATGTAGAACGTTGCAAACTTCATGCCGCTGTACTCGGTCATATAGCCTGCAACGATCTCCGAGTCCGCTTCGGGAATGTCGAACGGCGTACGCTCGCCTTCAGCCAGCGCGGCGATGAAAAAGACCAGGAAGCCAAGGAACCCGACCGGCGTAAAGACCCACCAACCCAACCCCAGGTCGAGCGCCTGCACCGGTTCATTGGGCGAACCGGGGAACGATGTAATGGTGCTGTACAACAGCGGTGAACACCCTGCCGGATCGCCGCAGAGAATGGTAGCGCCCATGATCGGCACGCCTGCCTGCATATAGGGCAGTTCCAGCAGCGACATCCCGCCAGCCAGAATGACGACCGTCAGCAGCGCCGTAACGGCTGGAATTTCGTAGGAAACCAGTTGCGCCACGGCGCGCATTGCGCCGAGGAGCGCGAATTTGTTGTTCGACCCCCAGCCCGCCATCATTAATCCGACGCCCGACACCGCCGATACAGCCACCATGTAGAGCAGCGCGACATTCAGGTCAACCGGTTCCCAACCGCGCCCCCACGGAATGACGGCGAGCATCATCGCCACTGGCGCGAGTGCGACGATCGGCGCCAGCAGGTGGACCCAGCGATCCGCGTTGCGCGGAACAATATCCTCCTTGGTGAACATCTTGACCGCATCGGCGATCGGTTGCAGCAATCCCGCCGGTCCAACCCGGTTGGGACCAAGGCGGTCCTGCATGCGCGCAACCACGCGTCGTTCCGCCCAGACCATCATGATGAAGTTCCCAACGGCGTAGAACAGCACGATAGTGGTCACCAGCAGATAGGCGATCAAGACGATCAACCAATCGGGGAGGGCGCCGCCAATCCATGATCGCAGGATGTCGGTCATAGGTCGCTCACCTGTTATTCTTCACTTCCGTCGCGTTGCGCGGCAGCCTTCTTCGCAGCGTTGGCGGCGCGAATGGCGGCCAGGCGCGCGGCTTTGTCGGCGGGCATGCCGCTGGCGGGCGGCGCAGCGTCGCTGGCTGGCGCAGCGCCTTCGGCGGCAGCCTTCTTCGCGGCGTCGGCGGCGCGAATGGCGGCCAGGCGCGCGGCTTTGTCGGCGGGCATGCCGCTGGCGGGCGGCGCGGCGTCGGCGGCGGGCGCAGCATCAGAAGGTGTGGATGCAAAGTCGGCGCTTCCAGCGGCGGGCGCGCCTTCGGCGGCAGCCTTCTTCGCGGCGTTGGCGGCGCGAATGGCGGCCAGGCGCGCGGCTTTGTCGGTCGGCGCGCTGTCGGTTGCTGGCGCAGCGACTTCATCAGCGGCGCCCTCTGCCTTCTTTGCTGCATTGGCGGCGCGGATAGCCGCCAGGCGAGCAGCTTTGTCGATCGGCGCGCTGTCAGGCGCTGGTTCAGGGGTTGCTTCGGCGGCCTTTTCAGCAGCGCGGGCGCGCGCAGCCGCCAGGCGGGCGGCTTTATCGGCGGGCGCGGCTTCAGGCGTTGCGGGCGTGGGAGATGGCGCCTGAGCAGCGGCTGCGGCGCGTTGCGCCCTGATCTTCTCGACCATCTGCGGCGCAACGCCGATCAGGTCAGGACGGCGCTTCATATTGCCCTGCAACTTCTTCATCGCGCTGTCCTTCACCTCTGCCCAGAACGTCGGCGCAATCTTCTCGTAATACGAGATTGGGCGGTTCAACGCTTCCTTGTTGAGCGTCAACCCGCCGTGAACGTCGGTCGAATACTCGAACTCGTGGTCCATCTTAATGGCGTCGAATGGGCAGACTTCGGCGCACAGACCGCAACTCATACAGGCGTCGTACTCGATTAAGAACTCAGCGACCGCCGGAACCGGCTTGCCAGTCGCCGGATCACGCGCCTGCGTCATGTGGATGACCTGCGGCGGGCAGATGCGTTGACACTGGAAACACGAAGTGCACAACTCCTGCCCGGTTTCATCATCGTAGAGCAGGATCGGGAAGTTGCGAAACGCCTCTGGCAGTTTCAGGCGTTCTTCCGGGTACTGAACGGTAAAAACGCCCGTCTGCTGGCTCGGTTTTTCCAGTTTGCGCGTCAGTGCATCGCGGAAATGGCGAAACACGACCTCGAGACCCGTCAACAACCCCTGACCGGCGCGAAGTTTCGTCCGGCCCCGGTCGATGACGTACACTTTGCCCCGCGTCGTCTGGGCTTCAGTTGTTTCTGTTTGTATCTCAGTCGTCATCAAGGCTGCACCTTCACCCTGCTTTCAGCAATACGCCTGAAGCGTCGCATGCTGCACACACGTGGTGCATCTCGATCGGTTCTTGCGTTTGTCTGTTGGATTACCTCACATTATCCCAGGTTAAGTTTCAAATCAAGAACAGATTCTTGCTGTCAACCCTCGCGTGCGCTTGTCCCGTTTGCGTTTCTTAAACCGCAGAGGACACAGAGCGGCTCATAACCGCCGTCTGCCGGGCGCCCACAAGGGGGCGCCCCTACGCCGCCCACGGTCTGCCGGGCGCCCCTACGCCGCCTACGGTCTGCCGGGCGCCCACAAGGGGGCGCCCCTACGCCGCCTACGGTCTGCCGGGCGCCCACAAGGGGGCGCCCCTACGCCGCCTACGGTCTGCCAGGCGCCCACAAGGGGGCGCCCCTACGCCGCCTACGGTCTGTCGGGCGCCCACAAGGGGGCGCCCCTACGCCGCCTACGGTCTGTCGGGCGCCCACAAGGGGGCGCCCCTACGTTACCTGCAACCTTTGCACATTCAACCTTCAACAGGCTACCGGTCCACCTCACCCATCACGATATCGATGCTGCCGAGGATGACCACCACATCGGCGACTTTGTGACCGCGGCACATATCGCCGAGCGGCGTCAGGTTGATGAACGACGGCGCGCGCACCTTATAGCGGTATGGTCGCTCACTGCCATCGCTGACCAGGTAGAAGCCCAGCTCCCCCTTAGGCGACTCGATGCGCGCATATGCATCGCCGGGCGGCGGGCGCAGCGCCTTCTGCTTGCCGATGTTCGCCATCGCCGGGTTGATATGCCCGCCGGTCGTGTCGGGCAGGCGCTCAACCACCTGTTGCAGGATGCGGTAACTCTGCCGCATTTCCTCGATGCGGATCAGGAAGCGATCATACACATCCCCGACCGATCCAATCGGAATATCGAAGTCGAGTTCGCCGTACACGCTGTAGGGTTCGGCGCGACGCACGTCATACGGGATGCCCGACGCGCGCAGCACCGGACCGGTGACGCTGTACGAGACGGCGACTTCCTTCGGAAGAATGCCGACATTCACCGTGCGCGACAGCAGGATCTCATTTTCCCGCAGCAGGCGCTCGAACTCATCGAAGAACGCTGGCAGACCCTGCATTAACTCCTTGAGTTGCGGGATGAATTCAGGCGGAAGGTCGCGCCACACGCCGCCGAAGCGGAAGTAGTTGCACATCATCCGCGCGCCGCTCGCCATCTCGAACAGGTCGAGAATCTTCTCCCGCTCGCGCATGCCGAACATCAGCGGCGTCTGCCAGGCGCCCATGTCGTTCAGCAGAAAGCCGACCGCCGAAGCGTGGTTCAGAATGCGGGTCAATTCGACCATCAGCACGCGAATATACTCGGCGCGCTGCGGCACGCTGATGCCTGCCAGTTTCTCGACCGCCAGCGCCAGCGCGTGGTTGTTCGCCATCGAGTTGAAATAATCGAGCCGGTCGGTGTACGGCATCGACTGAATATAGGTCGAAACCTCCGCCAGTTGCTCGTGGTTGCGGTGCAGATACCCGAAGACCGGCTTCAGGTCGACGATCGTCTCGCCATCGACCGTGACGATCATCCGGAAGACGCCGTGGGTTGACGGATGCTGCGGACCGATATTAATCTGGAGTTCCTGCGTCTGAAGCATCGCTCACATCACTCTTCGCTATCGCCGAAGTACTTATCGCCCTGCTTGGGAAAATCTTTGCGCATGGGCCATCCCTCGAACTCATCCCACATATAAATGCGGGTCAGGTTCGGGTGACCGGTGAAAACCACGCCAAACAGATCGTAGGCTTCGCGCTCCTGAAAATTCGCCCCGGGCCACTCATTGGTCAGCGACGGCACAACCGGATTGTCGCGCGGCACACGGGTTTTGATGACCAGTTCGGGACCGCCGTCGAGATGGTAGAAATGGTAGACCATCTCGATCACGCCGTCGGCGAGGTAATCGACCGCCGTGATGTTCGAGAGCAACTCATAGCCGAGGACATCGCGCACATAGCGCGCCACTTCCGGGAGACGCTCAGGATACACGACGGCGTCATCAGTCGCCAGCAGATCGACGGGGGCATGTTCGCCGCGTTTGTGGCGCGCCGCCTTCCCATCGCTGGCTGGCGTCTCGCTTCCATTGCCCGGCTGCGTGCGGGTGCGGGTCGGCATCAGCACGCCCGGCAGATCGCGCGCCAGTCGCTCTTTGAGTTCAGCGCTGCTTATCCTGGGCATGGTCCACCTCGACAGCGGGACGTTTCAGGTCGTTATGTTCAATCTCTGGCGAAACGCCCTTCGCCTTATAG
>JAUQOW010000187.1 GCA_030550675.1 Chloroflexota bacterium
TCCTTCCTGCCTAATGGGCTACGCACTGATCTTTGTCCTTTACTGACACGCAGGGTATTCCAGACCTCTCTCGCAGCAGGACGCCTCCGCCCGATTCGGGTCTTGGGAGTTTTTCACAGGAAGATCAACCAGACAGTGAACACTCTTGCCAGCGTTGACTATCTCGCGGTTGGCGTGGGCTGAGCCTGTCGAAGCCCACGCCAACTGCTCCAGGCTCGGTCGTCCGGGTTTTATTTGATCTCCTATCGGAAAGGCTGACTCAGCGGCGTGGCGCGTTGAGTGCGAAGCTGTGCGTCTTTGCGCCAACCCTTCGAGCTATGCTGTAGACCTGATAGTGTCAGACCCGCCAGAACAGACTCCGCAGGCGCGCGAAATCCGGAGAGCGAAGCTTCATCGCTCTCTCAGCGCGTCCGGGCGCTTGTGTTGTTAACCTCCTGGAACACGCGCGGATAAGCGCAGCACCCGGCTGAAACGCCCGCCTCTATTGTACCATCCGCCGTCCACGGACGCCTTAGATTCGGTGATTATGGACATACGCCCCTTAGACCAGCGCTGCCTGTTCGCGCGTCCTGTGAGCTGCGAGCTAAAGCCCTCGCTCAGGACGCGGAAGCTCTTCGGGACTTGCCCGATCTCATAGTGAGATCAAATAAAATCTGGACCATCGAGCCCGCACCTTTGGAGCGGTTGGCGTTGGTTTCGACAGGCTCAACCGGCGTTGGCTGAGCCTGTCGAAGCCGACGCTGATCACGGGGATTGTCCAATATCTGGTTGATCTTCCTATCAGCCAGTGCTTCAGCCCGCAGCGCCCCGGCACACCAGACTATTCGCCTAATCCGCCGCAGCCCTGGCGCAGACCATTGCAGCCCCGCAGGGGCTTGCCCGCTCTCAGCGAGGGCGTTAGCCCGCAGCGCGACGACGGGACGGGGCAACGCCGGATGGATTGCTCCCCAACCGTCAGCCTTCGCACCGGTTCAACCAGCCCCGCAATTGCAGCCCCACAGGGGCTTACCCGCTCTCAGCGAGGGCTTCAGCCCGCAGCACCTGGGCGCTGCCGGACTATGCAGGAACAGCAGTCAGCGTCATCGCTGCGCGCACCGCCACGGCAATCGCGCGTTCGATGGCAACGGCTTTGCGTTCGACGACAATCGCTTCGCTGGCGGTGCGTTGCGCGACGATGCCGCAGACGCATCCAGCCGCAAAACCGTAGACCAGCCCCATTTTGAACAGCGTCCCCGCCTCCATTTCGTAGTTGAGCACGTTGAGATGACGGTACTCTTCGGTAATGCCGCGCAGCCAGCGCATCAGGTGCGGATTGGCGGATCCGGTTCGTTCCTGCCCTTCATAAAAGGTGTCCACCGAGGCGGTCACGCCGACGAAATGCTCGACCCCTTCGGCGCGCGCCGCTTCGACGAGTGCAACCGTTACGAACGGATCAGCGGCGGCTGGAAACTCACGCGGCGCGATGTCGTCGGCGGCGCCCTGCCGACACAACGCTGCACTGGAAATAACGATGCTTCCGGGCGAAATATGCGGTTGGATCGAACCGCTGGTGCCGACGCGGATGATGGTGCGGACCCCGACCTGCACCAGCTCATTCACCACAATGCTCAGCGATGGCGCGCCCATGCCGCTGGTCGCCGAGAGGATCGGCGCGCCGTTCGGCAACGTTCCGACGTAACTGTGCAACCCGCGATTCTCCGAGAGAATACGCGCATCGCGGAGCGCCGTCTGCGCAATCAGACGGGCGCGCTCCGGGTCGCCGCTCAACAGCGCAATGCGCGGCGGGTTGTCACCCAGGTCGCTGCGCCCAAAGCCGATGTGGTAGAGACGGTCTGACTCGTTCATAGACTCTCCTTTGAGACTGCAAGAATAGTCAACTTTTATCGCTCTGTGGCAACTTCTCACCTCTGCTGCTACCGGCGGTCGTGTACGATGAGCGCACCGAAGCGGTTCTGGTGAATAACGGAGGGCGGACGATGGCTCAGGCTTCCCATCCTCTCAGCGCCGTTGACAGCGCCTGGTTGCACATGGACGATCCAACTAATCTGATGATGGTGACCGGCGTGGCGCTGCTCGACGGGCCGATTGATGTTGAGCGCTGCTACAAGACATTTGAGTCGCGGTTGTTGTCGTTTGAGCGTTTCCGCATGCGAGTGACCGATCACCGGGGTCCGTTAAGCGCTCCCCGATGGGAGCCTGACCCGCACTTTTCGATCCATGCTCACATCCATCGGGTGGCGCTGCCGTCCCCCGGCGATATGGCGGCGCTCCAGGAGTTCCTTGGCGACCTGGCGAGCACGCCGCTCGATTACACCAAACCTCTCTGGCAGGTGCACCTGGTCGAAAACGTCCTCGGCGGATCCGCCGTTGTCATGCGGTTCCACCATTGCATCGGCGACGGCACAGCGATGAACACTGTTATGCACCGCCTGATGGACACGACGCCCGATGCGCCGATTGAACTCCCAACGCCGCACTCCAACCACAAGCACTCGCTTGGTCCGCTGCTTGAGCCGATTGTATCAACGATCGAAGGCTCGATCAAACTTGCGGATGAACTGGTGCACGAAGGGATGGAATTCCTGCGGCATCCTGAGCATCTGCTCGACCTGCCAGCGCAGGCGGCCAGCGGGGCGATGGCGTTGAGCCGGGTGTTGTTGCTGCCGCCCGAAGCGAAGACGCCGTTCAAAGGTCCGCTGGGAGTGCGGAAACGGGTTGCCTGGTCGTCGCCGACGCCGCTGGATCAGGTGAAACAGATCGGGAAGACGGCGGGCGCAAAGGTGAATGATGTGCTGCTGGCGGCAGTGGCGGGTGCGTTGCGCAACTACCTCATCGGGCGCGGCGCCAGCGTTGATGGTCTGGAGATTCGCGCCGTCATCCCGGTCGATCTGCGTCCTCCGTCCCGCGCCCACGACCTGGGGAATGAGTTCGGGCTGGTGTTCCTCTCGCTGCCGCTGGGCACGCCGAGTCCGGTGATGCGCCTCGCCGAAGTCAAGCAGCGCATGGAGGCGCTCAAACGCTCCCCCGAAGCGTATGTCTTCTACGGTCTGCTCAATTTCTTCGGGCGCACGCCAGCGCAGGTGGAAGAGCAGGCGGTCAACCTGTTCGGCAGCAAGGCGACTGCGGTCATGACCAATGTGCGCGGTCCGACGGAGCAACTGTATCTGGCGGGCAACCGGATCAGGAACATGATGTTCTGGGTGCCGCAGTCTGGCCGACTGGGGATGGGGGTCAGCATTATGAGTTACTGCGGTCAGGTGACGCTCGGCGTGATCACCGACGCCGGACTGGTTCCTGATCCTGAGACCATCACTGCGGCGTTCGAGAACGAATTCCACGTCCTGTACGATGCGATTGTGGCGAAAGGCGAGGTTGCATCGTCGGCATAGGGGATGTTGGATTTTGTTGTTGTCGCCGCCGTAGAGCCGTAGCATTGCTACGGCTCTACGGCGGCGACGGCGCGCGGCGCGCCGTCGGCATACGCCACGGTCATTGCGGCTCGCGCCGGATCGGTTCACCGGTGTACGGGTCGTATTTCCATTCCTCCACAGGGCGGGGATGGTTCAACTGCGGCGGCGCCGGAACTGCGCCCTCCTCCGGCATGACGATCCACAGCACCACGTAGATCAGCGGGCTGACTCCGCCGAACAGCACTGCCAGCACGAAGACCAGCCGAACAATCACCGGATCAATATTAAAGTAGCGTGCAAGGCCCCCACATACGCCAGCGATCATGCGATCGCTCTTGCTGCGCACCAGCTTTCCGTCCATTGGAAACTGTCCTTTCTCTGTTTGACTCTTCCTGCAATGTGTGACGAATGCGCGCCGCTGAAGGTTGCGGTTCGTAAGGGAACACGGATTCACACGGATGCGATGCGACGGATGAACACGGTTCTGCTGATATTGGAAGGCAACCAACATCCGCGCGAATCCGTCCCGACCTGCGGAAATCCGTGTGCTCCCACGCATTGTACGAGCGGAACGCCTGATGCCCTGCCGATGCACGAATGCGTCTGACCCGCACCGGCAAATTGCCGCCTCCTCCGACTTTCAGTACAATATCCTCAATTGAAGACCGTCATCATTCTGGCACACACCCATGACCCATCCTGACAACCTTGACAGTGGCGGCGACGCCGCGCATTCCATTCTGATTACCGGATCGCACCATGTGATCCAGATCGGGCTGGCGGCGGCGCAGGCGCGTTCCGCCGGGCGCGACCCGGCGCAGATGCTGTGCGTTGCGGCGCTGCTGGCGGCGCCGGTCTTCGACCCGCGCCGTCCGGATCGCCCGCCCGCGCCCCTCGACCTGCGCGGCGAGTGGGAGCGACTGGCGCGCGCCATCAGCGATGCCCGCGCCCCCATTCTCCTTGCCCGCCTGGTTCCACCGACCCTCGCCACGCTGCGGCGCGAACTGTCGCCCCGCGTGGCGGATCAGGGTCTCTTCCCGCACGTGCTGCATGTCGGCGGGCACGCCTGGGCGCAGGGGCTGATCCTGGAAGATGAGCACGGGCGGACGCACTACGTGACCGCCGCCGATCTTCTCCAAATGATCCGCCCGCCGCGCCCGCTCGACCTGGTGGTGCTCAACGCCTGTGAGACCGCCGCCGAGGCGCAGTCGGCGGCGCAGGCGCTGATCGACGCCGGGCTGGCGCGCGCCGTCGTCGGGCATCCGCAGCGCGTGCTGGACAGCGAGGCGATTGCTTTCTCCTGCGCGCTCTACGCTGACCTGACCGACGGCTACCCGCTGCGCGAGGCGGTTGACCGCGCGCAGCGCTCCGTCACCACGCACACGGTGATGCTGCTCGGCGACGGCGACCTGCGTTTCAGCGGGCTGGCGCGCGGCGAGGCGCTGATCCACGATGCCCGCCCCGTCGGCAACCTGCCCCCCGGCGCAGGCGTCGGCTTCGTCGGGCGCGGCGCGGAACTGGTGGACATCGCGCAGCGCCTCGCCCAACCGCCGGGGGTGATCGTCATCTCCGGTCCGCCGGGCATCGGCAAGAGCCGCCTGGCGCTCGAAGCGGCGCACCGCAATGCCTGGCGTTTTCCCGGCGGCGTTGTGTATGCCGAGGCGTGGAGGCGAGAGGGGAGAGGCGAGGGGCAAGAGGTTGCGCCCGTCGCTGGCGACAGCGCCGATGTGAACGCCGGGAGCGCAGGCGCGGCGCGCGCGATAGATTTGCTGAGTCTCCTGGCTGATGCGCTGCGTTTGCCTGGGCTGACCGATGGGATCGCCGCGCAACCGGGCGGCGCGGGGGCATCCGCCCTGCCGCTGCACGAGCGGGTCAGCGCCGCGCTGCTCGGATACGCGCATACCCGCGCCACGCTCTTCGTGCTGGACAATCTCGAAACCCTGCCGCCCCCTGAGCTGGACGCACTCGGCGCTTTCCTGGGCAGACTGGGCGGGCAGAGCGCAGCGATTCTCACGTTGCGTCCAGCAACGGAAACCCTGGAAGACCTGCCGCACAGCCGGGCGCTGACGCTGCACAACGGGTTGCAGGAAGACGACGCCGTCCGCTATGCGCTGGATGTGGCGCGCAGCAAGAAGACGCCGCTGACGTATCACGATGCGGCGGAGATCGCGCGCGCCGCTGCGGGGCATCCGCTGCTGATCACGCAGATCGTGGCGCGCGCCCGCCGCCGCGACCGGCAGGCGCTGCTGGCGGAAGTGCGCGCCCACGCCGGCGATTTCGCAGCGCAGGTGGAAGCGGTCTACGCCTGGAGCGCGGCGCGGATCGACGAAGCAGGCGCGCGCGCCTGGAGCGCGCTGCCGCTCTTCCCGGCAGGATGGGTCCCCGAAGCCATCCTGCACGCGCTGGCAGGCGCAGACGGCGCGGAGGCGCTGCGCGGCGCGGCAGTCGCCGATTTCGACCCGGAGCGGCAGGGGTGGCGCTGGCACCCGACCGCCGCCAGCTACGCGGCGCGGCGCTGGCGCCTGAGCGACGACGAGCGCGCGCAGCGCTATGCTGCTTTGCTGCCCGCCTGGACCGAGTGGCTGGCGCGGCTGGAGGGTGGCGCACAGGCGCATGCGCGCCTCGAAGCGGCGCTGCCCAACCTTGCGCCGCTGATCGACGTGGCGCGCCACGCCAGCGAGGGGTGGACGTTCCTGCGGCAACTGTACCGCGTCCTGCCACCGCCGGACCGCACGCTGGCGCTGCGCGCGATCCAGGAACCGCTCTACCAGGTAATGGCGGAGCTGGCGCCGGATGCGGCAGAACGAGCGCGGGCGCTGCACATGCTCGGCTACGCTTGCTCGGCGCTGGGGCGGCGGGAGGACGCGCTGGCAGCGGCGGAGGAAGCGGTCGCCCTCTACCGGGAGCTGGCGGCGGCGCAGCCGGACGCCTTTCGCCCCGACCTGGCGGGCAGTCTGTCGAACCTGGGCGTCCGCCTGGCGGAGGTGGGGCGGCACGCCGAGGCGCTGGCGGCGGCGGAGGAAGCGGTCGCCCTCTACCAGGAGCTGGCGGCGGCGCAGCCGGACGCCTTTCGCCCCGACCTGGCGCGCAGTCTGGTGAACCTGGGCGTAAGGCTGGCAACCGCAGGGCATCGGGAGGAAGCGCTGGCAGCGGCGGAGAAAGCGGTCGCTCTCTGCCGCGCACTGGCGGCGGAGGCACCGGACGCCTTCCGCCCCGACCTGGCAACCAGTCTGGCGAACCTGGGCGTAAGGCTAGCGGCCGTGGGGCGGAAGAAAGAAGCGCTAACGGCTGTGGAGGAGGCAGTCGCCATCCGTCGCGCGCTGGCAGCGGCGCAGCCGGAGGCGTTCCGCCCCGACCTGGCGCGCAGTCTGGCGAACCTGGGCAATCGGTTGGCATCGGTAGGACGGAAGAAAGAAGCGCTAGCAGCCGTGGAGGAGGCAGTCGCCATTCGTCGTAAGCTAGTAGCGGTGCAGCCGGAGGCGTTCCGCCCCGACCTGGCGCGCAGTCTGGCGAACCTGGGCATTAGGCTGGCGGGGGTGGGGCGTCACACCGAAGCGCTAGCAGCCGTGGAGGAGGCAGTCGCCATTCGTCGTAAGCTGGCAGCAATGCAGCCACAGGTCTTTCTCCCGGAGTTAGCACGTAGTCTAGTGAACCTGAGCAATCGACTGGCAGCAGCAGGACGGAAGAAGGATGCGTTGGCGGTAAGGGAGGAGGCGGCGACTTTCTATCGAACGCTTGCGGCGAGGCAGCCGGAGAAATTTCGTCCCAAATTGGCGCGCATTTTATCGAAACTAGGAAAGTGGCTGGCAGAGGAAGGACAACGCAAAGAAGCCCTGATAGTTAGCCGCGAGGTGGTCGATCTCTATCAGGCACTGGCAGCGACGCAACCTGAAAAATTTCACTCCAAGCTGGCAGCGAGTCTATCGCAATTGGAGAAGCTGTTGAACGAGGATGGGCAGTGAGCACAGGCTGGCAATAAAGGCGGTCGCCCTCTACCGGGAGCTGGCGGCGGCGCAGCCGGAGGCCTTCCGCCCCGACCTGGCGGGCAGTCTGGCGAACCTGGGCAACCGCCTGGCGGAGGTGGGGCGGCGCGCCGAGGCGCTGGCGGCGGAGGAGGAAGCGGTCGCCATCCGCCGCGTGCTGGCGGCGGCGCAGCCGGAGGCCTTCCGCCCCGACCTGGCGGGCAGTCTGTCGAACCTGGGCATCTGGCTGGCGGAGGTGGGGCGGCACGCCGAGGCGCTGGCGGCGGAGGAGGAAGCGGTCGCCATCCGCCGCGACCTGGCGGCGGCGCAGCCGGAGGCCTTCCGCCCCGACCTGGCGCGCAGTCTGTCGAACCTGGGCAACCGCCTGGCGGAGGTGGGGCGGCACGCCGAGGCGCTGGCAGCAACCGAGGAAGCGGTCGCCATCCGCCGCGACCTGGCGGCGGCGCAGCCGGAGGCCTTCCGCCCCGACTTGGCGCGCAGTCTGTCGAACCTGGGCAACCGCCTGGCGGAGGTGGGGCGGCACGCCGAGGCGCTGGCGGCGGAGGAGGAAGCGGTCGCCATCCGCCGCGACCTGGCGGCGGCGCAGCCGGAGGCCTTCCGCCCCGACCTGGCGCGCAGTCTGTCGAACCTGGGCAACCGCCTGGCGGCGTTGGATCGCCTTGAAGAAGCGCTGAACGCCTATGAGGAGGCGCTGCGCACGCTGCTGCCCTTCTACCAGGCGTCGCCCGCGGCGTTTGCGGACTGGATCGGTTACATGGTGCGCGATTATGTCAATGCCTGCCGGGCGCTGGGGCGTGAGCCGGATGCGGGGCTGCTGGGGCAGGCGGGGAGTGGGGGATAGTGAGTGGGGAGTGGGGAGTGATGAGTGATGAGAGTGACGAGTGATGAGTGAAGCGGGTCTTTATACCTTTGCGCCTTAGCGTCAATTGTTTCAAGACGTGCTGTACACCTGAAACTGCATGGGCTTTGTGCCTTTGTGTGATGTCAGTGATGAGTGATGAGTGGTCAGTGAAGCTTCGTGACCTGATGTGAGCGCGCCGGGGCGCGAAGGGCGTCACGAAGGAACCGTTTCCGACTGGTGTCTCGTTTGCGCCCATGGCGGTGCGCCGCCGAGTTGAGTGGACGCTACGAGAGATCCAGCCACAGCCGCAAAGACGCCTCAAGCGCAGATATATCGACTGGCGCCAGTTGGCCAACGATTTTAATCACCAGTCCCGCCTCGACGGTATAAAGCCCGCGCTTGATTGCAGAGGGCGTATTCAATCCCGCCGCGTGCCACTCAGTCAGCACAAACTCACCCGGCAACAAACCGGTCAGTCGACTGGTGATCGGCACAATAATGAGGTCCTGACTGACGTGAGGACCGCTGACAATCACGGCTGGACGCACTTTGCTGCTAGACAGGTCCGAGAAGGGATAACGCACGAGGATAAGGTTATGACGCGAGTAGCCCGGCATAGACATCATCCTCAGGGTTGTCCCAGATCCGCTTGAGCGCCGGTTCGCTCGCACTTCGCCAGAACGCCTGCTCATCCTCGGTCAGCACGGTGACGAGCAGATGCGCGCCTTCCGGCAAAGGCGCCGGTTCTAACAGTTCGATCTTGCCATCGCGGACGATGGCGTGAAAGGTTCGTAACATTGCAACTATCTCGCGTATGTGTGCAACCTATCAGACGATCCACCAGGTTTTATTGTACCGTATTTTGCCCGCGTTGAGCGCCCAAAGCCCTGCAGACGCGGGTCTGCCAGTCGGTGTTTGTGCGCCGTGGCAATGCACGCGAACCGGTCATCGTCCGCAAACCTGAAGGGCGCCCACAGGGGGGCGCCCCTACGTTCCGTGCTGCGTGGTGGGCGGGCGCGCTCCGGCATGGGCGCCCACGGGGGGCGCCCCTACGTGCGTTCGTGCATGGTGTGTTGGTGCGCTCCGGCACGGGCGCCCACGGGGGGCGCCCCTACGTGCGTTCGTGCATGGTATGCTGGCGTGCTCCTGAAGGGCGCCCACGGGGGGCGCCCCTACGTGCGTTCGTGCATGGTATGCTGGCGTGCTCCTGAAGGGCGCCCACAGGGGGGCGCCCCTACGTGCGTTCGTGCATGGTATGCTGGCGTGCTCCT
>JAUQOW010000024.1 GCA_030550675.1 Chloroflexota bacterium
TGCGCCGACTGCGGCGTATACCCCAGATGCCCCATGACCGGAACGCCGCATTCGACCAGGCGCCGGACGATCGGCGTCATCGACTGCCCGCCTTCGAGTTTCACCGCCTGCACGCCCCCTTCCTGCATCAACCGGCGCGCCGCAGCGACCGCCATCTCCACGGTTGCATAGGTCAGGAAGGGCATATCGGCGACGATCAGCGCCGATTGCGCACCGCGCGCCACGGCTGCCGCGTGGCGCACCATATCATCGAGGGTCACCGGGATGGTCGAACCGAAGCCGAGTACATTATCGCCGAGCGAGTCGCCAACTAACAACATCGGAACGCCAGCGGCATCAAACAGCGCGGCAGTGACCGAGTCGTAGGCGGTCAGCATCGCAATTGGCTCGCCGCGCGCCTTCATCTGCTGAATGTCGGTAACGGTTTTTCGCATGGCATGACAGAAAAAAGCGGCGAGGAAGGATCGCCGATCCGACCTCGCCGGACGTGCCTGCGCAGAAACATGCACCTACACCAGGCTCAACAACTCATTTGCGGTGCGCTTCATCTCGAGGAAGACGAGGCCGAGTTTCGCCTTGCTGGCGGCGAGCGCGGTCAGCACGGCTTCATCGCCAATCGACACCAGCACGACATACCCTTCTTCACCACGGACGAACACCTGATCGAGCTGCCCGCGCTTCAATTCACTCGCGATCCGCTCCCCAAGCGATAACATGGCGGCGCTCATCGCGGAGACGCGATCCTCTTCTACATCAGCCGGCAGCGCCGAGGCCATGATCAGGCCGTCTACACTCACGACAGCAGACGCCTCAATGTCGGGCGTGTTCATCTGCAAGGCCTTGAGATGCCGAACCATCTCCTCGGTTCTGCTAGCCATTCAGGTCCTCCTCAGGACATTGGAATGAACGAAAGCGGTTGTTGCTATCCTTGCGCGCGGGCAACCCTCGTTGCATTGCTAACGACAGACGCCCGTATAGTGCAAGTCGCTGATATTCTACTACACTTTTTGACAGAGAGCAACTGGCAATCGTATGAATTGACGGTATGAACGCGGTGTTTGCGTCCCGCAGCTTACCACGGCGCCAAAGATATGTCACGGCGCTGGCGGTGAAGGTTCGAGCCGTTCACGCAGGCGACGGTCCGCTTCGGTCACGGCGTCGGCTGGCGCGATCAGACCAAGCAGCGTCTGACGCTGCATCCGCCTGATTTCCTGTTCCACAAAGGGGCGCATACTCGAGTTAGACATTGGAATGCCCTGTTCCGCCTGGGTGCGGAACACCCGCGCAGCGATCTCCTGCGGCGCGTCGCCAGTCAGCGCCAGGGTGCGCGACGCCGGCTGCATATCGCTTTGCAGGAGAACAGACTGCGCTTCTACGCCGATCATAAAGCGGATGAATCGCGCTGCCGCCTCACGCTCGCTTATTCCGGCAAGGCTGTTGATCGCCAGGACGTCGGAGCGCACGTAGGGACGCGGCGCATTCCCCGTTTCGCTCAGGCGCGGCAGTGGCGCCACACCGATCTGCTCGCCCCACAGACCGCGATACACGCCGATCTGATGCGCCCAGTCAAAGGTCATGATAGCGCGCCCGTCCTTCAATTCGCGATCAACCAGGATGCTGCTCTCGCTCCGCGCCAGAATGCGCGGATCATTGTGAAGCGCAATCAACCAGGCGAGCCACTGTTCCGCGCCAGCGCGACCGGTTGTGCCAAGCGCAACCTTCCCCTCTTCATCGAAGATCCGCCCATCGAAAGCGTACAGATACCCGATCATATTGTCGTGCGACAGATTAAGCGCCAGGCCCCAGATCGGCGGTTGGGCTTCCGGGTCGCTCAAACCCCGCCCCACGGCGAGCATGGCGGCGGTATCGGCAGGGGGAACAGTCAGGTTGGCGGCGTTGTAGTAGAGCGCAATTGTATCGAAGCGCACCGGCGCCCCGTACAGCCGCAGCGCGCCGTCGGCGTCGCGCGCCTGCGCACCCGCCAGCGTCACCGGCAGGAGCGCATCGATCTCCTGCGCCGGTATCAGACCATCGAGCGGGAGCAGCACCCCCGCCTCCGCCAGCCCGCCGATCCAGGTATTCGGAATAAGCATCAGGTGCGGACCGCTGCCCGCTGCGACGGCTGCCCGCAGCTCGGCGGCGAAGCTCGCCAGCGGCACCGATTGCAGCACGATGCGCCCGTCGCTCTGCTGACGGTTATACTGCTCCACCAGGCGTCCGAGCGCCTGCCGATCGTTGCCCGACCATCCATGCCAGAGGAGGAGCGGTCCGATGCTGGATGGGTTTGCGGCAATCGTCGGGGCGGAAGAGGTTTCGGGCGCGCTGCCCGGCTCACACCCGGCGAGCAGCGCAACGACCAGTAGAATGGCAACCAGACGGCATCGCATGATCCGGCGAAAACTCCTGTCATCCGCCGGATTATAGCATACTGACCGGTACGCCGCTCACTCGACGGAGACGACGATGCGCGGCAGTTCGACGAAGCGATCCATCCCGTCGGTCTGATACACGTAGGTGCGCTCTTCCGCCGTGGTCAGAGCGCAGTGATTACCGTGCCGGTCAATTGCCAACAGACTCATCACGTTCGGCGTGCCGCGCAGGATGGGCGCAAGATCGCGAAAGGCTTCACGGCATGCCTCTTCGAGCGGATAGCCCGCCTTGAGGTAGAGCACAACGCTGCGCGCCGTCGCCGCACGGATCGCCGCCTCGCCCCAACCGGTGCACGTCGCTGCGCCGTAACGGTCATCGGCGTAGTTGCCGCCGCCAATGATCGGCGAGTCGCCCAGGCGTCCGGGGTACTTCCATGCCCATCCGCTGGTGCTGACCGCCGATGCGATTCGTCCCTGGCGGTCCTGCGCGATGAAGTTGACCGTGCCGGTCACGTGTTCGGGGTCCTTCGTCAGCGAGGCGCTGCGGCGGAGCAGCGCGGCGACCAGTTCAGGCGCTCCCTGCCAGTCGATCAGCGTGCGCCCTTCGAGACCGGCGCGCCAGACCTGTTCGGCGTGTTCCGTCAGCAAGTTCTCGTGTTGCATGCCAATTTCGGCGGCGAAACGCGCCGCTCCCTCGCCGACCAGAATGACGTGCGGCAGGTCTTCCATCACCCGTCGCGCCACGCTGATAGCGTAACGATACCCCTTCAGCGCCCCCACCGCGCCCGCCCGCAACGTCGTTCCGTCCATGATCGAGGCGTCGAGTTCAACCTCGCCGAGCAGATTCGGGTATCCGCCGTAGCCAACCGAATGATCGTCGGGGTTGTCCTCCACCAGCCGTGTCGCCGCTTCGACCGCATCGAGCGCCGAGCCTCCCGCCTGCAGGATAGCCCATCCAGCGGCAATGCCCACGCTGCCATTGCTGCTGCCAATGATGATCATGTCGCTCAACTCGCTTTCTGTTGCGCTGTCTTCTCGAATGCAAGCACCATGTAGCGCATCAGGCGCAGGCGGTGCAGCCAGCCAAAAATGGTGAAGAGTTCCGCCATGCCGTAATGGTCCGGCAGCAGATGGCGGATCAGCCGGCGCCAGACTGGAAAGGTGGGCAACAGCCCGCGTGTGACGTCGTCGATCACGACCGGTTGCAGCCCGATGCGACGCGCTGTGCGCTGGTAGACGCCGAGAGTGTAACTCAGGTCGAACGGTCCAAAACTCGGCTCAATGATGCGTTCAATCGTTCCGCCGAGCATCCAGAGCGCCGTGCGCATCATCCACGTCGGCACAAAATCCGAGAGCGCCAGGCGTCCGCCGGGGCGCAACACCCGGTGCGCTTCGCGGAGAAACGTTTCGCGGTCGGGGAAGTGAAAGCTGCACTCGACCGCCAGCACGGTATCGAACGACTCATCGGCGTAGGGCAGATGCATGGCGTCGCCAATTGAAAAATCGACCAGATTGCCGGGGCGAGCGCAGGCAACGTGGCGCGCCTGCTCGATCTGCGACGGATCGATATTCAAGCCGAGCAGTTCAACCCGGTCAAAGTGTTCGTTAAGCAGCGCCAGCGTGCCGCCGATGCCGCAGCCGACATCGAGCACGCGCTGACCGGAGCGCACATTGCCCGCACTGATGATCCGCAGCGTCAGCGCATCGGCGGCGCGCACGAAATCATCAATCGATCCATCGGCGCGTGTCGGGTCTTCCCAGAACCCAAAGTGGACATGCCGACCAAAAGCGGCGAGCGCCACCGGATCGGCAGCGCGCCGCCGTTCCAGCACCCGCTCGAAGTAAGTCAACCCGACCTGCGACTGACGTTTAGCAATCGTCTTCATATCGCCGAAACAGGACAACCGCGTTTTGCCCGCCGAAACCGAAGGCATTGACAAGCGCCGCCCGCACATCCTGGCGGCGCGCCTGGTTGGGCACATAATCAAGATCGCACGCCGGATCGGGCGTTTCGTAGTTGATCGTCGGCGGGACCATGCCAGTCTCAATGCTCTTGATGCACCCGATGGCTGCCAGGGCGCCTGCCGCGCCCGCCGTGTGACCAATCATCGACTTGATGCCGCTGACCGTCACGCGATACGCATGATCGCCAAGCGCGCGCTTGATCGCAGCGGTTTCGGCGGCGTCGTTGAGCAGCGTGCCGGTGCCGTGGGCGCTGATATGATCGATGTCCTCCGGGCGCAACCCGGCGTCTTCGATGGCGCGGCTGATGGCGAGCGCGGCAAACTCGCCGCCCGGCGCAGGCGCGGTGAGATGGTAAGCGTCTTCCGTTGCGCCGAAACCGGCGACTTCAGCGTAGATGCGCGCGCCGCGCGCCAGGGCATGCTCCAGTTGTTCAAGGACCAGGATGCCGCACCCTTCGCCGCCAGCGGTTCCCTTGCGATTGGCATCAAACGGACGCACAGCGCGCGCCGGATCGTCGCCGGGCGGCGCAATCGCGCCGATAACGCCGAAAGCCATAGCGTTGAGCGCCGTCACCCCGGCATCGGTTCCGCCGCACACCGCGATCAGCGCATCGCCGCAATGCACCATGCGCGCCGCCTCGCCAATCGCGTAGGTTCCGGTAGCGCAGGCGAGCACCGGCGTCGTCGTCGGACCGTGCAACCCGTACTGCATCGCCACCTGACACGACGCCATATTGTAGATGAACGTCGGCATGTAGAAGGCGTCCACCCGCCGCCGCCCTCTGGCTTCAAATGTGAGCGTTTGCTCTTCCACCTCCGCCGTGCCGCCGAGTGACGTGCCAATATCGACCGCAACCCGCGTCCGGTCGATGGCGTCGAGATTTAGCCCGCTATCGCGGAGCGCCTCGCCAGCGGCAGCGACCGCGAATTGCGCAAAGCGCGCCATGCGCCGCGCCGCCTTTGCGTCCATGAAGTCACATGGGTCGAAATCACGCACCTCAGCGGCAATAACATAGGGAACTGTCGTGATGTCGTAGCGGGTGGCGAATGAGACGCCGGAGCGTCCCTCCAGCAGAGCGTTCCAGAACGCTGTCACGCCGATGCCAAGGGGCGTCACCGCTCCCATGCCGGTCACCACAACGCGGTGTATTGGCTTCGATTTCATACGGTCGTCGCAGGGCGCATGCCTGCTGCACGCAGGCGCTCATCGATCCAGACAAGGTCTTCGGCGCTCATCGCAGGCGGCGGCGGCGGTTGCGTATAATCAATCAGCGCGTCGTACCCAACCAGTTCAAAGCAGGCGTCCACAGCGTGTTGCACGTCCAGCACTGCATCGGCGTCCGGCGGCAGCAGCGGAACCGGCACGCGAGGCAGGCGTTTGTCGAAAAAGGCGCACCAGACATCAGTGTACGGGCGGCGCTCGAAGCGGCTGAGATAGATATAATACGGAGCAGGCGGCGGCGCGCCATATAAGGCGATCCGTGCGCCCTGGCGCAACAGGTCGATCTCCAGCAGATGGGTTTCCGTTTTCAGCAACTCTAGCCGACGGCGCTGATACTCGTCGTACCCGGCGCCATACTTGTTGGCTGGCGACAGGATTTCGATCAGGGTTACCAGGCGCCGTTCCGCCACATCGCGGATCTCGACGCTGAGTTGTGGCGCTTCCAGCGCGCTGGGAAGCGAGACAGTCGGTTCGTCCACCGTCAGCGTTGCCGCAACTGACACCCTGCTCCCCTTCACGCGCCGCTCGACAACATGCACATCAGGATAAAAGACCCGCTGTTCAGGCGCGCCAAACAGACTGACCGCCGGACGGTCGAGCACATATCGCTTTGCCAGCAGCGCCACATAGCGGGGACGGATCTGCGGCATCAATTCGACGCTGATCTGATGCGCCAGGCGTTCATGGAACTCCTGAAACAAATCACCTTCGAGATACGGGTCCATCCCGGGAAATGGCGATGGCATGGGCGCCTCCTGTTCGGGCGGTCATTATAACACTATGTCTGGCGAGAAGCGAGATGTGAGCGGTGAGAGGCGAGATGGTTGCAGGTTAAGGCGGGAAGGTTATGGGTGATCACATATGGGAGCGGGATAGCGCTATAGCAAACGCTGCCAGCGCAGGGGGCATGGCTGGCAGCGCATAGGGGCGCAGCGGCGCCCCGCCCACAATCGTCGACCTGCCTGCGAGAGAATGACGGTTCGCAAGGGCGCGGCGACGCCTCACCCATGATCGTCGCGCCCGTGATGTCTTACGGGGAGATCAACCAAAACCTCGACAATCACGCCTGCACCTGAGGAGCGGTCGGCGTTGGCTGAGCCTGTCGCAGCCAACGCCGATCACGAGATTGCCCAATATCAGGTTGATCTTCCTATGAGGAGCGGTCGGCGTTGGCTGAGCCTGTCGCAGCCAACGCCGATCACGAGATTGTCCAATATCTGGTTCCTATCAGAATTCGGAGAACACAATTCGCGGCGCCCGGTTGCGACCATGCTCAACATCCTCGAACGCCTCATTCACCTGATCGAGCGCGCGAGTCTCGAAGAGAACGCGCGTCTTGCCGGCGGCGTGAAGCGCGAACGTTTCCGCCAGGTCCGCACGGGTGCCGACAATCGAGCCGATGACGTGGATGCCGTTGAGCACCGTCTCAAAAATTGGCAACTGAATATAGTTATCGGCAGGCAGAGCCACAAAAACCAGTCGCCCGCCCCTTCTCAACGAGCGATACGCCTGCTCGAACGCTTTCGGCGAGACCGCCACGCAGATCGCCGCATCGGCGCCGCCCCACTTCTTCAGCTCCTCAACCGGATCCTGCGTCCTGGCGTTGATCGTAATGTCGGCGCCGAGTTCCCGCGCGGTCTGCAACCGCTCATCGAGCAGGTCAACCGCGGCCACCGTCGCTCCGGCTATTTTCGCGTACTGCAACGCCAGGTGCCCCAGCCCGCCGACGCCGAAAACGGCGACCAACTCCGAAGGGCGCGCCCCGGAAACTTTCACCGCTTTGTAGGTCGTCACGCCTGCGCAGGTGAGCGGCGCGGCATCGAGCGGAGAAACGCCTGGCGGCACAATGCCGACGTATTTCGCAAAGGCTTTGGCATACTGAGCATACGCGCCATCAAGAAAGTAGCCGGTGTTAAGTTGGCGTTCACAGAGCGTCTCCCAACCCGAGGTGCAGTATTTACAATCGCCGCATGCGTACCCGAGCCAGGGGATCGCCACGCGGTCGCCTTCCTTCACGTTTGTGACCCCTGCCCCGACGCTTTCAACGATGCCTACGCCCTCGTGACCGGGAATGAAGGGCAGTTTCGGTTTCACGGGCCAGTCGCCGTGAGCCGCGTGAATATCGGTGTGGCACAGACCGGATGCTTCAATTTTGACCACAATCTCGCCAAATCCCGGCTCCGGCTTGGGCAGCTCCTCAATACGAAGCGGTTGCTGGAAGTCGTGGACGACGGCGGCCTTCATTGTCTTCATCGGCTCTCCTCCTTTCCTGGCATTCATTGACAGCGATGCGGACGGCTTCTACCGAGTTCAATGTTTCTATTCAGGCAAACTCATTCAATAGGAGTAAAAACGAAAGGCGCATCAGAGCATTCTAAAAAAACAGGACATATTTCTCAGATTTGCGGCGAACCTGATGTCCAAATTACGCCTTCAGTTCTAATTTAGGAAGATCAACCGAATATCAGACAACCTCGTGATCGGCTTCGGCAGGCTCAGCCAACGCAGTTGAGTCTGTCGAAACCAAGGCCAATCGCTCTACGGGTATAAGCGTGTTCGTCCAGGTGATCTTCCAAAATGGGAACAGAGAGAATAGAAGAAATCAGGAGAGGCAAGGGTCCCGACAACCTCCATCCAGGCGCGAAGCGCACACAACGTCAGACAGGTGAACAATTCGCCTGCCCACACGTACTTCGTCAATCTATTTGTATCTGGCGCTGTTACGACGTGATTGCGGAGTAGAAGCTGTGTTGACACTATAACACGCGGTCAAAAAAAAGTCAATAGTTTCACGACCATGATGATGTTGAAAGTGTTAGCCGCACAAGAGTGCAGCGCCCGGAATTCGGAGGGCGCCTCCGCCCTTTCCCCCCGACCTCACGTTCTCAGTTCGCAGTTCCCGGTTCTCAATTCTCGGTTCTCAGTGCTCCTATTTGCTGAAACGCCCCTTCCGCAGTACCATGCCGGGTGTCACCGTTCAGGCTCTGGATGTATGCGGATGGGGGAACCTTTGCGTTTAGTCGCAAACGACGTTGCAATCGAGTACGGCGCGCGGCGGGTGCTGGCGGGCGTATCGTTCGAGTTGCGCACCGGCGAGACGCTGGTGGTGACTGGCGCCAACGGCAGCGGGAAAAGCTCCCTGCTGCGTGTGATCTGCGGGTTGCAACGTCCGGCGCGCGGCATGGTGACGATTGAGGTGAACGGAACGGTCTTGCGCCCGTCGGAGGCGCTGCACCTCCTCGGTTGGGTCGCGCCCGACCTGCACCTCTACCGCGAATTGACCGCTCTGGAGAACCTGACGTTCTTCGCCGCCGTGCGGGGCATGCGCTGCAACCGCGCCGACCTGGAAGCGCTGCTCGCTGACGTCGGGTTGGGCGGGCGCGGCGACGATCTCCTGGCGGCGTATTCGTCGGGCATGACGCAGCGGTTGCGCTACGCCTACGCACTGCTGCACCATCCGCGGATCCTGACGCTCGACGAGCCGACCGTGACGTTCGATGCGCGCGGCGTGGCGCTGGTCGAACAGGTGATCGCCCGGCAACGCGAACGCGGCATTACCGTCATCGCCACCAATGATCCGCGCGAGGAGCGGTTTGGCGATTATATTCTGCGGCTGGGGCGGGAGCGTCTGTAGCCTGCAATGTCCCGGGGGACGGCGAGAGTCTGGAATGTCGCTGACGCAAAGGCGCAACGGCGCAAAGTGTCATATGGATCAATCATGTGATGGACCCGCGCGTGTCACCCCAGAGCACGGTTGAGGCTTCAACAACCACAGCGCCGCCGAAAGCGCCGCTGCTGACGGCGGCGTGGGCGGTGTTCCGCAAAGATGTGCGCAGCGAACTGCGGACGCGCTATGCGCTCAATGCCATTCTGCTGTTTGCCGTCAGCACCGTCGTGGCAATGAGCCTGGGAATGGGACCGTTGACCACGTCGCGCAACGCTGACTTGCCGATCATTCACGCGGCGTTGCTGTGGGTCGCTATTCTGTTCGCGGCATTCACCGGTCTGGCGCGCGCCTTCGTCCAGGAGGAGGAGGCGCGCACCGCCGCGGCGCTGCGCCTCTCCGCCCGCCCGACCGCCGTCTTCCTTGGCAAACTGTGGTTCAACCTGGCGCTGCTGCTGCTGATCGTCGCAGTGACAACCACGTTGTTTGTCGTGATGCTGCGGGTGCAGGTCGGCAATCCAGGGTTGCTGGCGGCGCTGCTGCTGGCGGGCAGCCTGGGGCTCGTGGCGGCGACGACTCTGATCGCGGCAATCATTGCGCGCGCCAGCGTGAAAGGCGCCCTGTTCGCCGTGCTGTCGTTCCCGTTGCTGGCGCCGCTGCTGGTGGTCGCCATTCAGGGCAGCGCCAACGCTCTGGCGGGGCGCGGGTGGGAGAGCGGCGTCGGCGCCCTGCAGGTGCTGGCGGGGTATACAATTGCTCTTTTTACTGCTTCACTTTTCCTGTTCAACAACGTGTGGGAACCGTAACAATATTTGATTTACCCCGACACATGTAGTATCATTTCAGCAATCAGCATCCGCGCGATGCCTAGAAAGAGCCGCTCCATGAGTGACAGGCTTCGCCTCGATCAGGCTGCCAAGATCCTCCTTGGCGTCTGGATGGCCGGAATCGTCGTTGCGATGTTTCTGGTCGTGCCGCAGTACGTCGGTCTCGGCGACGCCGGGCGCATCATTATTTTGCACGTTCCCACCGCCTGGATCACCACTGTTGCGTTCGCCGTCTCGGCAGTGTACAGCATCCGGTATCTCTGGAAACGCCGCGCTTCGGACGACGCTGGCGCCGTGGCGGCGGCGGAAGCCGGGTTCCTGTTCTGCGCGCTGGCGACTGTGTCGGGCATGTGGTTCGCCAATATTGTCTGGGGCACGCCATGGAACTGGGACCCGCGCGAGACGACGATCCTCATCCTGCTGCTGATCTATGCCGCCTACTTTGCGCTGCGTTCTGCGCTTGATGATGTCGAGCGCCGCCGGCGCCTCTCGGCAGTTTACAATCTCTTCGCCGCTGTGACGATGCCGTTCCTCCTGTTTGTTGCGCCGCGCATGGCGGAAAGCACGCTCCACCCCAACTGCGCATTCATCCAGGGCAGCCATTGCGATGGCATCTGGCTGGAATTGAACGGCGCGCGCGTCGGTCAACTCGGCGATGTGGTGCTGGCGCTGCAAGGCATCGAGCAACGCGGCGATCTCGCAGTGGCGCAGGTGGAAGTGCGCATGCCCGGTTTGCGTGAAGTTGCGCTGCTGACCCCGTCGTTTGAGTTGTCAAGCGGCAAGCCAGCGGATCGCCCGGAGTTCCCCGGTCAGCAGTTCTTGCTGGCGGTCGAAGGCGTGGATCTGACGAATGGGCGGGTGCTACTCAATATGGAAGCGCCGGGAACCGGGCTGTTGAGCAATAGTCGCACCTTCTGGACGTTTATGGCGGCAAATATCGGTTTCCTGGGATTGTTTATCTGGCTGTATCGACTTCGCGCCGACGTGCTGCTGTTGCAGGATCGCCTGGCGCGACGGGAGGTGGCGTATGAACTTCCTGCTTGAGCCGGCCATTGCCATCTATACGGCGCTGGCAGTGGCGCTGACGGTCTGGATTGGCATTTTTATCTTTCTGTGGCGGATCGATAGCGCCACGCGCGAATTGCGCCGCCGTCTCGATGAGGAAGCGCCCGCCGAACCGCCCGCCGCGCCGCGTGCGACCCTCGAAACGCGCAATGGTCACACGCGCGAGACAGTGTCGGTGACAGACTCTCAAAAGTAAGCGTTCGGGACGCCAGGAGGCGATCATGGCGACGTTTTCTTCTCCGGTTCGCCGCACACCGGCGATTAAGCCGCTCCACCTGCTCGGCGCGGCGGTGATTGCGCTGGCGATTGGTCTGGGATACTACGGCTTGACCGCGTCGTACCGACCGTACACGGTCAGCATCGACGAAGCGATGCGGAGCGGGCGCAGCGTGCAGCTCGCCGGGTATCTCGGCGATATGGGCAGGTATGATGCTGATGGCAACTTCGTCTTCATGCTGCAGGACAGCACCGGCAAGATGATCCCGGTCGTCTACGCCAAGCCGAAGCCGTCGAATTTCGAGCAGGCGGTCAGCATTGTAGCAATCGGGCACTACGACGAGGCGCGCGGCGTCTTCCTCGCCGATGATCTGCTTGTCAAGTGCCCGTCAAAGTATCAGGAAATGCAATCGGCTGCGCAGTAACGCGGTTGATCGATCCCTGACGATCGGCGCAGCGCTGGCTGAAGCCTGTCGAAGTCAGCGCTGCACACACAACGGCAAAGCGTGACTCACACGGAATGAACGTGAGAGGCGCTCTAGACTCGAGGGTGGTATGTATCTGCTCGGAACGACGCTGATCATCGCAGGGCTGGCGTCCGCTTTGCTGGCGACAGCCGGGTATGCGCTGGCGCCGCGCGGTAATCTGGCAGCGCTGACCTTCGGACGGATCGGCGTGCGGATGACGCTGGTCGCCGTGCTGGCAGTGGTGGCGCTGCTGAACTATCTGTTCATTGCGCAGCGGTACGATATTGAGTATGTCTACAATTACACCGACCGGTCGCTTGCTCCCGCCTTCCGGGTGGCGGCTGTCTGGGCCGGGCAGCCCGGGTCATTCGTGATCTGGGCGCTGTGGGGCGTGATAGCGGCGCAGTTCCTGGTTCGCCGCACGCGCCACTCCGAGCCGTATGTCCTGACGGTGTTCATGGCGATCCAGGCGGCGCTCCTCTTCTATATGCTCATCCGCAACCCGTTTGTCCCCCTTATGCAGAACGGCGTGGCGGTAACGCCGCCGGACGGCAAAGGTCTCAACCCCACGCTCGAGAACATGTGGATGCTCATTCATCCGCCGGTGCTGTTCGTCGGCTTCGCGCTGATGGCTGTTCCGTTCGCCTTCGCTATCGGCGGGTTGTGGCGACGCGACTACGACGGTTGGGTGCATGATGCGCTGCCATGGACGCTGGCTGCCTGGGTGTTCCTCGGTCTGGCGCTGCTGCTTGGCGGCTACTGGGCGTATGAGACGCTGGGATGGGGCGGCTATTGGGGATGGGACCCAGTTGAGAATTCGTCGCTGGTGCCCTGGCTGACTTCTACCGCGTTGCTGCACGCCATGCTCGTGCAGCGCACCGGTCACGGGCTGCGGCGCACGACATTCGCGCTGGCGATTGCCACGTACATTTTCGTCTTCTATTCGACGTTCCTGACGCGCAGCGGCGTGCTGTCGTCGTTCTCGGTGCACTCGTTCGTCGAAGAGGGATTGAAGACGGTTCTCTTCGCGTCGCTGGCGATCCTCGCCATCGGCGGCTTTGGCGTCCTGGCGTGGCGCTGGCGCGATATTCCGGGCAAGCCGCTCTCCGATAAGCTCCTCTCGCGCGATAGTTTCTTCGTGCTGGGGATCATTGCGTTGCTGGTCATCGCTGCGGTCGTCGGGTTGGGCACCTCGATGCCGCTCATTTCCGCCATCCCCGGCGTCGGGCATCGGTTGCAGTCGCTCTTCGCCGGTTCGTTCAAGATCGATGACGGGACAACGTTTGATCCCAATGCGCAGCCGTTCGCCGACGGGCGCTTCGGTCTGGTGGGCGATTTCTATAGCACTACGGTGCCCCCGCTGGGGTTGATCCTGGTGATCCTCCTGATCATCGGTCCGCTGCTCGGCTGGCGCGATACGAATAAACGCTCGCTCCTCCGCGCGCTGCGCTTCCCGGCGCTCTTTGCGGTCATCATCGCCTGTGTGGGACTGCTGCTTGGCGCGCGCGATCCGTTGCCGCTCGCGTATGTGACGCTGTGCGCCTTCGCGTTTGGCACGAACGTCCTGATGATTGTCCGCACGCTGCGAAGCGGCTGGCTGCGCATCGGCGGCTACCTGGCGCACGTCGGTCTGATGATCTTCCTGGTCGGCGCAGTCGCCTCGACCCTGTATGCGACGGAAGAGGTGCGCCTGCTGGTGCCGGAAGGAGAGAGCGTCAGCGCGTTCGGGTATTCAGTGACCTTCAACGGCTGGCGGCAGACGCCGGAGGGTCGCGGCATTCTCGACTTGACGGTGACCCACGGGAACGAAACGTTCCGCGCTGCGCCGCAGCTCTACTTCAATCAGACGATGGGAGCGACGATGGCGACCCCCGCCATCCGCAGCGAACTGTTCCGCGATGTCTATATCTCGCCGTCGGAGTATCAACCGCCGTATGACCGCAATATGGCGGATATGGGCATCGGGGAAACAGGAAGGGTTGGACCGTATGAAATCACCTTTCTGGCGTTCGATGTGCCGGATGCGCATATGACCGGCAGCGCCGATGTGGGAGCGAAACTGCGCGTCACCTACGAGGGACAGTCGGTCGAACTGACGCCAAAAGTGCGGCTGGTCACCACTCCGTCGGATCCGGTCGGCAACATTGTGGACCTGCCCGCCGAGTTGCCTGGCGGTCACAAGGCGACGCTGGCGGCATTCGATCCATTGCAGCGCCGGGTGCTGATCCGCGTTGAAGGGTTGAACCTGCCGGTAGACCCCGCGAAAGCGGTCATCACGCTGAGTCTGAAGCCAGGGGTCATGCTGGTGTGGCTGGGAGTGATCATTGGCGTGACCGGCGGACTGATTGCAGTAGTGCGGCGCACGCTCGAAGGACGCGGCGCGCTCGAAGGGCGACGCGTGCGCCTGCCGCGCGGGTTTGGCGAACTGGCGCGCTTTGTAAGTTCGCGCTGATATGGCGACACAGGATTATTACGAGATACTGCAGGTTGCGCCTGATGCCGATGCAGAGGCGATCAACACAGCTTACCGGCGCCTGCGCGAACAGTACGATCCGAAAAAGTTGAACGGCGCTGCTGCGGAACTGGTCGCACTGGCGCAGCAGCGCCTGGCGATCATCGACGAGGCATACGCCACGCTGTCTGACGCGCAGCGCCGCGCGCAGTACGACGCACAGCGTCAGGCGCTTCTGGAAGAAGTTCCCGATTACCGTCCGCTGCCCCCGGCGCAGCATGCCGAGCGTCCGCGCGATTTCAATCCCCGCCCGACGCTGAAACAGCCCGCAACATCCGCGCCAATCGCCGGTCCGACAGCGGCGGTTATTGCGGTGCTGGCAGTTGCGCTGGCGTCGATCATTGGCGGGTTGATTCTGACCGGCGGCGGCGCTGTGCCGCGAGCCGTCCCCACTCCCACGACCTCGCCGATGGATGCGCTGGAGACCATGATAGCCCGCGCCCGCCAGATCGCTGAGCAGAACGAGAACGATGCGCAGGCATGGGTGGACTACGCCAATCTCTTGTATGACAGCGTGCAGATCGTGCGCGAGCAGGCGCCCGACAGCATACTGTACCAGCAGCGCCTGCCGCGTTGGCTCGAGGCGGCGAAAGCCTATGAGCGCGTGCTGGAACTCGATCCGACGAACGCCGTCGCGCGCGGCGACCTCGGCGCTTCTCGCTGCTTCTATGGCGCTGGCGTAGGCGATCAGACGTTCGTCCTTGAGGGGTTGAAGGACCTGGAGGCGGCAACCGCCGCACGTCCCGAAGATACGCGCCTGCTGCTCAATCTCGGCTCGTGCCTGGCATCAACCCAACCGCCGCGCACCGACGACGCCATCGAGGTGTGGCAGCGGATCATTTCAATTGCGCCAACCGGATCGCCCGTCGCCAACGAAGCGCAGCGCCTGATCGACCTGGCGCGCCGGTAGCGTTGGTATTCGCGACGCTCAAACCGCACATTGACCATCTTGCGCCAGGCGTTGGCTGAGCCTGTCGAAGCCAACGCCCGACATGCAAGACAGAACCTGCGCCTTACGACCGGCTGCCGATGAGGCTGACGCCGCAGCGTTCTGCCGCCTGCCGGAGGGCTGCGTCGAGGGTTGCTAATGGTAAGCCGTTGCGCATTGCCAGCTCCAGATACGCAGCGTCGTAGGCGGACAGGCCCTGTTCACGCGCAAGCGTTACAACATCGTTCAACATTCGAGACGCTGATACGGCTTCTATCTCAATCGGCAAGGCGCGAATCAGCGCCAGAAAGCGGCTGCTTTCCGCCTGGCTCAACCGTCCGCGCCGCTCAGCGCCAAGCAAGGCGTTTCCGATCTCCAGAGACCAGATGGCAGGAACCAGGGCTGAGGTTCGCGCTAACCGATCTAACGCCAGATCAGCCAGATCGCTGCTCTCGTCCTCAAAACACCAGGCGAGAGCCACAGACGCATCGAGGACAAACCGCTCACCGACGCTCATGACCGCCCTTCCTGGATCAACTCGCGCAGGGCGACACCGTTCAGACGCCGCCCTCTGCGAAATGCCCGGAGTTCGGCGATAACTTCGGCATACGGACGTGTAGCAGTTTCTTCCAGCGGTGCAAGGACAGCGACTGGCGTTCCATGAAGGGTAATGACAATTCGCTCACCCCGACGGACACGAGCCAGCAATTCGGAGAAGCGGGTTTTTGCTTCATACGATCCTATGGTGATCATGACATTATCCTTATCTTATAAGACGATCAATCTCAACCTGGACAATCACGCCTGCATCTGTGGAGCGATTGGCGTTGGATGAGCCTGTCGAAGCCAACGCCGAGCACGAGATTGTCCAATATCTGGTTAATCTTCCTGATTAGACCAGTCTACGACCAGTCTATTCCATGTTTGGGGTGTTGTCAAGGATGCGTCATGCCAATTGTTCAGGATTGAGATCAACAACTCCACGAGCCGCTCTGAACAGAAGAATTGGCGTGCGAACGCGCCGCCCGCGCACCTGGGGGCAGCGTGGTTCTTGGTTCTCAGTCCTCGGTTCGCACCGCCCGCACACTCTGGAACAGCGCAAGAGGCAACGAGCAGGCGACATGTCACCCGTCATTCATTACTCGCCATCATTACTCGCCACCGACTGACGCGCCGCCTGTGCACTCAGGGTCGGCGCAAACAGTAAGGCAATGCCATAGGCTCCTGGGCTCATTTTCCGCTATACACTATGCGCCAAATGTGTTAAAATGCAGGAACATAAACGTTTACTCTTATGAACGAACAAACGACGCTCCCAAAACGCGCATCGTCTCAACGGAGAGGCGTCAGCAGGCGCGAACTGATAACATCCGCAGCAGGCGCACTTCTTGGCGTCATCATCATTGGTCTGGTCTGGTTCACCGTTGGTCGTGAGGGCAGCGCATCGTTGCCCGCCGTCGGCGAATTGAACCGTCCTGCGCCGGATCTGACGCTGCCGACGCTGGACGGGAGCAGTCTGCGTCTGGCAGACTTGCGCGGGAAAGTCGTGCTGGTCAATTTCTGGGGCACCTGGTGTGAACCATGCAAGGAGGAAACCCCGGCGTTGCAGGTGGCATACCAGCAACTGCAAGCCGAAGGACTGGTGATTATCGGCGTCAATCTGCGCCGACAGGAATCCAGCGATGAGGCTGTGCGCGAGTTCGTTCAGCAGTACGGGGTTACTTACCCCATCGCGCTGGATGTTGACGGTGAAGCGGCGCGACTATTTCAGATTTCGCCAATACCGGTCAGTTACTTCATCGATCCGCAAGGGACGATCCGGTATGTCCGCATTGGGACGCTTACGACTGATGATGTGGCGGCGCTGTTCGCTCAATTGCGGTAGCATGCCGCCGAAGGATCGGTGCAGGATTTCCGGTCAATCCGCATGTACTGGCGCCAGTGTGGCGCGAGAGGCAAGGGTGAGGCTATGCAGGGGAATGAGCAGCGTCGAATCCTGATTGTGGATGATGAGCCTGGTCTGCGCGATCTGGTGCGCATCAACCTCGAGCACGAAGGGTTCAGCGTGATCGAGGCGGAAAGCGGCGCGCAGGCGTTGCAGATGGTGCGCGATCAGCATCCTGATCTTATGATCCTCGATGTGATGATGCCGGAAATGGATGGATGGGAGGTTTGTCGGCGGTTGCGCGAGTTCTCACAGATACCGGTGCTGATGCTGACGGCGCGCACCCAGAGCAAAGACATCGTCACCGGGCTGGAAAGCGGCGCCGACGATTACCTCACCAAGCCCTTCAACATGGACGAGTTGACAGCGCGCATCCGGGCATTGCTGCGACGGGCGCCCTCCCCCAATCGCCCGATCGTCGCTGGCGGCGGCGAGATTGTGATTGACAAACAGAAGCGCGAGGTGCTGGTGCGCGGCGAACCGGTTGATCTGACGCCGACCGAGTACGATCTGCTCCTCCTGCTCGCCGAACACGCAGGCGCGGTGCTTGATCACGAGACGCTCTTGCGCGGCGTGTGGGGGCATGAATACACTAAAGATAATGATTACCTCAAGGTGTATATCTGGCACCTGCGCCGCAAAATTGAACAGGATCCGCGTGAACCGAAATTGCTGCTGACGGAATGGGGCGTCGGGTATCGTCTGGCGCCGTGAGGCGGAGAGCCGTTTGCCTGAACGTATGACCCATCCCAGCCGGATTGTCGTCAAGGTTGGCACCAATGTGCTCACCGCAGGCGCCGATAAAGTGCACCGCCCGACAATTGTGTCGCTGGCGCAGCAGATCGCCGCTGTGCGCCAGCAGGGAACCGAGGTGGTGCTCGTCAGTTCCGGCGCGATTGCTGTGGGGCGCGAGCGCCTGAACTTTCCAGCGCGGCGGCGTGACATCCCGCTCAAACAGATGCTCGCGGCAGTTGGGCAGAGCAGGTTGATGCATCTGTATGAGCAGATTTTCGATCTTTACGGCATTACTGTAGCGCAAACCCTCCTGACCCGCGGCGACCTGGCGGATCGGCATCGGTATCTCAACGCGCGCAATACGCTGCTCGCCTGTCTGATGCACAATGTGCTGCCGATTGTCAACGAAAATGATGTGGTCGCCGTCAGTGAAATCCGCGTCGGCGACAATGATAACCTGTCGGCGCTGGTCACCAACCTGGTTGATGCCGATCTGCTCCTGATCCTGACCGACATTGACGGTCTCTACACTGCTGATCCGCGTCGCGATCCATCCGCAACGCGCATTGCCGTCGTGCCCGAGATTACCGAACAGATCTATGCAATCGCTGGCGGGAGCAACGTGCGGGGTACCGGCGGCATGCTGACGAAAATCCAGGCGGCGGACCTGGCGACGCGCAGCGGCGCTGAGGTGGTAATTGCCAGCGGCGCTGAACGCGATGTCATTGCGCGCGTCGTGGCAGGTGAGGCGGTCGGCACGCGCTTCCCGGCGCAGGCGACAAAGGTTGAAAGCCGTAAACGCTGGATTCTGGCGGAAACCGTTCGCCATAGCCGCGTCGTGGTTGATGACGGCGCTGCGCGCGCCCTGATCGAAGGGGGTAAGAGTCTCCTGCCGGCTGGCGTGGTTGCGGTTGAGGGCGATTTTGCCCGCGGGCAGACCATTCGCATCTACACGACTGATGGCAGAGAGATTGCGCGGGGCATTACGCAGTACGCGGCGGTCGATCTTCGTCGCATTCGCGGACTGCGATCAACGCAGATCGCCGAAACGCTTGGATTCGATTACGGTCCAGAAGTCGTGCACCGCGATGATATGGTGTTATTGTGATGGCGTTGTCTTCTGTCAGGAGTGACCCATGACGAACCTGGAAGAGATTGGCGCTCGCGCCCGCGCTGCCGGGAGGCGCCTGGCATTGATGCCGACAGAGCGCAAGAATGCGGCGCTTGAGGCGATTGCAGCGGCGCTGCTCGACGACACTAATGCGGCTGAGGTGCTGGCTGCCAACGCCGCCGATGTCGCCGCCGGACGTGATGCCGGGTTGTCGCCTGCCCTGATTGACCGGATGACGCTGACGCCGCAGCGCCTCGCCGCGATTGCCGCCGATACCCGCGCTGTTGCGCGCCTGCCCGATCCTGTGGGGGAGCGCTTTGATGCTACAGTGCTGGAGAACGGTCTGCGGGTGCATAAACGTCGCGTGCCGCTCGGCGTCGTCGGCGTTATTTACGAAGCGCGCCCCAATGTGACAGTCGATGTCGCGGCACTCTGCCTGAAATCCGGCAATGCGGCGATCCTGCGCGGCGGCAAGGGGATTACCCGATCCTGCGCGGCGCTGACGCGCCTGATTCAGCAAGCGCTTGCGCAAACCGGGCTTCCCGCCGATGCCATTCAGGTCATCGATAACCCGGACCGCGCGCTCGTCGAACAGTTGCTGCGCCTGGATCGGTATGTCGATGTCATTATTCCGCGCGGCGGCGCGGGATTACACCGCTTCTGCCGCGAGAAGGCGACCATTCCGGTGATTACCGGCGGCATCGGCGTGTGCCATATCTACGTCGATCAGGCGGCTGACCTGAGCATGGTCGTTCCCATCGTCCATAACGCAAAAGTGCAGCGCCCCAGCGTCTGCAATGCGCTCGACACCCTCCTGGTGCACCGCGCAGTCGCTGCTGAGGTGTTGCCGGCAGTCGCCCGCGATCTGCTTGCCAGCAACGTGGAACTGCGCGTTGATGAGGAAGCGATGAGCATTCTGCGCGCCGCAGGTTTCGACACCCCGCAAATCGTTCCGGCGCAGGAGAGCGATTTTGGCGTGGAGTTCATGGCGCTGATCCTCTCCGTCCGCGTCGTGGCGAGTCTGGACGAGGCGCTGGATCATATTGCGCGCTTCGGCGATCATTCCGACGCGATTATCACTCGCGATCCGGCGACGGCGGAAGCCTTCGTGCAGGCGGTTGACTCGTCGGCGGTGTTCGTCAATGCTTCGACGCGCTTCAACGACGGCGGGCAGTTGGGGTTGGGCGCCGAGATTGCAATCAGTACGCAAAAACTCCACGCACGGGGACCAATGGCGCTGCGCGAGTTGACGTCCTACAAATGGGTGGTGGAAGGCGATGGGCACGTGCGCGCCTGAGCGAACCCACTGTTCGGGCATCCGGGCACGATGATGCGGACACGGATGCACACGGATGCGACGGATTCTCACGGGTCTGGTTGTGATCGGAAACCGCCTGTCCGTGTGAGTGCCCATCCAATGCCTTGCAGGTCTGTGTTCTTCTGACTCGCTGGTAAGGTCTGGTCACGAGGCATTCTCCAGGGCATCCGCGATATGCACCGCTGCCCATGGATCAGCGAGCAGCGCCGATCCTACCTGCACCGCAGCCGCGCCTGCCGCCAGAAAGGATCGCGCGTCAGCGATGGTGGCAATCCCGCCGCATGCCACCACCGGAGCGGGCAGCATGGCGCTCACATCAGCCACCGCTTCCAGCGCCAGCGGGCGAATTGCGGGACCGGAGAGCCGTCCGTGCAACATGTCGCCAGTGCGCGGGTCCGGCGCGCGGGCGCGCGGCGGCGCGGCAATTGTCACGGCATCGGCGCCAGCGTCGATCACCTGGCGCGCAGTGGCGATCAGGCGCTCGTGGAACGGCAGTTTGACCAGAAGCGGCAGTAATGTCACAGCGCGCACCGCAGCAACGATCCGGGCAGCGGAACCCCAATCATCGCCAAACGTGAGTTCCATGCCTGCAATTCCCTCAACGCCCTCCAGCGCCGCCGCAACCTCGCTATGATCCGCCGCCACGCTGAGAATGACCGGCGTTTTCCAGGCTGCCCAGGCAGGGGCATAGTCGCGCAGCACACGTTCCAATCCTGGGTCGCGCCACGCTCCCACGCTCAACACCCCGGCTGGCGTTTCGACCAGTCGCAGCGGCGGCAAGGCGCGCCTGCCGCGCAACGAAACGCTGCCAGTGACAATTGCGCCCAGACAATCAAGCGGCACGATCCGCTCATATTCAACCCCGAACCCGAAACAGCCAGCGGCGGTCATCGCCGGCGTGCGCAGCGGCAAGCCATACGGGTTGTGCGGCGCGAGATCCACTGGCGACATAATGATGCCTTTCGGTCTGGCGGAACCGTAGAAAACCGCCATGTATCGTATCATATGCACGACACGCACGACTGCAAGAGGACATCTATGCACTACGCAACTGAACCATTGCCCGAACTCTGGAGTCCGGCAGCCATCGAGAATCCCTATCCGATCTACGACCACTGGCGCGCCACGCAACCAATCCGCTGGACGGGAAATGACTGGCAGATGTTTCGCTACGCGGACGTCCAGGCGATCCTCCGCGATCCGCGCCTGGGCGCCGACCAGTTTCAGGTCGATCCGCAGTGGCTGGCAGCGACCGGGCTGGCGCCGCTCTTTGAAGCGCGCGCAAAGATGATGCTCTTTACCGATCCGCCTGACCATACCCGACTCCGCGCGCTCGTTCATCGCGCCTTCACGCCGCGCGTCGTCGAGTCGTACCGTCCGCTGGTGCAGCGCATCGTCGACGAGTTGCTCGACGCGGCTGCGGCGCGCGGCGAGATTGAACTGATCAGCGAATTCGCCTACCCGCTGCCGGTGACCGTTATCGCGCACATGCTTGGCGTCCCCGTCGATATGCACGACCAGTTTCGCCGCTGGTCGGATAGCCTGGCAGCGTTCATCGGCGGGACGACGCGTCCTGAAGCCGAGGTGTTTCCTGTGGCGCTCAAGGCGGTGCTGGAAATGACCGACTTCTTTCTGGCGCTCGTGGCTGAGCGGCGGCGCGCGCCGCGCGATGACCTGCTCTCGGCGCTGGCGCAGGCGGAAGATGGCGGGGATCGGCTGAGCGAGCAGGAACTGGTTGCAAACAGCATCCTCCTGCTCCTTGCCGGTCACGAGACAACGACCAATCTGATCGGCAATGGCACGCTGGCGCTGCTGCGCCATCCCGATCAACTGGCGCTGCTGCGCGACCGCCCGGAACTGACCGCTTCAGCCGTTGAAGAGCTGTTGCGCTACGACAGTCCGGTGCAGATGACGAGTCGCCGGGCGCTGGCTGACATTGATGTTCATGGTCATCGTATCGAAGCAGGACAGACAGTGACGGTCTTTATCGGTTCAGCAAATCGCGATCCGGCGCAGTACGAAAACCCGGCGCGGCTCGATCTGACGCGCACCGACATACGCCATCTGTCGTTCGGGCATGGTCCGCACTACTGCCTCGGTGCGCCGCTGGCGCGGCTGGAAGGGCAGGTGGCACTTGGTACGCTGGTGCGTCGCTTCCCCCATATGCGCCTGGTCGATGAGCGCATTGCGTGGCGCGACAATTTTGCGCTGCGCGGATTGCAATCGTTGCGCCTTGAGCTGTAGCGTTCGAGGACTTTGCAGAACCGCCGACGCTCAAGACGCGGAGACGCAAAGGTTTGTCTATTCGTTATGCCCACGCGAATCAGGCGCAGCTTCATGGTGACGCAAAGGCGCGAAGATGCAACGGTTTGTCTGTTGAGAGCGCGTCTTTGCGTCCTTGCGCTTTTGCGTCAATCCTATCAGGCTCTCCAGGCGCGAGCAGCGTAGCGCGTCTGGTAGTCGCGGAACAGGCGTCCCCAGCCTGTATCGCGCAGCCAGCTCGCCAGAGTTCTCGCGTCCGTCGGCGTCCAGCGTTTGAAGCGACCGACCACCGGGCATGACGATGGCGCCGCCAGCCCCCAGCGCTCACCAGGCGCTTCGGTCTCTCCCCAGATCGAGATTGCGCTCAGGTCAGCCGTCCCCAAACCCTGCCGGTGCGCCTCGCGCAGCCAGGCGACATCGCGCAAGGGATCGAGACCGAACCGCGCAGCAATGATCGCATCGAGCGCCACAGGGTCGCGCGACGCCAGCAGAACATTGCGCACTTCGGCGTACTCCGCGTCGGCGTCGCGTCCATCGCTGATCGTCGTGGCATCCGCCACCGCCAGAAGCGGCGTTCCCTGGCGTCGCACCTGCGCCAGCGCCGGGAGACTGCGGTTCGTATTTCGCGTTGCTGCCACAGGGTGGAAGAGCGCCGCCAGACCGGGAGCAGCGCCGAATAGTCCGTTGCGCGCATCGATCCGCCCCGGAATCAGCACGACAACCAGCGTCTCACGGTCGAGCGTCGGCGTGCGGCGCAGCGCATCAACGCCGAGCGCGGCGGCAATTGACGCATACCCATACGCATCATGACGACGCTCAGGCAGAACGGCACTGATTGCAGTCACCCCCGCAGCGAGCAGGAAACGAGCGATCGCCTCCAGTTGCCAGGGCGGTGCGCCAGCGCCGGGGAACGGCATACGTCGCGCGCACCGTGGAATCACGATGGCATGGCGTGGCGAACCGTTGACCCCGATCAGCGCCAATAACCGCCAGTAATCGGCAGCGACGGCGGCTGGCGTCGTATGCACTGCTGCAACAACAGAGTCTGATAAATCGAGCATCTTGCCCCAGACATATTCTTGCGCCCCGCGATAATACCAGAGGAGATGCCACCCGACAAACGCCGTCGGTTCCCTCTCAGGACGAAAGTCTCATCGCTGCGCCGAGTCTGTGGCGCATCATACGGGGCGATTGAACGGTAGCACCTGTGATGGCGCAGATGCTATGGCGTTTCTTGCGACGGTTGACTCCAGCTGGCGCCAGGCGTTTCAGTACAGGAGCACCTGATGACTGACTATCACATTCGCATTCGGGAACTTCCCGCGACCGACAAACCGCGCGAGCGGTTGCGCGCCAGCGGCGCCTCCGCGCTCGCCGACGCCGAACTGCTGGCTATCTTGCTGCGGGTGGGGGTCGAGGGGATGAACGCCATCCAGCTTGCCCAGCAGTTGCTGATCGACTTTGGCGGATGGACCGGGTTGCAGCGCGCCAGTTTTGAGGAACTGGCACAGCGCCGTGGCATGGGCGAAGCCAAGACCGCACAACTCAAGGCGGCGCTGGAAATCGGGCGACGCCTGCTGCTGGCGAGCGGCGAAGAGCGGTTTCAGATCCGCTCCCCTACCGATGCGGCGCAGCTCATGCAGATCGAAATGAGCCATCTCGATCAGGAACAGTTGCGCGCGATCTGCCTGGATACCAAAAATCGCGTTCAGAAAATCCAGACGGTGTATGTCGGCAGCCTGAACGCCTCGATGGTCCGCATTGGCGAAGTGTTCAAGGAAGCCATCCGTCTGAACTCGGCGTCGATCATCGTGGTGCATAACCATCCCAGCGGCGACCCGACCCCCTCGCCTGAAGATATTATCGTTACCCGGCAGATGATCGACGCTGGACGGTTGCTCGACATTGATGTCCTCGATCATCTGGTGATCGGCAATGGGCGCTTTGTCAGCATGCGCGAACGCGGACTGGCGTTCGTCAAGCCTTGACAGCCGCATGCAGACGTGATACGCTTTACACGTTGCCATGCTTAATCTTATTGTGAACAGAGAATCGGCGTTTGTTGCGTCGCCTGAGTTCTCGTCATGTCGGAGAAGTACTACCAGGAGTACGGTCCCATCCGGCGGCGCAGAGGCGAAGGGCGTCTGCTGATTGATGAGCTTCCGCCCGACGCGCCGCCTGAACCGCCGGCGCCGAAACCGCCGCGTCGCACCCGGCGCGCGCGATCACGTCGCGCACGGGTCATCGGCATCATGCTGGCGCTTGCGGCGCTTGGCGCAGCGCTTTATGTCGCGCAACCCTTCATCACCGACGTGATTGCCGCTGACCGCGCGATGCCCGGCGTCAGCATTCGCGGCGCTCCTGTCGGCGGCATGTCGCGCGCGGAGATTGAGACGCTGCTGGCATCGCAATACGAGGCGTTTTTACGAACGCCGTTGACGCTGGTGTTCGAGGGGCGCGTCTGGCAACCGTCACTCGACGATCTTGGCGTTCAGTTTGAAATGGAACAGACAGCAGCGCTTGCGCTCGGCGTCGGGCGCACGGGCGACCTGGGGCGCCGCATCGAGGAACTCCGGGCATTGCGACAGAACGGCGGCGTTGATATTGCGCCGCGCCTGCAGGTGGACGTCTCCCGGTTGCAACGCTACCTGACCGGTCTCGCCAGCGAGATTGAACAGCCCCCGCGCGATGCAGCGCTCAGTATTGCAGCGGGCAAGGTGTTGCCCACATCCGCACGAGCGGGACGGCAACTGCTGGTCGATGCGACGGCGCTCGACATCCTGCACGCTCTTCAGTCACTTGAGCCGCGCGCCGTGCCGCTCCGCACCCGCATCCTCGAACCGACGCTGGCGGATGAAGATATCGCCGCTGCGGTTGCTGACGCCGAACTGCTGCTCAGCCGACCGCTCGAACTGCGTCAGGGCGAACGGCGCTGGACGTGGGACCAGGAGCGGATTGCAGAAATGTTGACCATCAGCGTCATTGATGGTCGCATGTTCGTCGATATCGATCAAGCGCGCCTGGAACGCGCGGTCGCCAGGCTGGCGCAACTGGTCGACTCGCCAAGCGCAGAGCCGCGTGTCGCCTTTCGCAACGGACGATTACAGATCGTCGAGCCGGGGCAGGACGGTCTGCGCCTCAAACAACCGGAAGCCGTTGAGGCAATCCGCCGTGCACTGCGCACACAGGAGCATCTCATTGAACTGCCGGTCGAAGTCGTTCGTCCGCAGATCACGCTGGAAACGTTGCCGTCCCTTGGCATCGTCGAACTGGTGGCGGAGGGCAAGTCGAGTTTTGCTGGCTCGGCAGAGTACCGCATCACTAATATCAAAGCCGGCGCCGCCCGCATGAACGGCGTGCTCATCCCGCCTGGCGCCGAGTTTTCCTTCAACACTCAACTGGGCGCGGTGGATGCCGAACACGGTTTTGTGCAGGGGTACGCGGTGATTGGCAATCGCACCCAACTTGAGTGGGGCGGCGGCGTCTGCCAGGTCTCGACGACGGTGTTTCGCGCGGCGTTCTGGGCGGGTCTGCCGATCACCGAGCGGCACGCCCATCCGTTCTATATTTCCTGGTACGACGCCTTCAGTTTTCCCGATCAGGCGGCGCCTGGCATGGATGCCACCATTTACACCGGAGTGCAGGACCTCAAGTTCGTCAATGATACCGGTCACTGGTTGCTAATGGAGGCGATCGCCGACACCAATGCGCAGGTGTTAAGCGTCCGGCTTTACGGTACGCGGCCGGATCGGCGCGTGACAGTGGTCGGACCGGAGATCACCAACATTGTCGCGCCGCCAGCGCAGGTTGTTTATGTGAACGACCCAAGCCTGCCAGCCGGAGTTGTGCGTCAGACGGATCGGGCGCGGCGCGGGATGGACATCAAGGTGTACCGGGTGATCACCGAGGGAGGAGTGCAGCGCACGCCGGAATTGTTCTTCACCCGCTTCAAAGCCTGGCCCGACGTGTTTGTGCGCGGAACAGGGGGGCGGTAGAGCATTTCTCACAGAAAAGTTGACGCCAGGGCGCAAAGACGCAAAGATGCGCTGCATCGGTTGTGAGTTGATGAGTTCACCCATCGTCACATCCAAATCGAGCAATGGGTGCAGGGTTATTCGAGATGGACGAGGTGTCTGACATTGCATTCGACACGATCTTCGCCGATACGCCCGTAGTGGTTGCCTGGCTCTTCGGATCGCGCGCCAGCGGACGCACGCACGCCCGCAGCGACATTGACATTGCGGTGCTGTTTGCACTGGAGACGACAAAGGAAGAGCGCGAGCGCTGGCGTCTCGAATTGATCGGGCGGCTGAGCGACGCCTTTCGTTCCGATGCCATCGACCTGGCGATCCTGAACGACGCGCCGCCGCTGCTGCGCTACGAAGCACTGCGTCCTCGCCGCGTGCTGTACAATCGTGACGACGAGGCGCGGGTGGCGTTTGAGGTGCGCACCATGCAGGAGTGGTTCGACTGGGCGCCGCGTTATCGCCGCCTGCTGCGCGCTCGTATGCGACAGTTTGCAGAAGGAAACGTGAGGCTCGGTCCATGACCGGCGCTCTGACCATTGCCCGTCACCTGGCGCAACTCCAGGTCTATCTCGCACAGTTGCGCGAATTGCAACAGCATTCGCGCGCCGATCTTGACAACGATTGGCGCATACGAGCGACCGTTGATCGCACGCTGCAACTGGCTATTGAAGTCGTTATCAGCGTCTGCGACCAGTTGATCGCCAGCCTTTCATTGCCGCTGCCCGACGCCGGACGTGATGCGGTGCTGGCGGTTGCTCGCGCTGGCGTCATCTCTGACGATCTCGGCGCCAGGCTTGCCCGGGCGGTTGGCTTTCGCAACATTCTGGTGCATCAGTACCTGTCAATAGATTATGATCGCGTGTATGATGTGCTGCAGCACGAACTGCCCGCTTTTGAACAGTTTCTCATTCAGGTCGGGGCATTTCTGGACGCACAGAATCAGCCATGACAACGAGCACTGATACGTTTTCGCTAGGCGTGACCTACTGGCCGCGTCGGGTCGGTCCGTTGCTGTGGCAACGCTATGATCGCGGCGCGGTGCGGGAAGAACTGGCGCACATCGCAGCGATTGGCTTCAACACCGTGCGCTTCTGTCTCCTGTGGGAAGATTTTCAACCGCGTCCGGCGCGGATCAACGGTCGGGCGATGCGGCGTCTGGAGCACGCGCTCGACACGGCGCACGCCGCCGGGCTGCGAGTCGTGCTGGCGCTCTTTCCGGTGGCGGTCCTCGGTCAGTCGCAGGTTCCTTCGTGGGCGAACGGACCGGACGTCGTGGAAGCGCTGCGCCGCGCCCGGCAGGGTCAACCGCTGATGATCATGCGTCCGCCGGGATTGATCCAGGTCCTGAGCGGCGGCAGGTACCGTCCGGTTCAATGCGGCGACTTCTTCAGCGATCCGATGATTGTCGAAGCGCAGCGCTATCTGGTGCGTGAAACCGGCGGTTACTTCGGCGATCATCCGGCGGTTCTGGCATGGCAACTTGGTGAGGGGTTCGAGCGTGTTCATCGTCCAGAGTCGGACCAGGCGGCAGCGCAGTGGTTTGCCGCTCTCAGCGACGAACTCAAGCGCGTAGCGCCGCGCGCCGTTGTCATCGGCGTCGTCTCTCCCACCGGCTTGAAACGCCGCTTTGGTCCGCGACCAGAGCACGTGGCTGCGCATTGTACGCTCGTCGGCGTCGCTGTTGATCTGCCGGAAACGTCGGTGGAACATCAGGTGCGGCACACCAATCCAGCCGCTTATCTGCATATGCTGGTTGCCGGTCTGGCGGAACGACGAGTGATTGTTCTCAACGTTGGGATGCCGACCGTGACCAACGGCGAGACTGCGGGATGGTTTGAGGACGACCTGTACGGTCGCACAGCGCTGGTCTACCGAAGCACAACGGGTGAACAGGCGGAATTCATTCACACCGTCCTGGAGCGACTCTACAATGACGGAGCGGCTGGCGTATGGCTGGCATCCTATGCCGATTTTCCCGAAGCGTTGTGGCAGGCGCCGCCGCTTGACCGCACTCGATCGTACCGGACCATTGGACTGATTGATGGTCTGGGACGGGAGAAATCGGCAGTGGAAGCCGTGCGCGATTTCGCCCGTCGCATCCGCAGCGCTTCAACCCTGCCCGCACAACCGCCCGCCGTTGATGCCGAGCGCTACTGGAGCGACCCGGAGCGCACATTCCGCGAGTGGTGGCGCGAGTTTAACAGTAGCGGATAAGGCGGGCTATTCATAGATCCACTGGTCGGCGCTACGACGCATGTCGACCAGTTCCTCGGGGCGGAAGAAAAGGTTAACCTCCATCTCGCCGTTTTCTGGCGAATCGGAGGCATGGATAAGGTTTCGCCCAATCTCCAGCGCAAAATCGCCGCGGATTGTGCCTGGCGCCGCTTTAACCGGGTTGGTGGCGCCAACCATCGACCGAACAATCTCTATGACATTCGCACCAGTGACGACCAGCGCCACGACCGGACCTGAGGTAATGTAGGAGATCAGGCTATCGAAAAACGGCTTCCCCTCGTGAATTGCATAGTGTCGGCGTGCCAGCGCTTCGTCGATCTGCATCAATTTCATGCCGACGATGCGCAGGCCGCGCTGTTCGATCCGTGTCAGAATGGGTCCAATCAGGCCGCGCTGAACCGCATCAGGTTTCAGAATGATCAGAGAACGCTCCATGCCTCCCTCGCTCTTTCATCAGTAATGGAACACAATATCGCGCCCTGAGCGTGGCGCTCACGGGCGCGAAACCAACAATAGTCAAGCGACCCTGCCCGGGCGATGCGCCGCATGTCGGGAAACGCCTCACGTCACGACCGGCTCAATCAAATAGGGACGGCTTCGCTGATGCGCTTGGATGCCCGGCGCATTTCCATCTTCACCAGACCCAGATTGACCATGCGCTGCGTGATAACCACCAGGATCAACTCTCGCGCTTCGAGCATGAGGATAGAACCCTGCTCGGCATCGATGATCGCATCGATCAGCGCGCCGACGCCGATGCGCTTGGTGGCTTTGTCGATCTCGCCAAATACCGCTGCCGACATGGCGCCCAGAATCTCGGCATCCTCCTCGTCCATCAGCGTACTGGCGACAACCAGACCATCCTTTCCGACGAGTAAACTCCCGATGACCCCTTCAACCCGGATGAGGTCCTCAACAATCCGGCGCATATTGACAGTCATTGTTATCTACCGTTCACAGAAGCGCAACTTGAGCGTTACGCAGCCTTATCCCTGTCCTGGTATCCAACTGTATTCGCGCATTGCATCGCGGAATCGCCCCTGACGCGAGTAGGCGTCGCCCAGGGCGCGGTGCAGTTTCCGCAGCAGGTTCGTATCGCTGGTTTCAGCGATCATATCGGTCAAATCCTCAACAATCTCATCAAGGAGCGCGTTCTGCTTGATGAGGCGGCGATAATGCTGCATGGCAATCTCCGTCATGCCGACCTGACCGCCAACGCGCGCAATCGAGAGGCGCAGGAGATGATTGTCCGGATCAGCTTCGAGCATCTGCAGATACTCTCGCAGTTCCGGGTAATCGCTCAAGTCGTGCGCTGGCTGAACCGGCGGCGCAGCAGGCGGCGCGGGCGGCGCGGGCGGCGCGGGCGCAGGCGTCGTGATCGGCGGTTGCGCTTCTTTCAGGTCCAGAGTCTGCGGCGCGAGCGGCGCTGCGGCTTCCGTCTCAGCGACTACCGGTTCGAGATCGAACCAGGCTGTGGCGTCCGCCTCAGAGACAGCGGGGGAGGGAGGCGGCGTGCCGACCGCTGCGGCTGTCTCGTTCAGCAGAGCAATTTCATCGCCTGACAACCCCAGTTCCTCCAGCGAGAAGGGGGTCAGCGGCGGTTCTTCCGCTGGCGCCGCTGGCGGTTCCTCCGTCCGGCTGGCTGCGGCGGCGAGCATAGCGATTTCGTCGTCCGACAACCCCAGTTCCTCCAGCGAGAAGGGGCGCATCAGGTCTTCTTCCTCTTCGTCGAACGCAGCGGCGGCTGCGCTTTCCGGCGCCGGGGAGGCTTCTTCCTCCGCATACTCCGCGTCGAGGTCGATAATTTCATCGCCATCGCGGATTTCGATACGCGCTGCATGGAGCCTGCGCCCGATCTCTTCGATCCGCGCCGCTTCCGCTTCAGGGTCCTTCACAGTAGCGATGATGTCGGCAATATCAACGTAGCCGCGCTCACGACCGATCCGGATCAACCGGTCAACAATCTCATCATCGCTGAGGGACGCGGGTGAAGGTCCGCCCGGCTCAAACGCCGCGACTGACGGTTCGCTCGCCGACGAAGATTCGGGAACCCATTCGAGGTCTCCGCCGGTTCCGAGCGCTGCAAGTTCTTCCTCAGTAATGCCCAGGCGTCCCTCATCGTATGTCCCTTCCGCGTTTTCGAGCCCTGACAGGTCAAACTCCGCCAGTTCCTCTTCAGAAAGCCCCAGATCAGCCAGCGAGAAGGGGCGCAGATCCTCGATAAGGGGCTCCTCGACTCCTGTCTCTAACGCTTCTTCCTCAACAATCGGCGGAGGTTCGGCAGACGTTTCAGAGGCTGAAGGCGCTTCGAATATGTCAATCTCTGGCGCTGACGCCTCTGGAGTCTCCGGCGCGACCGACGCTGATGGCTGCGCTGATCCGCCTGCGTCGCCAAGCCCCAACGCTGCGATTTCTTCCTCGCTCAGACCAAGGTCGGCGAACGAGAAGGGTTGAAGCTGACCGCTCGCCAGAGCCTCTTCGATGCTTTCGACTTCCTCGATCGCTTTCGACGTTCTTTCAGGAGCAGGCGGCGCGGCGGGCGCTTCGACCGGAGGCGCGACCGCAGCAGGCGGCTCTTCCGCCAGCACGCCGGTCTCCTCCTGCGC
>JAUQOW010000188.1 GCA_030550675.1 Chloroflexota bacterium
ATTCGTTTATTTGCGTCATATTCGTTGACGCATTCGTTCCCATAGGGTTGAGGGTTGAGATGACCGGTGCAGTCGCCTGTGATTGCACCGGTCGTATCAGGCGTCAACCCCATACAAATGCTGAGGAGAGGAGAGAAAGATCCATGGCAAAGGTCACGCGACGACAATTTCTGCGTGGCGTTGCAGCTGGCGCCGGCGCGCTGACGCTGGCGGCCTGCGGCGGCGCAGCCACAACCTCGCCCACCGCCGCGCCCCCGACTGCCGGACAGGCGACGACTGTTCCGCCGACCACAGCGCCGGGGGCTGAACAGGCTACCGCCGCACCGCCAGCCACCATGCCTCCCGGGGCGATGGGTTCAACCGTCGAGATCACCTACTGGGGGTCGTTCAGCGGCGTCCTGGGCGAAGCCGAAAAGGCGACGGTCGATGCCTTCAACAACTCGCAGAAGGACGTCAAAGTCAACTACCAGTTCCAGGGCAGCTATGAAGAGACGGCGCAGAAGCTGACCGCCGCCATTCAAGCGCGACAGACCCCTGACGTCAGCCTGCTCTCGGATGTCTGGTGGTTCTCGTTCTACATCAACGGTCACCTGCAGCCGCTTGATGACTTGATGGCGGCTGAAGGCGTCAAGCGCGAAGCCTACGTTGATGTGCTGCTCAACGAAGGCATCCGCAAAAACGTGGTGTACTGGATTCCGTTCGCGCGCTCGACCCCGCTGTTCTACTACAACAAGCAAGCCTGGCAGGAAGCCGGTCTCGAAGATCGCGCGCCAAAGACGTGGGATGAGTTCATTGAGTGGGCGCCGAAACTCAACAAAGAAGGGCGCTCGGCATTCGCCCATCCCGGCGCCGCCAGCTACATCGCCTGGCTCTTCCAGTGCGTCATCTGGCAGTTCGGCGGTCGCTACAGCGATCCCGACTTCACCATCCGCATCCACGAGGAGGGCGGCATCAAAGCGGGCAACTTCTACCGTGACACGACCCAGACCTACAGGTGGGCAACTACGCCGAAGGACGTCACCCAGGACTTTGTCACCGGTCAGTCAGCCAGCGCAATGCTGAGCACCGCTGCGCTGGCGGGCGTTGAGAAAAACGCACAGTTCCCGGTCGGCACCGGCTTCCTGCCGGAAGGTCCGGCGGGTTTCGGGTGCTGCACCGGCGGCGCAGGCATGGCAATCCTGGCTGGTCTGCCCGCCGAGAAGCAGCAGGCGGCGATGAAGTGGATTGCCTTCGCCACCGGCGAGGAGTGGACGATTGAGTGGGCGCAGCGCACAGGGTATATGCCAGTGCGCAAGGCTGCCGTTGAGTCGGAGCGCATGCAGAAATACTTTGCCGAGCGACCCAACTTCCGCACAGCGGTTGAGCAACTGCCGAAGACCCGTCCGCAGGACGCAGCGCGCGTCTATATCCGCGGCGGCGATCAGATCATCGGTAAAGGACTGGAGCGCATCACAATCGCTGGCGAAGACCCGGCGAAGGTCTGGATGGATGTCAAGGCGGAACTCGAAGAGGCGGCCAAGCCGACTGTCGAGTTGCTGAAGGCTGTTGAGGGTTAGGGGTTAGGGGTTGCGAGAACCAGGAACTGAGAACTAAGAACCGAGAACTACAGGAAGATCAACCTGAACCTGGACAATCACGCTTGCACCTCTGGAGCGGTTCGCGCTGGCTGAGCCTGTCGAAGCCAGCGCCGATCATAAGATTGTCCAATATCGAGTTGATCTTCCTATAAGAACCGAGAACCTGGTTCTCCGCCCCTGCCCCTCTCCTGCCGCTCATCTCCCACCTTTCATCTTACGCCGCTTGCTGATCCCTCTTGCCCTTGACTTTTGCCTGGTTTCTGAACCACGAAGACGCAGAGGACACGGAGAGAAGCGCTCTCGCGGAACATTGCGCTGTTGTGGTGCAACGGCGCTACGGGCAACGACTATCTGCAACCTGTAATCTTCCACTCCGCCTCCCACCTTTAGAGGGGCGCTGTTGCACCGCAACAGCGCTCCTGGCAAGACCGCCTTCAACCTGAAGCCTTCAATCCCCTAAACCATCCCACGTTCAACGCGCAACGTGGAACGTTCAACTCGACTTGCGATGACTTTTCCATCGTTCTACAATGATAAGAAAGACGTGCTCGATTCGTTATAACACTTCGGTGAGTCACAACTATGCTGCACATAGATATCGCCGTTGTCAAAGTGCCGCGCTATGGCGCCTCCGAGAGCGGCGACACCCTTGAAGTGATCGAGCGACCCGGCGGCGGTCTCTCGGTGGTGTTGGTGGATGGGCAGGGAAGCGGGCGCGGCGCGAAGACGTTGAGCAACCTCATTGCGACGCGCGCGATTTCGCAACTCAAGGATGGGGCGCGTGACGGAGTGGTGGCGCGCGCCGTCCACGATTATCTCTACACCTATCGCATGGGGCAGGCGTCGGCGACGCTCAATATCCTCTCCATCGACTTCGCCAGCGGCAGCCTGCGCGTCTCGCGCAACAACCCGGCGCCGTTCTTTGTGTTGAGCGAGGGTAAAGTGCAGTTGCACAACGAGCCGTCAACCCCGATCGGTCTCCATCCCCTCACCAGGCCGGTGATCACCGAAATCGCGCTGCGACCGGGATTGCAGATCATTATGTTTACTGATGGATTGCTCAAAGCAGGCGAGCGCTATGGGGTCGATATGGAACTCGGCAACTACCTGGCGGGGTGGCGCACCGAGGCGGATCAGCCTGCCACGGCGCTCGCCGAGGCGCTGTTTAGCCGCGCGATGGAACTCGACCGGAATGAGCCAGTAGACGACATCAGCATTGTGGTTGCCGCTGTGGTAAAGCGCGAAAGCGTACATCGCGCGCGCCGTATGACGGTCAGTGTGCCGATCGAGCGCGTTGTCGAACGCCACGATGAAGTATCCAATGGCATCGACGAGTGACGAATTGCACGAAACCGCAGAGCCGTTGTACAACAGGAGAGCCGTTGCATGGCAGCGGCTCTATGCTGGATCACCGTTCTTCGTGACCCTTTGTGTTCTTCGTGGATCAAAAATCCTTGGCGCCCCCGACGGGATTCGAACCCGTGATCTCCACCTTGAAAGGGTGGCGTCCTTGGCCTCTAGACGACGGGGGCGCGCCAGTGCCATTATACCAGAGATTTCCCTGCGAGTAAACGCGATACCGCGCCCGCGCATGCTGCGCAAGCGCGCACGGATTCGCACGGATTGAGACAAATGAACACGGATCACTCATCTTCATCCATCCGTGCACATCCGTCGCATCCGCGCAAATCCGTGTCCCATTAAGGCAGGTCACGCCCCATCACGTGCGCGGCGCTGGCGTTTTCTCCTTCTCATCCGGCTCGTTGAGGTCCTTCAGCAGGTCATCGTCGCTGAGATTGAGCGGCACCACCTCTTCTTCCGGCGCTTCCGCCGGTTCTTCATCATCGGAAGGTTCATCCAGCGGTGCGACAGTCGTATCGACCTGCGCAACATACTTTTTGAGCGTCAACAGTTGCTTCGCCAGCAGCGGCGCCTGATCGGCGGTAAGCGCCCGCGCGAGTTCCACATCCAGTAGCGCCGAGGTTCCGGCGCCGGGCAGCACGGTGGCGCGTTTGACCGGCGCCCCCAGACGGGCAAGCGCGTTGAGCGCCTTGCCGACAGCGCGATTGTCGTCGTGCAGGTGAATGCGCAGCCGGCTCACCGGTCTGCCGAAGTTGAGGCGCGCCTCAAACCACTCAAGGATTGTCAGCGTGAACAGGAACAGTACAGTGCCAGCAATCGCCAGCCATCCCAGCCCCGTCGCCACTGTGACGCCAATGCCAGCGCAGCCCCACAGGGTGGCGGCAGTCGTCAGACCGCGCACCGTCGTGCCGTGACGCAGGATCGCGCCAGCCCCCATAAATCCGATCCCCGAAACCACATAACTTGCGACTCGCAATGCGTCGCGCTCGCCAGTTAATTCGGCAAAGCCATACGCCCCCGCCATCGTCACCAGGCAGGCGCCCAACCCCACCAGAATGTGCGGGCGAAAGCCGCTCGCCCGCTCGTGACTCGATCGTTCGAGACCAACCAGCCCACACAGCATCATGGTCAGCAACAATCGAAAGATCACGTCGAGATTGACCGGTCCCAGCAACCGCATGAGTTCGGTGACAACATCCTGCATACCGTCCTCTCAACTCGTCTCCTCTCCGCTTCCGGGTCCAGGCGCCGTGTGGCGGAATGAGAACATGGAGAACGCGGATGCAATAGACTCACACGGGTCTGTTTGTGATGGAAAAGCGCCGATCCGTGGATATCCGTCCCGATCCGTGTGAATCCGTGTTCTCCCGAGCAGCGCCTCACATATCGTATGATAAACGAAGATCATGAGACGATGGCGCTATTTGCGGTCTGTCACCCGCCGTTCTCCGGCAGGCGCAGCCGCCCCTCGCGCGCGTCGTACTCGAAGAGTTCGGCGTAGCGCCCCCAGTCAATCGCCGTATCGAGCGTGCGCGCCGCCTCTTCAGCCCCCATGAAATCTTCCAGTTCCGTCAGGAACCGCTCACGCGGCGCGCGATGGTCGGGCCGGGCGGCGAGCACGCGCCGGATATGCGCCGCCAGCGGCACACGATTCATCAGGTGCTCGGCAAAAAGAACCTTGCGCTCCTGAATATCGCTCCGCGCCAGTTTCACGCCTTCCGGCAACAGGGTGATGTCCCCTTCGCAGGTCTGCGCGAAGCCCAGCAACTCAGCCGCATCGGTGATGACGAAGAGATCGTCCGCATCGAGTTGCATCTCTGCCGCCAGCGCCGGCAGATCGTCGCGCCCGCGATCCGGACCGGCTTCCACCCGTTCGATCAGGCCGATGATCTGCGCCACTTCCGCTTCCGGGAGCCGCATGCCCAGGCTGGTGTGATCGATTTCAGCCGCTGCGGCGCCGACAAAGGCCGCTTCCGGCGTCGTCATTGCCCGGTAGATCGTCTCGACGACGGCAATGAACGCTGGATCGTTGCGATCCCGCGGGCGCGGCAGATCGATCCGCTGGTTGCTGATGATCCGTCCCGGATTGGAACTGAGAATGAGCACCCGGTCAGCCATCAGAACCGCCTCTTCAATGTTGTGTGTGACCATCAGAATGGCTTTGGTCGGAATGCGCCGCTCCTCCCACAGATCGAGCAGTTCGGTGCGCAGGTTCTCGGCAGTCAGCACATCGAGCGCCGAGAACGGCTCATCCATCAACAGCACGTCGGGGTTGGTCACCAGGGCGCGGGCAAACCCGACCCGCTGGCGCATGCCGCCCGATAGTTCCTTCGGATATGCGCTTTCAAACCCGTCGAGACCGATCAGGTCAATCGCCTCCAGCGCCCGCCGCCGCCGTTCGCCTTCCGGGACGCCCTGCGTTTCCAGTCCGAGTTCGACGTTCTCCAGCACCGTCAGCCAGGGGAAGAGCGCAAACGACTGGAAGACCATCGCCATCCCCGGCATCGGTCCGGTCACGGGCCGGTTGCGGTAGCGCACCTCGCCGCTCGACGGGGAGATTAGCCCGATCAGGCAGCGCAGCAACGTCGATTTGCCAGAGCCGGAGCGCCCCAGCAGGGCGACGATCTCGCTCTCCGCCAGATCCAGATGGATGTTGTCGAGCACCAGCAGATCGTTGCCTTCCGGCGTCTTGAAGATTTTATGCAGATTGCGGGCGCTCAGGATGACTTTCCCGACGCTCGCGGTTGTCTTTGGCGTCAATGTGGTCGCCATCGAAGTTCTCCTTTCGACTAATCCAGGCGGAAGCGCGTCTCAGCCAGCATGTAGAGCCGGCGCCAGAACAGGCGGTTGAACGCCAGCACGAGCAACCCCATCACCAGCATGCCCAGCCCGACGTGCGGGTTGAACTCTCCGGTGCTCCAGTAGGCGATATAGGCGCCCAACCCGCTCAGCGTGAGGGTCGTTGCGCCCCACGACACGACTTCGGAGACGATTGAGGCGTTCCACGAACCTCCCGATGCCGTGATGCCGCCGGTGACGAACGCCGGGAAGATTGCCGGAATAATCAGTTTGCGCCACCACGCCCATCCGCGCAGCCCCAAAACCTGCGCCGCCTCTTTCAGTTCATTTGGGATGCTGACCGTGCCGGCGATGACGTTGAACAGGATGTACCACTGCGCTCCCAGGATCATCAGCGGCGCCTGGAACAGGTTCTGCGGCAACGCATATGTAGCAATCAGCACCACCGCAACCGGGAAGAGCAGGTTTGCCGGGAACGCCGCCGCAAACTGCGCCAGCGGCTGCACAAATTGCGCCACCCGCGGGCGCAGCCCGATCCAGACGCCAATCGGCGTCCATACCAGCGTGGAGATGCCGATCCAGATCACCACGCGCATCGTCGTGAGCAAGCCGAGCCAGAGGCACTCCAGCACTTCCGACCATGCCACCTTGCCAGCGGGCGCCATCGGCACAGCGCAGGCAGCCGCCAGGTCGTCCGGCGCTCCGACGCGCTCGTTGCGCACCAACGCCGCCAGCTCTGCGCTCACCTGCGTCCCGCCAGCGGTTGCCGCACACACATCCGACAGCCAGACGGTCTGATCCGGGTTTGCCGTCACCCCAAACGCGGCGAACTGGCGCGCGATCTCCGGATCGAGATCGGTGTTCACATTCGGGTTTGCCGCCAGCACGCGCCCGTTCTCGAATCCCAGTCCCGGACCGAACATGTAGGTCGCCAGAAACCAGACGGCCCACAATGTCACGGCAATCACCATCCCGTACCAGACCCGGTCAATCGCCCGATCCATCGGCCGGGGATCAGATTGCGCCTCAACCCGCGACCCGGACGCTTCTCGAACCGGGAGCGTTGGAATGCTACGCCGAACTGCAGCGCCGACAGCGTTCAGGCTGCTGGCGAACCCCGACCGCTGCAACAGGCGCAGCATCCACGACTGCGCCACTTCCTGCGCTTCGGACTGCTCGAACTTGAACTTTTCCGACCAGGCGACGATCGGGCGGAAGATCAACTGGTCGTAGATCAGGATAATGATCAGCAGCGTCAGACCGGCGTAGACCATAGCGGCAATATCCGCCTGTTCAATCGCCAGGGCGATGTACGAGCCGACCCCTGGCAGGTACTGGTCATTGTCGCGCCCGACCACCGCGATAACCTCCGAGGCGACGACGAAGAACCACCCGCCCGACACCGACATCATCGTGTTCCAGATCAGCCCCGGCATGGCAAACGGCACTTCAAGCTTCCAGAACTTCTTCCAGGGCGAGAGGCGCAACACCGCCGCAGCCTCGCGCAGTTCCCTGGGGATTGTGATCAACGAATGGTAAAAACTAAACGCCATGTTCCAGACCTGCGAGGTGAAGATCGCAAAGATACTGGCAGCCTCAAGCCCAAGCAGGCTGCCGCGGAACACACCGAGAAAAATCGCGGTTGTCACCGTCAGAAAGCCCAGAATCGGCAACGACTGAAGAAAGTCCAGCGCCGGAATAATCACCATTTCGGCGCGCCGCGATTTGGCGGCGAGCGTCGCAACCGTGAACGTGAAGAGCAGGCTCAACAGCACCGCCAGAAACATGCGGAACACCGTCCGCAGCCCGTAGTAAGGCAGATTGATCGGATCCAGGCTGACCGTCAGATCGGGCGTTGTGGCGACGTCGAACGGCTGGGACGCGCCCTGAAAGGCGATGGTCAGCAAAAGAATAATGACGATGATCAGCGGAACAACGACAGCATCCCACGGTGTCAGTTTGAGTCGCGGGCGCAGCACGCCAGCATCGGGAAAGGTCGTGCGCATGGGCAGCCTCCTGACATACAAATGAAGGACGATCCGCAGTGCTGGATTGAGGGCAACCTCATCGTTGCCAGAATGCCCACTGCGGCGCACTCAGCCCGCGTCGGCTGAGTCGTCGCAGTCCACGCCCGCCGCACAGCGGGCAACGTATGGTTCAGCGAACACGAGCCTGGTTGTTCAGCAACAGCGCCGCTTCCAGAATCGCCCGCGCATCGCGCTGCTCGATCCACGCCGCCCAGCGTAGCGCAATCGTTGGACCGCAGCGTGGCAGCAACCAGAGCCAGGCGCGGTCGAACATGGCGCGATCTTCAGGCAACGGCGCGCGCAGCCGCGACAGCATGCGCGCATACTGCTGCTGATGGACGCGTTCGCGTTCAGCCATCCGCAGCAACACGATTTCGCGCTGCTCATCGGGCGCCAGGGTCGCCAGGCGCCGATAGAGCGGCACGATCACCTGATGGCGGCGCCAGGCGCGCTGCACGGCGTCGATCACCACCCAGCGCAGCGTCGCCTGGCGGGAGAAGAGCAGGTTTGCCAGCATACGCTTTTCTCCTCTAGACGGGCACTTATTCCACGCCAATAAGCACGCTGACCAGATAGAAATAGAGCGCCAGCCCGGTAAAGTCCTTGATCGTCGTAATGAACGGATCGGCGCCGGGCGCGTGGTCCAGCCCCAGTTTCAGCATGATCCAGGGCAGAACAAATCCAAGGAATGTGGCGAGCGTCACAACAACTGCAAGCGATACGCCGACAGCGATGCCGATCTGCGGTATGCCATTCGGGACGCCCTGCCAGAAGTACGCAACCGTGCCGCCGATCAATCCCAGGATGATTCCCATCAGCGCGCCGATCGACACCTCACGCGCCAGGTGCCTGCCAAAGCGCTTCAGATTGATGTGCCCCAACGCCAGACCGCGGGCGAAGATCGTGGTTGATTGAGTGCCCACATTCCCGCCCATATCCATCACCAGCGGGATGAACACAGCCGCTGCCAGCACGGACGCCAGCACCCCCTCGAATTGATCGATCAACCCGCCGACAGCCAGCCCGCCCAGCAGCGTGACAAAGAGAAAAGCGATCCGAACACGGATAGGGTACAGGATCGAACCCTGCGTCAGCTTCCGGCTGTACACCTCGTCTTTGCGGCGAACCAGATCGCCCACGCCAGCCTTCAGGTACATGGTTTCGGACGTGTCGCGCTCAATCAGGTCGATGACATCATCGAACGTCACCGCGCCAACCAGACGCTCCTCGCTATCCACCACCGGTATGGCGGGCAGATCGCTGAGTTTGAGCAACCGCGCCGCTTCAAGCTGCGGCGCGGTTGCCCGCACGAAGAAACCGGTCTCAGTGAGCAAACTGCTGACCGGTCGATCCGGCGCTTCCTTGATGAGCCGGCTCAGGCGCACAAAGCCGCGGTAGCGTCGTTCGGCGTCGATCACGAAGATGACATCAGTCTCATCTTCGCGCAGTGGCGAAGCGCGCAGCGCCGCAAGCGCGTCGGCGACTGTAACGTTTTCGCGCACCGCCAGATAGTTGGGCGTCATAATCCGTCCGACGCTCCCTTCCGGATAGCCGAGCAACTCGCTCACGGCAGCGCGCGCCTCCGGGCTGAGAGCGGCGAGCAGGCGCTTCGCCACTTTCGCTGGCAGCTCTTCAATCAATCGTGCGCGATCATCCGGCTCAAGCTGCCCCAGCAGTTGGGCGCTCTCCGGGTCGCCGATAGCGCTGATGAGTTCCGCCTGA
>JAUQOW010000189.1 GCA_030550675.1 Chloroflexota bacterium
GACCGCCTGCCCTATGACTCGCCGCTCACGCTCCGTCAGGCGCGTCTGTTGCAGACAATGCTGTTGCTCATTAGCGGCGGAACAGTGGTTGGAGTCATTCTCAGCCCGATCACCAACCTGACGACCGAAGGGCTGGTCCTCGCTCTCACCATCTTCGGCATCACGCTGTGCAGCGCGTTGACAGGGCTGGTCATGCTGCGGCGCGGTTCCGTCCGCGCCGCAGCGGCGACGATGAGCGCCACGATCGTCATTCTCCTCAGCCTGGCAATGGCGCTGTACGGGGAACAACATGTCGAATACACCCTGCCCGGTCTGGTGGCGCCAATCGTGCTTTCCGGGCTGGTCTTGGGTCGGCGGGCGCTCTGGATCACATGCAGCGCTGCGATTGTCGGCGTAGCCATAAGCACGTTAGGCGTCGCCTACCTGCCCCAATATTTTGGGATCATCCGCATGCCGGATCCCGGACCGCTGCCATTCATCGCAGGATATGCGCTTGTCGTTGTCGTGATCAGCCTGTTCCTCGACCGTTTCGGCGGCGCATTGCGCGAGGCGCTCAGCCAGGCGCATGAGCGCGAACGTGAACTGGAAATGCTGCGCGACTCGCTCGAGCGGATGGTTGCTGAACGCACCGCGTCGCTCCAGCAGACCATTGAGGAGTTGCGCACCTCTCAGGAAACTGTGCGCGCCCTGAGCGCGCCAGCCCTGCCGGTGCTGCCCGGCGTGCTGGTGCTGCCGCTGATCGGCGCCTTCGACACGCGGCGGATGGAGGATTTGACCAGAGTTGCGCTTCACGCTGTCGATCAGCGTCGTGCAAAGGTCGTGATCTTCGACGTAACTGGCGTGCCGCTGCTCGACACATCCACCACCAAGGCGCTCCTGCACACGGCGGCAGCTGTGCGGCTGCTCGGCGCCGAGTCGTGGCTGGTCGGTCTGCGGGCTGAGGTTGCACAGACGATTGTGACGCTCGGGGTCGATCTGCGGGCATTTCGCACGTTTGCCAGCCTCGAGGATGCGATCGGCTTCCTTGTTCAGTATGGCAATCGGCGCGCTCCATCCGCAATCCACAGCACAGGAGCGTCGCTCAACGGCAATGGACGACAGGACTGAGAGAACAATGGGACAATCCCGTAACATTCGCGCTGCCAGATCGGCGCCCGACATGCTTTGCGCCATCGCGTCTTTGCGTCAGCGTTTCGGATCAACTCCTCAGCGCCCCATACGCAACATCCGCTCGACCATCACCTGCTGCGCTCTCAGTTCAAGCGCATCATCGAGCGGCTGAAGGTGCGCCGCAGCGCCATACCGTCGTCGCAGCGCCGCTGCAATCAGGTGATCGGCAAGCTGCGGGTTCTTTGGCAACAGCGAGCCGTGCAGATAGCAGCCGATCGTGTTGCGGTAAACGGCGCCTTCAGTTCCATCCTCGCCATTGTTGCCGCGCCCGACAAGTACGCGCCCGAGTGGACGAACGCCTGCCCCCAGGTACGTCCGTCCGGAATGATTCTCAAACCCGACGAGTCGGAAGGTTGCGCCAAAGACGGCAGGGTCAGTCTCAACAACGATGTTGCCGATCAGTCGTTCCTTCCCGCCGACCGTGTACACGTCGAGCGCGCCAATACCGGGCAGCCGTTGTCCGTCGTGCGTCAGGAAATAATGCCCCAGCAACTGATACCCGCCGCAGATTGCCAGCATCACGAGACCATCGTTGATTGCAGCGCGTAAAGCCGGTCCCTGGCGCACCAGAAAATCCTCCGCGATCAACGCCTGCCCGCTGTCCTGTCCGCCGCCGAAGAAGGCGATGTCGATGGCGGACCAGTCAACCGTCGCGCCAGGACCGACCGGGATCACCTCGCAGGCGATCCCTCGCCAGCGGCACCGTTGCCGGAGCGCGATTATATTGCCGCGATCACCGTAGATATTCATGTGATCGGGGTAGAGATGAGCAAGGCGGATCTGCCATGTCATAATCATTGCTCACGAATTTACACACACTATCCCAAACATATCCCACATTATCCCACATTATCCCACACGTTTTTCCCACACTGGCGCGCAAACCCATGCATGCCGCGTCATGCGAATCGTCAAGGCTTTCGCGTCTATCATGGCAAATATTTTCAGCACATCCGTTCGCATAGGCTCAAGTGCCGTGCATATGGTATCATCGTCGCCTGGTTTCGCGGCGATGTCGCCACCTGCATCTCAACCGGAGAGAGACGATGAACCCCTGGCATACTGGCTCTGTCGAGGTCGATGGGTTGACGATCCACTACACGCGCACCGGCGGCGTAAAGCCGCCGCTCGTGCTGTTGCACGGCTTTTCCGACGATGGATTGTGCTGGACGCCGGTAGCGCGAGCGCTGGAGGCGCGATTCGACATCATCATGGTTGATGCGCGCGGGCACGGTCGTTCCGATGCGCCGGAGCACGGGTACGGACCTCTCGAACATGCGAGTGATCTCGCGGGAGTAATCACCGCGCTTGGGCTTGACCGTCCCCCCATCCTGGGGCATTCGATGGGCGCAATGACAGCGCTGACGCTGGCAGGAACCCATCCAGACCTTGCTGGCGCCTTGCTGCTGGAAGATCCGCCGCCGTGGTGGGAGAGCGCCGCCCTGAGCGCAGTTGCTGCCGACGAGGATCGCTGGGCGGGGATGCGCGCATGGGTGTGGCAGTTGAAACGCCAGACGCGCGACGAGTTGATCGCTGCTCAACGCGTTGTCGCGCCCGCCTGGTCTGAGGAAGAACTTGGTCCGTGGGCTGACGCCAAGCACCGACTGAGCCTCAATGTCATCAACCGTAGCGCGCCGACTGAGGTTGACTGGCAGACCCTCCTGCGGCGCGTGACCTGTCCGACGCTCCTGATCACCGGCGATCCGGCGCGCGGCGCACTGGTGACCCCGGAAAACGTGAGAACCTTGCAGCGCCTTATCCCACATCTCCAGGTTGCGCACATTCCTGGCGCCGGACACAGCATTCGCCGCGATCAGTTCAAGCGGTATCTGGAGATTGTGCAGGATTTTCTGGCGGTATAGAGCCGAAGGTTCTCAGTCCTGAGTTCCCGCTTCTTGCGACTCTGCCTCTTCCACCGACACAGGCGCAGGTTGCGCCGGTTCAGGAGGCGCCGGCGGCGGGGGCGCTGGCGGTTCCGCCACCTGATACAGCGCAACGATTCTGGCGTGCGCCAATGCCGCAAAGTCGCGCATAATCGGCGCCCCGCCAGCGATGGGAAAAATTTGAACGTGGCGGAGCGGCAGGAAATCCTCGGTATTGCGCTCCAGCGCCTCAGCCAGCGTCCACCCCGGACGCGCGTAATATGTGCCGCGAACGACAAACGCTGTGGTAAAGAACATGGCTGTCAGCGGCACAACCTCGCGGCGCTGCTCTTCAAGCGGATAGTCAGGCGGCGGCGCGGTTTCCGCCAGCGTAGCGACAAGCACCGCTTCCGACCGGTCGCATAGCAACTGCGGCAGGCGCGGTGTTGTGTGGACATGTCCCAGCGGCGCAATGGTTGCATCGCGCAATACGAGGTAGCGGCGCTGCTCGCCATTGATCGCATCGCTGACACGCCGGTAGATAACGAGATCGTAGGCGCCGGCAATGACCAGGCTGGTCGTGTAGATTTCGATGTAGTGGGTATAAACAGGCGTCAGATGCAACCTCTCATGTTTGATCCACGAAGGACACGAAGATGCACGAAGAATGTTATTGATGGCATGCAGAGCCGTTGCAATGCAACGGCTCTGCATGCCATGATCACCTTCCCGCCTTCAACCTGCAACCTTCAACCCCTCTCGCTGACAGCCGTTGCGATGCAACGGCTCTACCTGCCATCCCGCTCGCCTTGTGCCTCACTCACATATCCGTTCCAACACATGCCAGAACTCTGGATACGACACCTCTACCGCTTCCGCGCCGTGCAACACGGTTTCGCCCGCCGCCACGAGACCGGCGATCGCCCACGTCATCGCCAGGCGGTGGTCGCCATGGCTGTCGAGCGTTGCGCCGCGCAGGTTGCCGCCGCCAGCGATGATCATGCCGTCTTCCGTCGGCTCTACGGCGGCGCCGAGCGCGGACAGACCGGCAGCGACGGTTGCGATGCGGTCGGTTTCTTTGACGCGCAATTCCTGCGCGTCGCGGATGATCGTCTCACCCTGAGCGCACGCGGCTGCGAGCGCCAGAACCGGCAGTTCGTCGATCAGGCGCGGGATGAGCGCCCCCTCGATGATCGTGCCGCACAACTGCGACGACCGCACTGTTACATCTCCCACCGGCTCGCCCCCCTCGGTGCGCTGGTTCGTCACCTCGATCTGCGCTCCCATCGCCTGGAGCGCATCGAGTGCGCCGGTGCGCGTCGGATTCAGGCAGACGCCCGTCGTGGTCAGTTCGGCGTCGGGATGGATTGCAGCCGCCACCCACCAGAATGCCGCCGACGACGGATCGCCTGGGACCCGCAGCGACAATGGTTGCAACGCATCAGGACGATCTGGTGGCGTCAGGCGGATGGTCGGTCCGTCAACCGTGATCGTCGCTCCCATCGCCGCCAGCATGCGCTCGGTGTGGTCGCGCCCGTCGGTCCGTCCGGTCAGGGTCAGCAGTCCATCGCCGAACAACGCCGCCAGCAGCAGTGCGCTCTTGACCTGCGCCGAAGCGATGGGCAGGTCATAGGCGCCGCCGTGGAGACGCGCGCCGCGCACCGCGAGAGGCGCACGATTCCCCTGATCCCGTCCGTCGAGGCTGGCGCCAAGCGCACGCAGCGGCGCCACAATCCGGCGCTGCGGTCGTGAGCGGAGCGAGGCGTCGCCGGTCAATACAGCGAACACCCCTTCCTGCCCGGCAAGCATGCCTGCCAGCAGACGCAGCGTGGTGCCGGAGTTGCCGCAGTCCAGCACATCGACCGGCTCACGCAGGCAGCGCAACCCTGCGCCGTAGACCCGGACGGTGTTTTCATGACGCTCGACGCGCACGCCAAGCGCCTGAACGCACGCAATCGTCGAAAGGCAATCGGCGCCAGTAAGAAAGTTCGTCACTGTAGCGTCGCCTGACGCCACGGCATTGAGCAGTACAGCGCGGTGTGAAATCGATTTATCGCCGGGGAGAGAGATGACGCCGCGCAACCGGCGCGGTGTGGTGATAATATGGATCATGCATTTGCGCTTTCGAGGACGGCGGATCTGGCATCTGCGGATGGCGCTCGTCAGACCGTCCGCCCATTACCCCTGATCTGGCTGCGTGATCAGTTTATACCCGAACCCGCGAACAGTGACCACAAAACGCGGGTTGCCGGGATCGGACTCGATCCGCTGACGCAGGCGATAGACGAGGGCATCGATCGCGTTGTAATCGTACACCTCGTAGTCCCACACATTTCTGGCAATCTCGTCTTTGCTCAGCACCTGCCCCTTGTGAGTATACAGCAACTCAAGCAGTTGAAACTCTTTCACCGTCAGCGGCGGATCGAGCAATTTGCCGTGGATATAGACTTCTTTAGCGCGGCTGTCGACGCGCAGCGCTTCTTCATGCGCACGGACGCGCTTCAGAATTTCCAGCGGCAATGGTCCTTTCTGAGTTGCTTCAGGATCGTTGAACACAATCTCAGCATCAGCAACCCAGATGCGATCCTGATTGTGCAGCGTGTACGCCCCTTCGATCCGCTCACCGTTGACATACGTGCCATTCGTGCTATCGAGATCGCGGATCAGATACCCGTTCTCATCGCGCTCGAAGCGCGCATGGCGGCGCGACGCCAGCGGATGTTCGATCACGATATCGTTGGCGGGGTCACGACCCACGGTCAGGATCGGACGATCCCATTCGATCTGGATTGCTGCGGCATCCTGACGCCGGACAATCAGGATCGGTACGGGTCCCGACTGCATGGACATCCTCCTGATTTCCTTCGCACTGGCGTCCTTTTTTTGGCGGCGCGCCATGTGGTACAATCGTCGGGTGCTGTCAAAGATTATATCATCTGCGACTATCTGGTGACAAGACAGGCGAATGACAGGTCGCGGATCGGCGTCGGCGCGATGCAGGAGCAGGAATGACCCGCCTCATTGGTCAGCACCTTGGCCGCTATCTGGTGCAGGAAGAGATCGGGCGCGGCGGCATGGCGCGCGTATACCGCGCATTTGACACCTCGCTCAAACGCACTGTCGCGCTTAAGGTCATGGCGCCGCATCTGGCGCTCGACCCGGAGTTCGAGCGGCGCTTTGAACGTGAGGCAGTCACGGTTGCCAACCTCCGTCACCCTAATATCGTCACGGTGTACGACATCGGCGAAGCGAACGGTTTGCGCTACATCGCCATGGAATATGTGCGCGGACGGACGCTGCACGCCGTCATCCGCGAACGCGGCGCGCTCGGTCTGGCGATGGCGATCAGCATCATTGCGCCAATCGCCGATGCTCTCGACCACGCACATGCGCAAGGCGCCGTGCACCGCGACATCAAGCCGCACAATATCCTGATCGATATCGAAGGTCGAGTGCTGTTGACCGACTTCGGCATCGCACAGGCGCCGGACGGTGAGCGTCTGACCCGCACCGGCATTTTCATGGGCACGCCGGAGTATATTTCGCCAGAGCAGGCGTCGGCGCAGCGCGTCGACGGACGCAGCGACCTCTATTCGCTGGCGATTGTCACTTACGAAATCATCACCGGCGTTGTGCCCTTCTCTGGCGCAACGCCGCAGTTGATCATGGCGCATGTGCAGTCGCTGCCGCCGCCGCCATCTTCGCTGGCGCCGCGTGAACCGCCGGAACTCGACCTGGTGCTGGCGCGCGCGCTCGCCAAACGTCCCGAACAGCGCTTTGGCAGCGGCGCCGCCTTTGTTGAGGCGTTGCGCATCGTCGCCCGACGGCACAACATCCTTCCGTCATCGCGGCAGGACCTCGCCGACCTGGCGTTGCCGCGCCTCGAATCACCCCAAACAACAGTCGCTCGCGCCGCCGTCGCGCCGCCCGCGCGATCACCTGATAACAACGTGGTGCGCACCGCGCCGCCGACGCCGGTTGGCGTTCCGCCGATCCGCGCCCGCGAGTCGGCGCCATCGGCGGTCGTTCCGCCGACAGCCGCGCCTCGCCCCGCTCCCGGACCGCGGACTGTGCGCTGGGCGATCATTGGTCCCGTCGGCGCTGGCATTCTGGTCGCGGTGCTGGTCGCAGCGCTCTTTGGAGCGGGGGTGTTTGGCGCGTCCGGTCAAACGCAACCGATGCCCCCGGCGGTGACTGTGCAACTGACGGAGACGCCGCCGCTGCCGCCAACCTGGACGCCTGTACCGTCGCCGACGTTTACGCCGACGCCGCGCCCCACCGATACGCCAACACCCGAACCGCCAACCCCGATCCCGACAACGCAGGCGCCGGTGTTCATCCCGCCGCCTCCGCCGCCGCCCCCGCCGACAGCGACCCCGACCGAGGCGCCCACGGCGACGCCAACGGAAACCCCGACCGAGGCGCCCACGGCGACGCCAACGGAGACCCCGACCGAGACGCCCACGGCGACGCCAACAGCGAATCTCGTCACCCCCGCTTCGTCCGTCACCGTCACGCCAGTCATCTCACCGACCGTTGCAACGGTCACTGCAACGGTCACTCTCTCTATCGTGACGGCGACGCCTGGAACAGCGACGCCTGCGACGACAACCCCTGAAGCGACTCCAACCGCCACCACTGGCTCAGCAGATGCCGGAACGCCGTCGCCATCACCGGAGTCCCCCTCCGCCACGCCTGAGCCAGCGCCAACAGCATCTCTGACACCGTCCGCCACACCCGGCGCCTCACCAACGCCCACGCCCTGAAAGTGACGGTCATGCGGAACGTATGGGAAGGACGAACGCCATCCTAATAGGAAGATCAACCAGACGTTGGACAATCTCGTGATCGGCGTTGGCTTCGACAGGCTCAGCCAACGCCGGTTGAGCCTGTTGTGGTGCTTTTCGAACCCAACGCCGACCGCTCCACAGGTACAGGCGTGTTTGTCCAGGTTTAGATTGATCTTCCTATAAGACCTTTGAGGTCGGGATGGACGCAAACCCAGGCGCAGACCGTTCCACTAGCGTGGTTATCGGGCAGGCGCCAGGTCATCGGCAAAGACTTCAAGGTTCAGGTGCGTTCCACCTTCAACCTGGCATCTTCCCACGTGGAGCATGCGCCGTGGCGACATTGCACTGCAACGACGTTGCAGCGCAACGTCGCTACGTTCAGCCTTTCACCCCCAACACCCCCAGAACGTCGCACAACACCTCAATCCATGCCGGATCGCCGCCTGCGTTATGCACCCGCCGGTCGATGCGCACAAACTGCGGACCGATGCGAATGCCCCTGGCGCGGGCAAAGCGGCGTTCCAGCCGCGCCCGCCATCCGTCGGCGCCTTCTGGCAGCCGCACAATGAACTCCTCTTCGGTCGTGACCACTGAGGTGACGCCAGCCGCCAGCGCCAGCGCCTTGATGCGCAGCCAGATGAGCAACTGCTCCGCCGGTTCCGGGAGTTCACCGAAGCGATCGCGCAACTCCTGGCGCAGATCGTTCACCGCTTCCGGCGTCTGCGCCTCCGCCATGCGCTGGTACACTGCCAGACGCACCTGATCGTCCGGGATGTAATCGACCGGCAGATAAGCGTCGAGCGGCAGATCGAGCGTGACCAGCGGCGAGATCAACACCTTCTCATCAACTTTGACCGGCGCTGGTCTGGACGGTCGAGGAGAAGGCATCGGTCCTGCTGCAACTGCTGGCGCAGGGGCGCGCTGCGCGTCGGCGCCGGTCATCAGGTTTGCGGCGATCAACTGCTGTTTCAGCGTGCGCACTGCCTGCTCCAGCAGGCGCGAGTAGAGGTCGAACCCCACCGCCGCGATATGCCCGCTCTGTTCGGCGCCGAGCAGGTTCCCCGCGCCTCGAATTTCGAGGTCGCGCATAGCAATGCGGAACCCGGCGCCCAGTTCGGTCGCCTCCTGGATCGCCTGCAATCGCTCCTGCGCTTCCGGCGTTGAGGGACGTTCTGAGCGATAGAACAGATACGCATAGGCGCGCTGCGTGCTGCGCCCCACCCGTCCGCGCAACTGGTACAACTGCGCCAGCCCGAAGCTGGTCGCATCGTCAATGATGATCGTGTTGGCATTCGGCACATCCAGCCCGCTCTCGATGATCGTCGTGCAGACCAGCACATCATCCTTGCCAGTAAAGAAATCGAGCATCACCCGCTCCAACTCGCGCTCGTCGAGCTGCCCGTGTCCGACGGCGATCCTGGCTTCCGGCACAAGCTGGCGCAACCGGTCAGCGACGTAGTAAATGCTCTGCACCCGGTTGTGGACGAAGTAGACCTGCCCGCCGCGGTCGAGTTCGCGCAGAATGGCTTCGCGGATCAGGTTTTCGTCATAGGGAAGCACATATGTCTTGATCGG
>JAUQOW010000190.1 GCA_030550675.1 Chloroflexota bacterium
CCGCGCTCGAGGCGATTATCCGACTCGATAATGCACGCATCGCTGATGACAGCGCCATCGGTGATATGGGTGCGCGATCCGATTTGATTGCGGCTGCCAACCACACATGAACGCAGCGCCGCCCCTTCGCCGATCTGATTGCCATCCCACAACACGGCGCCCTCGATCCGCGCCTGCGGACCGATCACGCACCCGGCGCCGATGACCGTCGGACCGATGATCTGTGCGCCAGTGCCGATTTTCACGCCCGGACCGATCACGACCGGACCGATCACCTGGGCGCGGGGGTGAATGTCGGCGTCGCCGACCAGCCACACGCGGTTGCCGATCTCTTCGCCGTGGAAGCGGTAGCGCACCTTGCCTACCAGAATGTCGTGGTGCACCTCCAGGTACGCCGACGGCGTGCCGATGTCGGTCCAGTAGGCTGGCGACGGATAGCCGTACATCGGGTCGCGCGTTTGCAGCACAACAGGGAATAGACCGCGCTCAAACATATAGTGCTGCCTGGGAGGGACGTAACGGAACAGTTCTGGCTCGATGATATACGTGCCGGCGTTGATCAGATTTGATGTCACCTCGTCGACGCGCGGCTTTTCCATAAAGCGACGAATGTGACCGGTTTCATCCATCTCGACCAGACCATACGCCGTCGGGTCTTCAACCGGGGTCAGGGCGATGGTCAGCTTGCTGCCGCGCTCGCGGTGAAACGCCAGCATCGCTCGCAAGTCGAGGTCGGTCAACACATCACCGTTGAACACGAACGTCGATCCGTCGAGCATATGCTCGACATTCTTCACCGCACCGGCGGTGCCGAGCGGCTCTGGCTCTTCGATGACGTGGATCTTCAACCCCAATGCCGAACCATCGCCGAGCGCTTCGCGGAACCGGTCGGCGAGGTACTGAACGCACAGGATGACCTCATCGATCCCCTGGTCGCGCAGATTTTCGAGCACATGGACAATGAATGGCTGGTTGACCAGCGGAATCATTGGTTTGGGCGTGTTGCACGTGAGCGGTCGCAGACGGGTGCCAAGACCGCCGACCAGAATGACTGCCTTCATGGTTGCTCCTGTACCTGGAAACGCCAGTATTCAAGCGTGTCGAACAGGGTCTGCTCCAGCGGAATGCGCGGCGTCCATCCGGTATCGGCGCGAAAGCGCGAAGCGTCGCACACCACGCACGGCACATCGGAAGGGCGCATCCGCGATGGATCCGGTTCGATCTGAATGTCGTGCGTGCTGAAGGTCAGCAGAATATCCAGGATGCGTCGGATGCTGACCGCCTGTCCGCTGCCGACATTATACGCCGCGCCGACTTCGCCGTAGAGTGCGGCGAGTTCATAGGCGCGCGCAATGTCGCGCACGTCGCTGAAATCGCGTTCCGCCGCCAGGTTGCCGACGCGCAGCACTGGCGGTTGCAGCCCGGCTTCGATCCGCGCAATCTGCGCAGCGAAGGCAGGCACAACGAACGCCTCCGTCTGCCGCGGACCGATGTGGTTGAACGGTCGCAGCCGAATCGTGCGCAAACGGTGACTGATATGGTACTGGTACGCGAACAGGTCCTGCGCCGCTTTGCTGACGGCATACGGATTAACTGGACGCAGCGGCGTCTGTTCGGTCAGCGGCAGCTCTTCAGGACGCACCATGCCATAGATCTCGTTGCTGCTGGCGACAATGATCAACGGATCGATTCGCAAGTGCAGCGCGGCAAGAAACAGATTGAGCTGCGCGCCGATATTGGCTTGCACCGTCGCGTGCGGGTCGGCGAAGGCGCGGGGAACATTCGACTGACCAGCAAGATGGAAGATGACATCGGGTCGAACACTGGCAAGCGCCACAACCGTCTGATCGCGGTCGTTGAGATCGGCGGCGATGTAGGTTATGCGCCCCTCAAGCGTTTCAAGCGCAGGCGCGGGCTGGCGCGCAAGACCGGCGACCTCCCAGGCGCCGGTTGTCAGCAAATGTTCTGCCAGATGTCCGCCGACGAACCCATTGATGCCGGTGATCAACGCACGCATAGCAAAGCAGGCGCCCTGTTCGACACTTTCCTGGCGCTACTATAGCGGAATGCGGACTATCCTGCAAGATGCGCGGATAGCAATCCTGTCATATGGGGATGACACCATCGTAAGGGGTTGAAGGTTGCAGGTGCGAAGGTGGAAGATGGTATTTCATTGCACGGAGGAAGGCGGCAGGCAGGGGCGCGCCGCTGGCGCGCCCGATTGCATGACCATGGGCGCGTTCCCCGTAGAACAGGGGAAGGCGGCAGGTAGGAGCGCGCCGCTGGCGCGCCCGGAGATGATCGGGCGCACGTTCCCCGTGGAACGGGGGAAAGTGGCAGGCGGGGCGCGCCGCGCGCGCCCTGGCGAATGGCCATAAGCCCATGCTGCGTTATAGGAAGACGAAGCGAAACCCAGGATAACGCGCGGGCAGGCGAACCGCCTGCCCGTACATGGGAACGTAGAAGTTGCAGCGTATCAGGGCGAAAAATGTCGCCGACCCTTGAGGTCTCTGTCGCGGATTCGTTCCTACCGTCACGTATTGCCAGCGGAAGGTTCCGCGCCCACTTCAAGGTGTCGCTCGACCTCAAGGGTCCTGGCGGCTACGACTGCTCTTCGCCCGATTCAGCCGATGCCTGCGGTTGCTGGGAAGAAGTCGGCTGAGTGGCGGCAGGGACGTTGACCGCATCAGCGGGGCGACGCGCACCGGTATAGCGGCGGCTGACGCTGACCGGTTCTGGCAAGGTGCGGGTAGCGACGAAACCGAACTGCTGGCGCTGCACGGTGCGCGGATCAGTAAACGGATGCTCGGCTTCGACGCGCGCCAGAATCTCGTTCACGTCGAGATCGGTCAGTTCGTTGCGCAGGATCAGCGCTTCGGCGATGGCGATGACCGCCTCCTTGTTGCTCTCGAGCAGCGCCTTCACCTGGCGATACTGCTCATTCAGGATCGCCTCAACGCGCATCTTGATGTCAGGGCTTGCCAGCCCCTGCATCCCGAAGGTCAGGTGCGAGTAGAGGCTGTTGTCCATGCCGTATGCGCCAACCATGAACGTCGCCAGACCGGTGGCGTTCTGCAGGTCGCTGGTGACGCCGCTCATCTGGATGCCGAGGAAGATCTCTTCAGCGGCGCGGCTGGCGAGCGCGATCTTGATCCGGTCGAGCAGCTCGTCCTTCGTGCGGGTGTGAATTTCCTCTTCCGGCTTCCAGGCGGCGAAGCCGAGCGCCGAGCCGTGGCGCACAATCGTCACCTTCGTCAGGCGCTCCTTGCGCAGCAGCTTGACGGCGGCGTAGGCGTGACCGGCTTCATGGTACGCAAGGCGGCGGCGCTCCTCATACGACATGTTGCGAATTGGCTGGCGCAGACCCCACTCATGCGTCTCGCGCGCGCGGGTGAAGTCCCAGTAGTTGATCGCCGAGCGCCCGTCGAAGTGCGCATGGATCACCGCTTCGTTGATCACGAACTTGATCGCCACCGGCGAGTACCCGATCGTATCGGAGACCATGCGGTCAATCGGCATCGGCTCATGCTTCACCTTCGCCAGATAATACTCAATGATCTCCTTGCGTCCATCGGCATCGGGCAGGTCCACGACAATCTTGCGGTCGAAGCGTCCCGGTCGCAGCAGCGCCGCATCGAGCGTTTCCGCCAGGTTCGTCGCCGCCATCGTCAGCACCGGCGGCATCTCCGCCTTCTTACGGCGCAGCCCCAGGAAGCGCAGGATCTTGCCGGTCAACGACTGCTCGTGGGGCGGCGGGTCCATCTGGATGAGCAATTCGTTGAGCAGACCGCTGCCTGCGCCCATGCCCATGCCAAGCCCCATGACCACATTCGAGCGACCGCCGTGGTTCGGATCGGGGGACATACCCATCGCCCCCTGACCGGCGAGCGTCGGGCTGCGCGCCATGCCGATTGCGTCGATTTCGTCGATGAAGATGATGCAGGCGCCATATTCGCGCGCCAGTTTACGCGCCTTGCGGTAGAGCAGCATGACCTTCATGTTGCCCATACCCATCCAGGCGGAGGTCAATGAAGGAGCGCTCAAGTAGCCAAACGGCACGCCTGCTTCGGTCGCCACCGCCTGCGCCATGTAGCTTTTCCCGGTTCCAGGGGGACCGATCAGGAGCACGCCGCGGGTGACTTCGCCGCCCATTTCTTTGAACTCTTTGGCGCCCTTGAGCAGCGTCACGATCCGGCGCGCCGCTTCCAGAACTTCCGGGTTGCCCTTGTAATCCTTGAAGCCGATGCCCGTCTCCCCTGGCTTGAGCCAGTAGATGCGGGTGCGCCCCATGAAGTAGAACATCAGAAAGAACTGGAAGCCGATGAAGAAGAACAGGTAGAGACCGATCAGCAGCACCTGAATGATCGCAGCGCCCATGTCGTTCGTCATCACGAACTCGACGGCGCGCGGCGTCAGGTTGATCACCAACCAGACGGCAGCGACGACGATCAGCACGCGCCAGATGAAGCGCCGCACTTTCCAGGGCCAGCGGTGAAGCGCCTGATCAATCTTCTGGTCGAGTTCACGATCAAGTTCATCACGGTAGCGTGGATCGACGCTGGGGCGGTACGGTTCAAGAGCCATGCTTCAACTCCCATCTCTGGCGCGTGCGCGCCGCTCATATCAAACCGTAACAGCGGGTCAGTTATTCTGTGACAACCGATCAAGCGGCGAGATGATATTGATGATCTTGCCTTCGGGATTAGCGGTGATGATCATTGGCACCTTGGCTCTCTGACTCTGGAGCGATACCTGTACTGCGTAGAAATACATCGAACCGCCGTCGTCAAGCGGGATGCCGCCGATATAATCGTAGCGATTGTATACCAGCCCCATGTTCTTCTCAATGTTCGCCTGCGACTGCAGCGTGGCTTTGGAAGCGCCAGCATTCAACCGCGCCGTCTGATACTCTGTGCTGAACGAGTCCCACATCAGGTCGGCATTGAAGGTTTTGCGTCCCTGAAGATAGTTAAGCACGGCTGGCGCAGGAGGTATGGAGTCGGCGCGGGTAAACGTCGGACCGTCCGGCTTGGGTCCCCAGAGTTGCCAGCTCATCCAGCCAATGACGCTGAGCAGCACGAACGAAACCGCCAGAGTCAGCGCATATGGTCGCATCGCTCGCCCCAGCAGCACCAGGTTGTAGAGCGCGCGCCGCAGGAGCAAACGCATCAACCGGGCGAAGCGACCGGCGGCGCCGACGCGCGGCGGCGTGTGATAGTACGGATATGGCGACTGGACGGGATACGGCGGAGGCGCCGTCTGCTGAACCGGAGGTTGCGACATATGACGCGGGTCCTGCATAGGTATCACCACATTCCCTGAAACTAACGCTCATCCATCGACGATCAATGTCGTCGCGCTGCCAGTATGTATGGAAAACAACAGAACCGACGGGAGAACAACCGCAGGTGTGAAAGGTTTCCACCGGAATTTGGTTAAAGTATACTTGAATAAAGACAGGCGATCAAGACATCTATATGAAGATACGATGAGAGAGATCGTGCGGATGCTGCGGCGACGCATCGGATGGCGCTGGCTTGATCTGATGGCGCTGCTGATCATCGTCGGGTATGCGGCGCTGGCGGCGAGCGCGCAAACGGGGGTGAATGTCGCCGGTCAAGGGCTTGACCCGGTGTGGGCTGGAGTGCAGCAACGCCGAACCCTGAGGGTGGCGGTCGATCTTGGCTTCTATCCGTTCACCTGGATGGAGGATGGGCAACCCGTCGGCTACGACATCGATCTGGCGCAGGCGATTGCGTCGCGTCTCGGCGTTCAGGTTGAATTCATCCCCACCGGTCTCGACTCGATCTACGATGATCTGGCGGCGCGGCGCGCCGATGTGGCGATCTCCGCCCTGCCCTACGCGCCGGAACTCGGCTGGCGCGCGCGCTTCTCGCGGTTCTACTTCGATGCCGGGCAGATGCTGGTAGTCCGATCAGATTCGCTGATCGCCTCGGAAGCGGACCTTGCCGGGCGCGTGGTGGGCGTGGCGCTTGGTTCCGATGCCGACACTCTGGCGCGGCGTCGCCTGGCGGAAGGGGCGACATTTGCGCTGCGTTCCGATTACGACGCGCCCGACGAGGCGCTGGCGGCGTTGCAGCGCGGCGAGGTAGACGCTGTGATCGTCGACCATCCGGCAGCTCTGATTGCCATCGCCCGCGCGCCGGAGTTGCGCGTCGCGCAGGCGCTGACCTTCGAGCCGTATGTCATCGCCGTTGCGCCGGAGGCGTATCGCCTGCACGAAGCCGTCAATCAGGCGCTCGACGCTCTGCGCGCCGAAGGGTTCTTTGAAGAACTGAGGCGACGGTGGTTCCGGTGAGCGCACGCCTCCTCACGCTCACATCCCCCGCGCATACCTGATCGCATTCCGAAAGATGATCAGTCCGTCCCCTTCGTTCCGCAGCGGCTCGCGCGTCCAGCGCGGATGCTGGTATGGCAGCGCCGCATTCTCCGGGTGGGGCATCAGCCCCAGCACGTTGCCGCCGGGGTTGCAGACGCCAGCAATGTCATCTTCGGAACCGTTCGGGTTCTCCGGGTATGAGGGCGGACCGCCGTCAGCCGCGACGTAGCGCAGCGCCACCAGACCAGCGGCGCGCAGCGCGGCGAGGGTTGCGGCGTCGCGCGTCACGAAGCGCCCTTCGCCATGCGCGACCGGAACCTCAATCGGGCGTTCGATGCCACGAGTAAAGACGCAAACGCTGGTCGGATCGGCAGCCAGATGCACCCAGCGGCACTCAAAGCGTCCCGAAGCATTGTTGGTAAGCGTCGCCTGTTGCAGTGCGTCGCGTCCGTCATCCAGGCGAATGCCGGGCAGAATGCCAGCTTTCACCAATGCCTGGAAGCCGTTGCAGATGCCGATGACCGGGCGGCCATCAGCGATGAAGCGCGCCATCTGATCGCCCAGGCAATGGATCAGATCGACTGCCAGGAGCTTTCCCGCGCCCAGGTGGTCGCCGTAGGAAAATCCTCCAGGAATCACCAGCATCGCATAGTCCATCAGGCGTCGTTCCCCGGCGATCAATCGGTTGATATGGACTATCTCCGGGCGTCCTCCCGCCAGCTCAATCGCCAGCGCGGCGTCGGCGTCGCGGTTGATGCCAGCAGCGCGGAGAATAAGAACGCGCGGCGTCTTGTTCGTCATCAATCCTACCCCCAGCGAAACTCGATTTCCACTTCGCCAATCCTGATCCGGTCGCCGGAGCGCAGGTGATGCTTCTGATGCGGCGGCAGCGGCGTTCCGTTCACCAGCGTCCCGTTGGTGGACCCCAGATCGACCAGAATGTAATGATCGCCGTTGCGGTCGATCATCGCGTGGTGGCGCGACGCAATGCCGCGGTCATGCTCCGCCAGGTCAAGTTCCGGGTAGTGGTGCTGGCGCGGGTCGCGGCGACCGATGCGCAGCGGCGTGCGCTCAATTTTCTGCTCAAAGGTGCTGCGCGGCGAGGTGACGATCAGGCGCGGCGCGGCAATAGCGGCGCTGAGCGGCGCGCCGCATCCGGCGCAGAAACGCGCATTCGGCTTATTGATCCGCCCGCAGCGCGCACATGTGTGACCTTCCGATGGTGCAGCAGGCGGCGCCGGCGGCGTGGCGGAAGGCGCCACCGGCGTCACCGGCGCCTGCAGGATGGTTTCGACCGACGGGCGCGCCACAACCGGCGGAATGATCGGCGGCGGAGGGGTAGCGCGCGCGACCGGATCGACAAACGGCGCATCAAGGCAACGATGGAGCGCCTCCTCGAATTCGCGAGCGCTGCTGAATCGCCGCGAGGGGTCAAGGTTCATCGCCTTGATGATCACTTCCTCAGTACGCGCATCGACGGACGGGTTGAGTTTGCGGATGCTTCCTTTCGTAGGTGTTTGCAATGGGATGGGCGGCAGGTTGGTCAACAGATGGAGCAGCGTTGCGCCGAGCGCATATACGTCGGAGCGCGCATCGGTTTGCCCTTTGCCATACTGTTCCGGCGGCGCATACCCCGCAGACCCCATCGCAATCGTATCTTTCGCCTTGCGCGCCTTGTACGTCCGCGCTACGCCAAAGTCGATCAGCTTCAGCACTCCTTCCGGGGTCAGCATCACATTCGATGGTTTCAGGTCACGATAGATGATCGGCGGCGTGCGCGTATGGAGGTAGTGCAGGATCCGCGCCAGTTGAATGCCGTAGCCGACCGCCTGCTGTTCGAGCAATGGCGCATTGGCGTCCCGCATGCGATGTTCAAGCGTCTGACCCGGCACGAACTCCATAATCATCACCGGGCGCCCCTGATACTCGAACAGCTCAGCGACGACCGGCAACCCCGGATGGCTGAGTTTGCTGAGGAGTTCAGCCTCCTGAAAGAAGAGGCGACGGTTCTCTTCAAGTTCCGCAGTTGGCAGGTCTTCCGCCGGGCGCATCTCTTTCAACGCCCAGATCGTCGCGTCCGCCAGGCGCAAAACGCGATAGACCGCCCCCATTCCGCCGCGGCCTATCAGTGAGATGATACGATACTCAGCGTGCGTACCGTGGATGATCGTTTCCGGCGCGAGCAGATCAGACATATGGCGCTCTGCATGCGCTCCTTGCAGAGGAACCGCATTCCTGCGCCAATTGTACCACAGGATGCCCGGAAGCGGCGCTGTGGTATACTTTACCCAACGTATGGCGATGACGTGGCGAGTCGCCGAAGGAGAAATCTATGGCGGGCGAGGTTATCGTTCGCGCGTCGCTGGCGCGCCCGTATATGGCGGCGGCGACGACGCCGCAAGTTGCATATATGCTGATCGAAGTCACGCCTGGTCAGGTGATGACACAGGTGCGAGCTCCGGTCAATGTCTGCTTTGTGATCGACCGCAGCGGCTCGATGAAGGGCGAAAAGATCGACCGGGTGCGGCGGGCGACGATTCGGGCGATTGAAATGCTCGACGAGCAGGACGTCGTCTCGGTCGTTATCTTCGATCATCGCACCGAGGTCCTGATTCCAGCCACCCCCGTGACAAACCCTGCTGATCTGGCTGATCGCGTCAATCGGGTGCGCGACAGCGGCGGCACCCGGATTGCGCCAGCCGTCGAAGCGGGTCTACGCGAGATTGATAAAGGACCGCCGCACATGGTGCGCCGCCTGATCCTGCTCACCGATGGTCAGACGGAGAACGAGTCCGACTGTCTGCGGCGCGCTGAAGACGCTGGACGGCGGAATGTGCCGATCACGGCGCTTGGCGTCGGCAAGGACTGGAACGAGGACCTGTTGATCGAGATGGCAAACCGCTCCGGCGGCGCTGCCGACTACATTGATCGCCCGGAAAAGATCGTTGATTACTTCCAGAGCACTATTCAGCGCGCCCAGGCGACGACGGTGCAGAACGCGAACCTGACGCTGCGG
>JAUQOW010000191.1 GCA_030550675.1 Chloroflexota bacterium
TCCGCGTTGCGCGCTGATCACTTCTGGGCGCTGGCTGCGATCCTGACCAAGCAATGCCGGGTTGGTGCTGAGCACAGTCTGCCCGGCAGTGTTGAGGAGTGATAGCGTCTCATAGTTGAATGTGCTCTGTACGGCGTTGATCACGGATTGACCGCGTGCGCGCGCTTCGGGGTCTTCCTGATTGGAGAGCATAAGGCGCACCAGCGGCAGTTGCGCCGTCAACGCCACGCCGGAGCGTCGATCCTGAAGGTACATTTCAATGCGCTCGATGCCATTGAGCGTCTGCGTGTCGACCTGATGACGCGCAGACGCAATGGCATTCTCGGTTGCGACCTGGTTAGTCAACAGGGTCAGCGCCAGCATCGCCATCAGTGCAATCCCGATGGTGAACAGCGCCAGCCGAACGCTGAGAGAACGAGCGGGGGAAAGTGCGTTCAGCATTGCCAGCCTCCTTGCCGTTTGTGGATGGAAAGGAAAAGGATAGGTTGCATCGAATGACGTGCGTAGGGAACGACGAGTGCGCGGGCGGGGCGCGGCTCTGCGCTCAACAAGCGGATGCGCGGCATAGGTCGAGCGTCAGAAAAGAGATTCGACGCTGCGCATAGATATGCGCACTGGTAGTGACATAGCATATCGGCATCGTTATGACAAGGGGCAACATGTGAGCGAAATGGTAGCGATTTTGTTATCGCCGATGCTTTGGTCATCAGTATGCCCGATCTCCCCATTCGCCCGCCTGCGGGAGAAACGGGCAGGGAGATCGAGAAAAATCAGGTCCGACATTCCTGGGCGCTGCGGGTTGAAGCCCTGGCTGAGATTGTGAAAGCCCCTTCGGGGCTTCAATGTACTGAGTGAGGGCTTTAGCCCGCTCATGAGGATGCGCGGCGCAGCAGCAAGGGTATGCCGCATTGATTTCTTAATCCTCATCAATCGCTGGCAGCCGAAGCGTCGTTTCCTGACCAATCACCCTGTACCCTAACAAAACCTCAACGTTGATTCTGCAAAGGGCTGCGTTATACTACATACGGAGGTTTAAAGCGCCTTGTCCGCTGCAGATGCCCCATACCCCCTTCAACACTGTCTGCAACGAGGCGCGCGCTGAAACCAGAATACGTTTCCGGTCGCCGCTCGCTTTGCTCAAATGCCTTTACAGACGTTGCAAAGCCTGTATTGATGCAGGCTCGTCTGATCTTTTTGTCACTGCCAGCAATAATGACCCGGAACTTCGTGAAAAGAGGGCGTATGACCTCTCCAGACCACGGTGCGCCGCACCGACCCCGGCGAACCGGACGGGACCGACCCGGCTGGCAGGCATACTGTCAGGCGCTGAATCTGTTCCAGCGCCAGGAGTGGAGTGGCGCGCTCAGTCTGCTGGCTGAGGCGGAAGTGGTGTTTCGGACGACGAACGACGTAGACGGTCAGTGGCGAACGCTGGCGGCGCAGGCGGAACTCCATCTCTGCCAGGGGCACGCGCATCTGGCGATGGCGCGGGCGCTGGCGGCGTTGAACATTGCGGAACAGATCGATGATCCGCACATCTGCGGCTTGCTGGCGTGGCGGGTGGCGCTGGTTGCTCTCCGCCAGGGCGATTATCGCGCAGCAGGAACGTATTTGCAACGCGCTCAGTTGTGTCTCGACATAGCGGATACCGCGCCGCCGGGCGGGTTGCTGGCGGCGACCGCGCAACTCTGCGCTGAAGCGGCGCGCTGGCAGCAGGTGATGGCTCAGGGGCGCATTGACCGCGCCGAGGGCGAAGCCGCCGTCAACGAAGTCCGCGCCGAACTCATGCGTCGCCTGATCGCTATCCATCAGCATATCGCTTCGCACAGCCAGACCGATCCCGAAACGTGGACCTGGATCGACATCGAACTCCTGCCCCTACCGCCGCCGATGCTCGCCAACCGTTCGCCATCGCTGGTGCAGCGCTTCCTCGGTTGGTGGCGCGCCGTCTTCGGTCCTCCTGCTCCGCCCAAGCGTTCACCCTCTCCTGATATGCTGACCGATAAGCCGGTTGTCATTGACGAGCCGATCCCTGTGGAAGCGGCAAAACCATCCGTCGCCGTGCAGGACGATCAATCGGCTGTTACGGCGCAGTTCACCGATGCGACAACATCGCCTCCTGCCGATGCAACGCCGCCTTCGTCAGCGTCATCCGGCGCGCCAGCAGCGTCTGAGTCGGCGCCGCATACGGCAGGATTGACCGTCTACACCTTGGGGACGTTGCGTGTGTACTACAACGATGTATTGGTCGATCAGTGGGAAGGGGTGCGTTCGCGGTCGCTCTTCCGTTTCCTGGTCGCTCATCGTCATCTGCCGATCTCAAAAGAGCGCCTCGCCGAACTCTTCTGGCCCGACTCAGAACCGGAGCTGGCGCGGCGTAGCCTGCACCAGGCGGTCTACTGTCTGCGTCAGACGTTCAAACGTGTTATGGGAGACGTTCCGGTGGTGCTTTTTGTGAACGACTGCTACCTGCTCGCGCCTGATCTGCCGTTGTGGGTCGACTCTGACGAGTTTGAAGAAGCGATTGCGACAGCGCGTTCCGCCTTGAGCCGCGGCGATGTCGAGCTTGCGCTTCAGGCGTATGGACGCGCCATTGATCTGTATCAGGGCGACTATATGGCGGAAGAACGCTATGAGGATTGGGCGGAGGAGCGGCGGATCGTTTTCCAGTCGGCGTATCTTGAGGCGCTCCATCAACTGGCGCGGGCGTACCAGGAACGCAAAGATTATCCGACGGCGATTATGCTCAGCCAGCGGGCGCTCGCCGTTGACAGTTGCGATGAGGACGCCCATCGGATGTTGATCGGTTGCTACGCGGCGCAGGGGTTGCGTCATCTGGCGATGCGCCAGTACCAGATGTGCGTGACGACGCTCAAGAGTCAGCTAGGTCTGAGTCCGTCGGACGATCTCGAAGCCTTTGTGCGGCGGGCGCTCGAAAAAACGGAATGATCGCCGTTTACGGAGTCACCCGCAATCGCGGTCCTGACACGACGCTCAGGGCGCGCGCTTCGGGCATGAGCGCCGCCATCAGCAACTGGTACCGACCAACCTCGGGCAGGTCGGCATCGAGGTCAACCGGGACATCGGGAGCGCCAGCCGTGCATTCAATGCTCGTTGTGCTCAGAACGTGCGTTTCGCCAGCGGCGAGATCATACGCCAGAAGGAAAACGTGGCATGTCGTGCGCCGTGGGTCTGCCGCCTCCTCCTCTTCAAGACGCACTCTCGCGGTTGCGTGCAATCGAGAGGCGACGCCCTTTCCGCGCGGTGCGGGGACGGTATCAATGTGCACATCGTCGAGATGAACGCTCACGTGGGCGACCTGGTCGGGAAGCGGCGCTCCGGTCTCAATAAAGAACCGCGCCACCTGCTGGTCGTTCCACTCCGGCGGTTGCTCGCCAGTTGTGGTCAGGCGAACGTCCCGCACCTCTCCCTCTTCATCAAGCAGAATGGCGGCGAATACGATCGGCGACTCTTCGATCATCATCTTCCATGCCTCCTGGATTTCTTCCGCTCCTGACGGCGGCGCCTCCGTTCCTGCCAGAGGTTCCGCTTTCGTCGCTTCGACCGCTGGCGTTTCCGTTGCAAGCGGTTCCGCAATGGTTGTCTCAACCGGCGGCGCTTCCATCACTGGCGGGTGTTCCGCTTCTTCTCCAGACGGCGACGTTTCCATCACTGCCGCAGGTTCCGCTGCCACTGCCTCCACGAGCGCCGCTTCCTCCGTGACCGGTTTGGCGAGCGCCTCTTCGGGTTCGGCGACTGGCGCTTCCCTTGTCGTTGGGGAAGTCGTCGCTCCCGCCGCGACCGGCAGCGCTTCTTCCGCTTCTGTGATCGTCGCCCTGGCTGGCGACGTGTCCAGCGGCTCTTGCGCCTCTCCCGCCAGCGTTGGTTTCGACGCAGGTGCGGCTGGCGGCGCCGGGTGCGCCAGGGCGCGGGCGCGCTCGATCCATCCCATCCGGGTAATCTGCTCGGTGGAGCGGCCCGTCCAGGCAGCCAGGTCGACCAGTGAGCACGCCGCCAGCGCCGCAAACGTGGTAATTCCTGCGGCGCGCAACCGTCGCGCAATCGCCGGTCCAATCCCCGGAATCTGCTGGAGATCGTCGGAGGAAGCCGCAGACGTTGGCGTGGCGGGCGCTATGCTGGCGGGGAGACGCCTGATCAGCGAGGGAACAGCGTCGCCAATCGATTGCCGAAGCTGATCGTGGATCCATTCGAGCAGCGCCTTGTCCGGCACGCCGGTCCAGACCCTGCGCTGGTCGTGCTCCTCGTGGTAGGCGCGCGTGCGCCACACCAGTCGCCCTTCGCTCACTTCGCGCGACTCAACGGCGATACGGAAGGCGGCGCGCTCGCTCCACTTGGTGTCATCATCCCATCCGCCGCTGCGCGGATCGTTGTCGGACGACAGTCGTTCGCGCACAGTCATAAGCCGTCTCCCTGGTCATTGCAGGCGATAGTCTCCCCGCACAATACCCACTGGAATGCCGTCGATCTCCGCTGGAACACTCAAGTCATCGGGTTTGCCGCGCACATGAATGCGCACGCCGATCACTCCCGCTTCGGGAGGATCGAGCAACCCGATGTCGATATTGGTGACTGCCGGGTGCGTGCTGAGGCGCGCGATCAACCGATCGCGCACCCGCCGCGCCTTGCGCCACTATGCCGCCGATTGTAAGCTCATCGCGCCAGCGTCTCCAGTGTCGCCAGCATCTCACGTTCAACCGCCGGCCACGTTTCTCGCACCACTGCTTCCGGTCGGCGCCGCGCGGTCACCGTCGGTCGTTCAGTGACAATATCGACATTGAGTGCGTCGAGAACGCTCAGCATCTCAATCGCCAGCGCCTGCTCCGGATTGTCGCTGCCAGCGAAGTGCAACCCGACCGCTGCGCGCGTTTCGGCGTCGAGCCACCACGAGCCAGAGTCGCCTCCCGCGCTGACTTCGCGCTTGCCGGGGGCAGGAACGATGGTGACAACGTGCTCAATGGCGCGCTGCATTGAACCATACCACAGCCGCGCCTGTCCTTCAACCCCGGTGATGATCCCTTCCGTCACGCCGGTCGTGCGGCCAGACTTGGTGACGCGCATGCCGAGGCGCGGCAGCGCCACGCCGCTGACCGGACCGATGTTGAGCTGTTCATTAATCAGCGGACGATCTCCCGTCAGCGCGGCCACGGCAGCGTCGATCTTCTGCCGCATCGCGTGGCGCGTCATCGTGGCCACGACATCATGCGGCGTACCGCCGTCGAGTCGCCCCGGCTGGCAGATCGGCAATCCCGCGGAAACCCAGCGTTCGGCGGCAAGCACGTGCCAGTTGCTCAGGATCATCAGCTCGCCAGTGGCGCGATCGCGCACCAGCCCGCCGAGGGCGCCTGCGCTGAAGTCGCGCGCGACCGACACGCTGATCCCGCCGCGCATCGGATCGTGGCGCGCTCGCGGTCCGCTGACAGGCGGTTTTGGGGGATGCCACCAGCCCCAGACGTGCGGCACATAGGCGCCCTCAATCACATCAGTGACGAATTCACCGATCTGTCGCGGCGCCGCTTCAATGCCAGCGCGTTCGAGTTGAGCGCGGGAGAGCTTTCGTGGCACGTGGAAACGGATTGTCGGGCGTTCGTCAGTCGACCCGGCGCGGATCGGGATGCCAAAATCGACCACGTTCACCCGATAGGCGGGGTTGTAGAGGAACATCGGCGCCAGACGGCGCACCAGGAGTCGCGCCCGCGCAGCGCGGAGACGGTCATCGTTCATGGTTGTGCTCCCTGAAAGGGCGCAGGGGGCGATGGTGCAGTGCACTGGCGCCCCCTGCGCCGATTACCGACCGACCTGCGCCTTATGCGTACACGTCGAAGCGCACCGGCTGCTCGAAGCGAATGGCAAGGCCGCCAGGACCGAAGATCGAGGCGTGGATCGAGTCGACCCGCGACGCATACCCGGCGAACGGGACCATCGTGGTGTTCATCGCCGTCAGGATCTGCGCGCGCAGATGGACTTCATATAACCCCGGCGTGGTTGGCGTCAGCACGATGGCATTGAGATGGAACGGGGCGGGTGACAGATTGCCGTTCACCGTTCCGCTCAGCGCCGCGTCGGGACTCATCGTGATGACGTTGTTGGTGTGGTACGTGATCCGGTAGGGCAGCAGGGCGCCGCCGATGATCTGCATCGGCGATGGCGCTGGCGGCGGGGTCGGGTTGAGGAACAACACCGAGAAGATCACCGCCTGCTGACCGACCCGCACAATCGGGTTAGGCTTGGGGAAGCCGAGATCGACCGGCGCGGAGAACGGACCGACCGCCATGATGTCCCACCAGTTGGTCGGCGCAGCGATTTCCGGCTTCCAGCTCGCCTTTGCCTCCTCATACGCCGCTTCGAGGCGCTCCAGCAGCGCCGCCTGCAACTCTTCAATCGCCAGTTCTTCCTTCTCGACCTCCGCTCCCTTTGCCGCCACCAGTTCTCGTTTTGCAGTTGCGACTGCCATAGTTGTGACCTCCCTTGTCCTTACCTTACAATACGTCGCTTACGCGCAAGAGCATGCTACGCCGCGCCGCTCACGACGCGCTTGGCGACGAGTGCGCAACCAGTGCGCAACGTCACAAGTTTGACTTACGCGACTGACAGGTTTGACGCGCGATAGGATAGGAGACAGCGAAGAGCGGCGCGTGAGCGACTGAACTTCCGCGCGACGCACACGCTGCGCTCACTCAGCGCTCACGCTTGATAAGGGGAAGGGGTGATTGAGGACTACAAACCTGCCTGATCCATCCAGCGGATCCAGGGGAGCAAGGCGTCGGTCACCGGGATGTGCCCCGGCTCATCGAAAACGACCGGCAGATCGCGAGCGGGGGTCAGGCGAAGCGGCGCGTGAGTCGTCTGGCGGGAACCGCCGCCGCCGACGTGCAGTGCGGAGGGGTCTCCCTGCGCCAGAACCGTCCGGCGGCGGACTGGCGCCAGGTGGATGAGCAGACGACGACCACAGTGCGGACATGACCATTCTTCCGCCCCTGAAGGGTGTCTGTGACGAAGCTGGAGCGTGTGCAGGGGTTGATCCGACATTGCGCGTGTTCCTTTCGAGTGTAAGATTGCCAACCATTTCTTAACGTTATTATACACGAAGAGGTCACATATCTGCGAGTGGTGAGAGCAGATCATAAGATGACGCCTGGCGTGCGAGCATCGCGGGGAGACTCACGAGAGCGCTTCCGGGCGTACGACGCGCAGACCCAGGTGCGCCTCGCATCCGTCGAAGTCGTTATCATGATGGAGCAGGGGGATGCGCTGTTCGGTTATGGAGCCTGAACGCGGTGGCTGTGCGCCTTTCTTCAACGCACCGCGCAGAGCGCGCACCTCCGCCTGCTCATGCAGTCTGATCAGCGTGCGCAATGCCTCGTGAACGACTTCGCGCCTGGTTTTCAAGCCAGTGACCTGAAGGGCGCGCTCAATAAGTTCACCATCCAGAACGATGTTTGTCCGCATAGCAATCATTCCGTGTGTATAAAAATGCCAGTATGTGTGTACTATATCATATACGCATCAGCGCGCTACGGCAGGCGCCAGCCGCGTCGGAACGTAGGGCGGCTTAAGTGCAAGGGTAATTTGTGAAGCCCTGGCGGAGGACAGGCAAGCCCCAAAGGGACCTCAGTGCAGGAGTAGTAATGAGCGTTTTTGTGAGGAATCCGTGATGGCGCCGGGCGGCGGTCTTCCCTGTTTCGGCAGCGCTGCGGGGCGTGCTGGCAGTGGGGATGAGGCGCTATCAGGGAAACGGCGGCGGCAGTTCATCGAGTGATACGTTGCGTTCCTGGGAGCGCTCGCAACGGTGGCGAATGAAATTCAGCGCTTCGTGCAGCGTCCGAAACGTCTGCTCATCACCGCTTCCGACATGCTGCACCCGACCGTGCCATTGCTCCGGGTCCGTCGAATCGTCCTGGACGACCAGACGCAAGAGAAAAGCTTCGGTACGCCGCTGGCCCATAGTCTCTATCCTCCTCACTGCACCCTTTCCGATGCAGTGACGATCAGGCATCTGCGTGTCATTCGCAGTTTACGCTAATCGCATTACCATTTCATTACCGCCGGGCGATGCCGATGACCGCGTCCTGGCTACTCGGGCCATCCGCCGACGCCTTCGCGCTCGACATGGTAGCCGGAGTCGATCAGGTGTTGAACCACCTGCTGCCCGTGCTGTTCATCACGCACTTCGAGCACCAGTTCGATGCCGACCCGGTTGAGCGGCGCCAGCCAGACGGCGCGGCGGTGAAAGATGTCGATAACATTCGCGCCCGACTCGGCGACGCGCATGAGGAGCGGCGCCAGGTTGCCGGGGCGATCCTCAAGGGTTGATTTGAGCAACAGGTAGCGTCCCTGTCGCACCGCCACCTGTTCGAGCACGCGAGTCAGCAGGTTGCTGTCAATGTTGCCGCCACAGAGGGGAATGCACACAGTCTCTCCAGCGCGCGGCGTCACCTGTCCGCTGATCAATGCCGCCAGCCCTGCGGCGCCCGCCCCTTCGACCACCAGGTGATCGTATTGAACGGCATGCGCGATTGCCCGCGCAATGGCGTCGTCATCGACGGTCACCACGTCATCGACCAGGTCCCGAATGATCGACAGGGTCAATTCTCCAGGTCGTTTGACGGCGATCCCGTCGGCGATGGTGTGAACGGCGGAGACGGCGACAGGTTTTCCAGCGGCGAGAGAGCGCGGCACCGGAGCACAGCCAGCAGCCTGAACGCCAATGATCCGCACGCGGGGCAGAAGCGCCCTGAGCGCCAGGGCGATCCCGCTGATGAGTCCGCCGCCGCCGATTGGAACGACGATCAGGCTGAGGTCGGGCAACGCCTCGGCGATTTCCAGACCAAGGGTGCCCTGACCAGTGATCACGTGCTCGTGGTCGAACGCTGGCACATAGACCATGCCGCGTTCCGCTTCGAGGCGGCGGGCATACGCCTGAGCGTCATCGAACGTCGCACCGTGGAGAATGACTTCTGCGCCGAGGCGTTGGGTCGCCATGATTTTCGTCAGCGGCGCGCGCTCGGGCATGACAATCGTGGCGGGCAAGCCTATCAATCTGGCTGCCAGCGCCACCCCCTGCGCGTGATTTCCCGCTGATGGCGCAATGACGCCCCGGCGCCGCGCAGCGTCGGGCAGGCGACTGATCATCGTATAAGCGCCGCGGATTTTGAACGAGCCGCTCCGTTGGGTGCATTCCGCCTTGAGCCAGATGGAAGCGTTGAGTTCCTGCGAGAGACGTTCATCGGGGAGCAGCGGCGTCTCGAAAATAATGCCGCGCAACGCTGCGCGGGCTGTGCGGATATCGT
>JAUQOW010000192.1 GCA_030550675.1 Chloroflexota bacterium
GTTTCTTACCTGCACCAGGACGGCATCATCGCCAACCTCCAGCACAGTGTCGGTGAACACCTCTCCTGGTTGGGGAATATTCGCGGGCGGCGCGGGCGGCGCGGTTTGCGTTGCGGGTGCGTCAGGCGCTGGAGCGGATGACGAACGCGCGGCAGGCTTCGGTTCGGGTGGAGGCGGGGTCTCTGACGAAGCGCGCGGCGGGGAGGACGGTGCGCACAGAGCGGTCGGCGAAGGAGAAGCCTGCACAACGTCAAGGTGTTGACGCTCTGTTTCTGGCACAGCACTGTAGTACTTGAGCAAACGGATCGCCCATCCAAGCGTGAGCGCCATGTCCTGCGGCGAAAGATTGCGCAAATGTTGCTGGCTTGCTGCCAGCAGATTGCGGTAGTACTCAATCGTCTGGTTCGAACGGATAACGGCGCGACCGTCGTTGACAATCGCCTGCAGATAGGCGAAGAAGGCTTTCCCATCCTTGCGGGTGCGCAGATATGCCAGCGCCTTCTGCGCTTCGTTTGGGTCAACCTTTTTGGCGCGCAAGTCAAGTGCAAAAGCGGATGCTCGTTCCATTAAGTCGTTTATCATTCCAGTATGTCGCATAGTACCCGCTCCCAGGCGTCATCGCATGCACCGCAAGCGCTGGCTGAGCCTGTCGAAGCCAGCGCCGAACGAACGACGGGTCAATGTGAACTGCCCTAATAACTCCGATCCGGGCACTGACGGTCGTCGCGGGGCCAACGCAGAATGCCCGCCAGCCGACGCACCTGATCCTCCAACACCAGACGCTCATCACGCGCTGCCTGAAGCAACGCCGGGATGTCCCCCGCCTGCGTTGCAGGCGCGTCGAAATCGGTATACCACTGCTGCACTGATTCTGTGATCTCAATACGTGGTTCAACAACTTCAATCGTCCCCAGACACGCCGGTTTCCCGCCTCCCAACTTGGGATACAAGCGAGGATCGCCGAGACCAAGCGCGATCAAGAGCAGACCGAGTTCACCCGGCGTCAGGTTCTCGAAATCGACGCGAAACGTGAACTGACTACCGACAGGGCACACTTCGAGCGGCAGGTCGCCAGGCGCCAGTTTGCCGTGCATATAGAACTTGCGCCCCTTCAGGCGACCTCGCTCATCCAGATAGATCGGCGCCTCCGGGCGCGGGCGGAACAACTGTGGCGCGCCCAGTATTTCTGTTTGCCCGCTGGCGAGGACGGCATCGCTGAAGCGGACCTGTCCCTGGTACCCCAGAGCGCCGAAGATGCGCTGTGCAACATCCAGTCGCTCAGGTTTATCCGATGCTTTGAGTTCGCGCGGCAGTTGACGGGTGCGCGTTACGCTCACCGAAGAAGGTGAGATCGCTTCAACAATGCTGCGAATGCACCCTTTGAGCGATGTTCCTGGAATGACCGGCGCACCATTTACCCGGAAATGCGCCTTGACCAGGGGATACCGCTGATTGCGGGTTTGTTCGAGCAGACCAGAGGCGACGTGCACCGGCGAACGTGCGATGATGCACGCGTGCACTACGCCGTTCAGGTGCGCATAGCGATGATGTCCAACGGGTTCGCGGCGCTCGACCTGCGGCGCAAACGGCACAAAATCATACGGCTTGGGCAGCGGCGGTGCACCGCCACGGTTACGCCGGTCGTCGCTCATGGTCGTTCCTCCTCTGCCAGCCCTGCCAGTCGCACGAGTTGCAGCGCACCCAGCGGCGCACGGTAGAGCACATAGTTGATAGCCGGTCGCTTATCGGTTTGCAGGATCATTGCCTTTGCCGGTCGCTCGATTTCCCAGGGCGCGCCTTCGCAGGTGATCGGGCGGGCGCCTTCAATGGAAAGTTCAGTTTCGCTGAGAATCAGCACATCGTAGGCGTCGTCGTCCAACCGCTTCCAGCGCACCTCGGCGCGCTCCGAGAAGGCATGCCCGAAGTCGCCGCGGAGGTCGAGATGGTCAATATCGCTCAGTTTTGTGATCGGGCGAAGGTTGGCGCTCCCATCCTCCGGTATAATGTCCCACAACGACGCGCCGCCGAATGTCCAGCACGGGACTCCCACGCACTGATGCACCACGCGGCGCACGTCGGCGCCGGTCGCTTCGCGTAAACGGTACATATAGCCGATGCTGGTCATAATCCAATCTCCCGCCGCCACGCTGGCATGCATGCCTTCCAGATCGCCTTCACCTGATCGTCGCCCTCGGCGCGCAGCCGCACTCCCATCGTTTCTTCCTCCTGGAAGCGCAGACCTTCTGGCAACGGTGCGGTGTCCTCTGCCGGGAAGTCATAGGCGCGATAAGCGCTGCCGCCAAATGCCCCGACGCCGCCGAAATGACCGGTGGGCAGGCGGATGGTGCTGCCGATCAACTCCAACGCATTCTCTTTCAGCACACACGTCGGGTATAGGATGTCGAGGCTGTCGAACGACGCCGTGACTCGCCCCAGTCCGCGCGATTTGCCGAACCCCAGCGCCACGCGCCCTTCCGCCAGATCGCGCAGGGCCAGCCCCAACAACCCCAACTGCGCCAGGGTGACATTCTTGAAGTCGATCCGCGTCGGAAACTCGCCGCTCACGACGGTCTCGTAATTGAACGGACCGACTGCCACCGAGCCGTACACCCGGTCAATGGCGACGCCGTTGCGCTCTTCGGTGACCACGTGTTTGCCGTAGGCGTCGGCGAAGCGCACCCGCCCCGCCAGCGCCGTGCTGCCGAAGAGTTGTGACACGAACGATGAGAGGCGGTAAACGGCGGCGGTGCTCTTCAGTCTGTCGCGCAGCGCTTCGACAGCCCGACCGGAGTTGTAGCGCATATCGTCGAGACCTTTGTACCGCGTGCCGTCGCCAAGCGGATTATCGGCGAGCGGAATGCGGCGGGCTTCCTCCGGTATCTTATCGTCGTCATCGAACGTCTGACGGCGCTCTTGCCGTTCTGTTTGTAACTTTTCGCCGTCGAGGGTGCGGCAGATGCGTTCGCAGTGGGCGCGGATCACTCCCTTGAGCGAGGGACCGGGCAGATAGATCGCGCCAGCCGCGTACTGCGCGCCGCTGCCGTCGGACACAGCATACTTTGTGCGCACGAACTGCATGTCGGGCAGGGTCGGATCGCCGCCGCCGGTCTCACCCGCCTTGATAAGGATCGGACCGTCGGGGCGGATGGTCAGGCGCAGCGTTCCGTAGAGAAAGGTCGCCTTATGCATCAATCGCCTCCTTCGCCTTCTCAGGTCGCTCCAGCACGGTGCGGAAGGCGGCGATCCACTCCCGCTCCTGATCGGCGCCGACCGCCTCGCCGTCGCCGTTGAGCCAGGCGAGAACGTCATCCACGCCAGCCACGCCTTCGCGCACGGCGATGTAGCGAATCTCCGGCGCTTCCTGCCCTTCGCGCCCGACCAGTTGCACATACCCCAGACCGCGCGAGCGGAACCCGCCGATCTGCGCCTCGCCGCGCCGCCACGGCTTGAACGCCGCCAGCAGCATGCCCAGTTGCCACGGCGCCGCATTCTCGACGACCAGATCAAAATGGAAGCGCACGCCAGCCGGAACGACCTCGTAGTCGTAGAGCAGCCCCTGTTCGACCGTTTCGGTATCACGGTTGATGCCGACGCCGTTGCGCGACTCGAACTGACCAAACCAGAGCCGGGGATCAACGTGCGCATCCTTGAAGAACACCCGCCCCGCCACCCACGGCGCGCCGAAGGTCAGGTCGATCAGGGTTGACTTGCGCCAGATCGCTTTACTCAGTTTCATATCATCATCGTGCTGCTCTTTCAATTGACTGATCTCCCGGCGCATGTGCGCTTCAAGTTGTTCAAGATCGAACGCCTGATCAGGCTGCACGGCGCGCACCAGGGCTTCGACCTGTGCGCGCAGAGCGCCCTTGAGCGATGCGCCGGGGATGAAGGGTCGATCGAAGGCGTCGCGCAACACTGGCAGGTCGTTGGCAATGATCTCGGTTGCCCGTCCTGCGCCGATGCGCAGCGCCGTCAGCGCCAGCAGATCGCCGCGCACCGTCAGGCGGTTGTGCACCGCGGCGAAGGAATAGATCGGCTCACGCGACACTGACGACCTCCTTCAGATGATCGAAGCCATTCGTCTTTTTAGCGTACACAAAGGCGCGATTGATATACCCCAGGTACAACTGCATCAGGCGCGCCTGAATGCGCGGCTTGAGCGCATCGGCGTCAGCGATGCCCAGTTTCTTCAGATCATCAACCACCTTCCCGGTCTCTTCGCGCCCCAGTTCGCCAAGATCGCGGATGACGTGATGACCGAATTCTTTCCAGATGTTTTTATCGTCACGCCCGATCTGATAGCGGATAAACCCGGCAGTCACCTCAACCGAGCCAGACTCCATCGCGGCATCCAGCAGGTTGCGCAACTGACTCTCTTCCATCTTCTCTTTGCCGCGCAACTGAAGCACTGCCCGATTTGCGCGCTTTACCAGCGCGTCGAGTTGGGCGCCAATCGCCTGGTCGAGCGCCAGCTCGCGGCGCAGTTCGTCACTGCTCTGTTGATCCATGCCCTTCCTCCCAATCGACGAGATGAAAATCATCGCAGATGCGCACCTGACCGAACCCTTCCTGGCGGCGCTCGCCGATGCCGTCGCATTCGAGACGTTCCAGCGCCTTATAATCGTTGTCGGTCAGCGGGCGCTGCGCCTCGAAGACGTAAAGACTGCCGAAGCGCACGGCGACATGCGACATTTTGGGGCGCTGCCAGAGGGCATGCCACCCTCCCACGACCCGCGTCGTCGTGAACGAACGCACCAGCCGCGCCTCGATACCGGTGGCGTCGCGCAGCATCTCGGCGCTCAGTTCCTGGGTCGGCAGCCAGCCGTCGCGCAGCAGGATGGCATCGGAGATCAGGTTGACAGTAAACACCGGACCTGAAAGTTCCCAGGCAGCGCCGCCAAGCGCCTGGTAGCGCGCAATCCGCTGCTCGAAGCGCTGCGTCAGCGCCTCCACTCGCTCGCGGATGCTGCGGTCAGCCGGACGATCGCGCAGCGTGATCCGCACCCCGCCGATGCCGGTCGTCTGGCGCGCGCCAAGGCGATCAACTTGTTGGGTCATGACGTTGATCACCTCTTGCCATCTGGCGGCATCATCAGACCCGACCAGCGCCAGACTGCCGATGAAGCGCGTTGGCGCATCGGCTCCGGGAGGCGTTTCGTTCATGGCGAAGAACGAGTAGAGCAGACGATCCTCCGCCGTGCCGCGCCGCCGATTGATCGCCACGCGCGTGTGAATGCGTTGCGCGACGTCGCGAAACTCCAGTTTCCCTTCCCTGATGGTATAGAACTTCTGCCCCGCCGCCTCCAGGGGACGCCCTTCCGTATCAGTCGGAGCATACACCAGGGCTGGCGGGGTCTGCTGTTCCCAGCACACCCGCTGCACCAGCGAGTCGCGGGGGTGACTCTCGCCCTTGGGCGTGATGGCGGTTGCGGGCAACGGGCGCACCCACGCATCGCCGTCGTGCATCGGGTAGGCGTTGCGGCAGCGCAGCCGCCGCAGGAGCGCCGCATCGAAGCGCCCGCTCCGCCACAGCGCGCCGCCGAGCGCGCCAAACAGCGCCGCACCCGGCACAAACGGCAGGCTGCGGCGAAACTGCGCGCCCGGCTTGCTCTCCGGGAAGGCGAGCGGCTCACGCGCCTCGATGATCAGCAACGTCTCGCGCATCACGCCCCTCCTCTGCGCACCAAGTCGCGCAACGCCTCGGCAAGAACCGCGTTGTCCTGCTCCTGACCATCGACCATGACCCGCATCGTCGTTGTTGCCCATCCAAGTCCGCGCGACTTCGCGCCGCCCCAGCGATCAACGGCGCGCAACGCAGCCCAGAGTAGCGCCGCATGACCGAGATCGGGAAGCGTTCCCGCAATCGCCGGTCGCGCAACGAAGCGCATCCCGCGCAGCGCCGTTTCCTGCAACAACAGCCGCTCATCCTCCGCCGTGCCGCGCCGTCGGTTGATCGCCACGCTGGGGCGCAACTGGCTCAACCATTGCGGAGAAATCTGCATATGATCACCAATGTCGGCGACCAGACCGGCGAAGTGGAGCGGCGCCCGCTGCTGCGGCGAACCAAAGATGCGTCGAATGACAGTATCGGTCTCATCACCGAAGTGTTGCGGCACGCCAAGCCCAAGCGTTGCTGCAATGGCTTCGGCGGCGTGGCGCGCGCGCCCCTTGACCTGCGATCCGGGGATGAGCGGTCGCCCCCGGCTGTCGCGCACGATCACTTTGTCGGCAAGCGTGCCGGCGCTGCCGCCAGCGCCGACGCTCACCGGCGTATCACTCAGAACTTCCAGATCAATCTGAATGTTGATCATCTCCGCTCCCCGGTGAAGAGACCATATCGTAGATCTCGGCGAGATCGGTCCAGATCGTTTCATACGCCTGATGCGCTACCGGCAGCCAGGGCGGGATCGCCGGACAGCGCAGCTTGTCGTCTGCCGGTCGCCATGCTGGTGGTTCGATGTGGTTGATGAGTGTTTCGCTCAGGTTTTTCAAACGCACGCGGGTATAGAGGTATTCCATCGAGCTGGCAATCACGCCCGGCGTTGTTTCCATCACCTGCCGCAGGCGGTAGAGTTGCGAGCGCGGAAAGTTGGCGCGTTTGAGCGCCCGCGCCGTTTCCAGCAAACCGGCAAACTCGTGCCAGGCGTAAGGGCGCGCGGTGAGCCGCCGATCGCTCTCGTCGTGCAGCGCCGCTTTGCGGAACGCTTCGACCGAGTCGGCGACCATCGTGACTGACTTCAGCACCATAAAATCGACTGCGCCGCCGTAGTAATAGTAATCGCGTTGCCCGGCGTAGCGGCGCGCCAGTTGTTTGGCGCGTTTGAGCAACTCTTCCACCAGGTCGCGCAGGAAGAAGATCGGCGCCGATTCGTGCGCAATCACCACGCCAGCCGACAGCCCGACCGACGGCGTGTACGGTTCCCGCGTGATAAGCGTTTCACGAGCATAACGTGTGTGAACCTTATGTGACGCCTGGGCATTAGGTGGCGCAGGGAGATGCTGCGCCAGGGAGCGTTCAAACTCATACGCAATCGTCAGCGCCACGTCGAAGGCGCGGCTGCCGGGGACGATGAGCAGCAGATCGTCGCCGCCGATAGTCAGTATCTCGAAGGGATGCACGAAGACAAGCCGCCGCTCGCGCCGCACCGCAGCCGGTTGCAGGCAGTGCGCCAGCGCCGTGAAGACCGCATCGACTGCGGCTGTGCTCAGATGCGCAGAAGTCCGATGCAAGTCATCGGGGGTCGACAGGGTGGCGATCAACCGCCCGACATTGTTCCCGTCGGCGTAAATGACGCCAATGTAGCGATCCGGTCGGGAAGCGGCGCCAATCTCATTCAGGTCGCGCGGCGGCGTAACGCGCTGCTGATCCATGGTGCGGCGGTAGGGCGTGTCGGCGCCTTGCTCAGCGAGAAACGCTTCCCACTGCGTTTCCCACGAACGATCCCGCAGCTCATCGGGCGCGCGCCAGGCGAATGTTGAGGTGTACCAGCGCGTCTGATCGTCGTCGTCGCGCTTAATCAACTGACCAACGTACCGTTTGCGCGCTGAGGGTTCGCTATAGGCGCGCGCCTCGCCGGCGACCGTCCCGCGCCATTCGGCGGGGCGCACATCGCTGCTGACGCACTTTTCCGCCCACGGCAGCATCGGGTAGAGCGGCAGAGTGCGTGGCGCGCCGGCATAGGCGCGCTCGTCGCGGCGCCGGTTGAACATCGTCGCCAGGATCGTCACCAGTTCACCGAACTGCTTGCGGTGCAGGAAGCGCCGTACAGCGCCAATCTCATCAGTTTCGAGCGCGCGCCCCGGAACCGCTGCACGGATCTCGTCATCGGTCAGCATCGTCACGGCGCTTCCCGGCAGCGGCGTGTAGTAGTACGTCTCAAGTTCAGCGCGTAATTGAGGGTCACGCCAGCGTTCCAGAAACTCCTCCGTCCAGAAGTCGAGCGGGCGGCGTCCGTAGCGCAGTTCCAGCAGCGAGAAGGTTGCGGCGACGGCGACGCTGTTTGCGGTGAGGGTCTGACAGGTAAACTCCTGCTCGATGCGCCTGGCAAGCTCCGCGCCTTTTGCGGCTGGCGCAAATGCAAGAAAATTGCCGCCGCCAGCGTAGATGATGCACGATTCGCCGAGACTCTCCCCCAGCGTCTCGCGCCAGATCGCGGGGAGACGGTGATCGTTCACCCATTCGAGCAGCGCGCTGGCGCCGCGAATTTCGGGCAGCTTCGGCGCCTCGAACACATACCCCTTGATCTTCGTGGCGCCCCCATAGACCAGCGCCACCCTGTGCGCTTCTTCCGGCAGTCCCGCTCCGCGCAGACGCTCCGTCACAGTCCGGTGCAATTCCTCAAGCACAGTGCGGGACGGCGCTCGTGGCGCGTTGCCCAACACCAGATGCACTGCCTCCTCCAGGGCGCGTGCATCAACGTCCGTTCCATACGCCAGACACGCCGCCACTGCGCGAATGAAACGATCTGTATCGGTCATAGCGTTCCTGTATTGTCGCTTCAGAATGACATCTGTTTCGATCCGCCCCCGGTCTGTCAATATCCATGTTCTATCAAACGTTGCTCAGTAAGTCAGAAAAGACAATGCACCGGATCAGATTTCAGAGCTGGCGATCCCAGCATACCACGCAGGATCGTCACAAATGCATCAATCACTGCCGTTTGATCCCAACAATCCACACGCTCCCATGCCCGAAGGTGCAGGACTTCCCGATGTGGACCAGACTGCCGAGCGCCAGCAGCGCGCGCAGGTCCGCGCTGACGCCGCGCAGCGTCGCTGTGCCGACGATCCCGCCCTGCGGCACTGTCTGTTGCTGGCGTGTCGAGGTGCGCTGGAGATCGACCCAGCGTGTTTGCGCATTTTCAACAGCCACCGTGCGCGCCGCATCGATCAGTCGCTGATAATCGACATCCCACCGACCGCCGCCGTGGAACGTCGTCAATGCATCGATCCGCCAGCACGCTGCACGGACGAGCGCCGGAAAGTCGAAGGTGCGCAGCACTTCTCCCCGCTCACGAAGACGAAGCGGCGTGTGCAGAATCAGGCGCAGGTCAGCGGGAAGCGTCCGAACATACGTCGCAATCGCCGTCTCATCAACGAACGGCAGGCGATTCGCCCCCTGCAACACCTGACCGTCCTGGTAGATGACCGTGCCGGTCGGTTGCCAGGGGCGCAGGGCTTCGACCCGTTCCAGCCGGAAGGGGGCGTGATCGCGCCCTAACCCCATTACACCAAGGCGCTCGAAACTGAACAGGAAGTAGGGCAGATACTCCACCCCCC
>JAUQOW010000193.1 GCA_030550675.1 Chloroflexota bacterium
TTTCGGCTCACCGGTCAATTGATCGCCAGCGCCATTCATCGCCAGCGCACCGAAACCGCGCTTCAACAGCGTGAGCGGCACTTCCGTTCGCTGTTCGACAATATGTTCGAGGGCGTGGCGCTGCACCATCTGATCTATGATGACAACAGCAGACCGATCAACTATGAGATCCTCGATGTCAACAGCCAGTACGAGCGCATCCTTAATGTGAGCCGCAGCGATGTCATTCATCGTCTCGCCACTGATGTCTACGGCGCATCAGAGCCGCCTTACCTGGCGGAGTTCAGCGCAGTGGTGGCAACCGGTCAGCCTGCGCATTTCGAGGTGTACTTCGAGCCGTTGCGGAAGCACTTCTTCATCTCAGTGTCGCCATTGGGAGCGGATCAGTTTGCAACGATTTTCTTCGATATGACCGCACGCAAGCAGGAAGAGGCCGAGCGCGAACGGCTTCAAACGCAACTGATGCATGCGCAGCGTCTTGAGGCGATTGGACGGCTGGCAGGCGGCGTCGCGCACGATTTTAACAATATCCTGACCGTCATCAGCGGGAGCGCCGATCTGGCGTTAGCGATGCTGCCGCCAGACTCGCCTGCATACATAGATGTCCAGACGATCCAGGAAAGCGCCCGCAGGGCTGCCGGGCTGGTGCGTCAGTTGCTCACCTTTGCGCGCCGCCAGCCGGGTCATCCGCAGACGGTTGATGTCAATACGCTGATTGATGGCATGGTTCCGCTGATCCTCCGTTTGATAGGCGAAGACATCCGCTTGACCTGGACGCCGGCGCCGCACCCCTGTCTGATCCGCATCGATCCGCATCAGTTCGAGCAGGTTATGATGAACCTGATTGTCAACGCACGTGATGCGATGCCGGACGGCGGCGCGCTAACGGTTGTTGCGTCGCTTGTAGAGTTGCCGGGGGAAGGAGCGCCATCGGCGCCATACGTTTGCATTGCCGTGGAGGATACCGGGATCGGCATTCCCGACGATGTGAAAGAACATATCTTTGAGCCGTACTTTACAACCAAAGCGCCCGGTCAGGGCACTGGTCTGGGTCTGGCGACGTGCCTGGGCATTGTGCAGCAGCACGGAGGAACGATCCGGTTTGAGAGCGAGCCAGGACAGGGAGCGCGGTTTGAAGTCTATCTGCCATGTATCTCCGGTGATGCGTCGCGTCGTCAGGAACCTGAGACAATGACCCAACCGGAACGCGGACGCGAAACGATCCTGGTGGTCGAGGATGAACCGGCGGTGCGGCGCCTGACGGTGCGTATGCTGCGCGATCACGGTTATACCGTCTTCGAGGCAAGCAATGGACAGGAAGCGCAGCGTGTCATTGATATGCTGCCCGTGCATGCGATTCATCTGTTGATCACCGATCTGGTGATGCCTGGAATGAGCGGCGTTGAACTGGCGACCTGGGTGCAGGCGCGCTATCCTGATGTGTGCATTCTTTTCATATCCGGCTATGCCCGTCAGGCATCGATCAGCCGCGATAATCCAACCGTCGCGTTTCTCCAGAAACCGTTCAGTCGCCATACCTTGCTGAGTCAGGTGCGTCGTTTGCTGAATGCCGTGGCAATGGACACATCCGGAACCTGCACAATCACGTCTGCGCCTGTGGAGCGGTCGACGCTGGCTGCGCCTGTCGAAGCCAGCGCTGATCACAAGATGATCTAACATCGATCTTCCCGCTACAAACCTGAATAACCACGTTTCCACCTGCAGAGCAGTTGGCGCTGGCTGAGCCTGTCGAAGCCAGCGCCGATCAAAGAACCGGCTTTTCCGCCTTCCACCTTCGCACCTTTCTGCCTTCAACACCCCCTGCCTCTCGCAGGAAATATCGTATCACTGACGAATCACACACGTCTCAGCCCGATTGTATCGGCATGTGTCTGCGTCTCGACTATAATAATCCTGGTCTGCTACCTTTGCCCCCTGGGTCAGTAGATCACGTTGATTGTACGATCAGGCTTCATTCTGGATCGAAGGAGCAGTGCAGTGAAGATTCCCCTCTCCTACTGGCGTCAGACAGCGCTGATCGCGCTGTTGGGCGTATTGACGCCGCTCTTCGCCGCCTGTGGCGGCGCGCCTCAGGCGCAAGGGACGCCGCCGCCGACAGCGGTGATCAATGCACCGACCGCGCCGTCGGTCGTCGCGCCAGTCACTCCGGCGCTGCCATCGCCAACAGCGATGGTGAATAATCCGACGGTCGCTCCCACTGTCCCGCCGCCGACCGAAACGCCAGTCGAGTTGACATTCCCGCTGACGCTGCCACAGGTCGAACATGGCGTGGTTGCGCACCTGTACTACACCGACCGTGAGCGGGTGCTGACATTAACGGAGATTGCGGGGTACACCTGGGTGCGTCAGCAGATTCAGTGGAAAGATATCGAAGGTCCGGAACCGGGCGATTATAAGTGGGGCGAACTCGATAACATCGTCGATGACGTCGCTGCGCGGAATCTCAATCTGTTGATCAGCATCGTCAAGGCGCCGTCGTTCTACAATCCGACTAATGGCTTGCCGCGCGATCCGGTGACGATGGGCAATTTCGTCGAGGCGATGGTTCGGCGGTATGGCACGAAGATCAAGGCGATCGAAATCTGGAACGAACAGAACCTGGCAGTCGAAAACGGCGGTCGCGTGACGGTCGAGGATGCCGGGCACTATGTCGAAATCCTGGTCGAGTGCTACAAACGGATTAAGGCGGTGGAGCCGCGAATTTTCGTTCTGGCGGGAGCGCCATCGTCGAGCGGCGTCGATGATCCATCGCTGGCGGTGTCCGATGAGCGCTACTATCGCGCCATGTACGAATACAAAGACGGATTGATCAAGGACTATTTCGATGCACAGGCGGTGCACCCCGGCGGCGCCGCCAATCCGCCCGACACGCTCTGGCCCGAAAAGCCGAGTTACATTCAGGGATGCAAACCAGCGCCTGATCGCTGTTGGAACGACCATCCGACGCACTATTTCCGCCACGTCGAGAATGTGCGCAAATTTATGGTCGAAGAAGGAGTTGGCGATCATCAGATCTGGATCACCGAGTTTGGTTGGGCGACGCCGAACAATACGCCAGGGTATGAGTTCGGCAATTATGTGTCGCTCGAACAGCAGCGCGACTACATCATCGGCGCGATGCGGCGAATTGATGAACTGTATCGCACGCCGGACGGCAAACCGTGGGTAGGGGTCACATTTTTGTGGAATATGAATTTTGCCGTGCTCTGGGGGGCGCAGGGAAATCCGAACCACGAGCAGGCGTCGTTCGGCATTCTGAACCCTGACTGGAGTCCACGCCCATCGTTCCTGGCGATTCAGAGTTACCTGGCGGAGCGCAAGCGGCGATTGGGCGGAGGAGGGTAGGGGATGGTTAGGGGTTAAGGGTTAGGGGTTAGAAATCCGCGCATAACCCCTAACCCTTAACCCCTAACTCAAGACATCACGCACGATCTGTTCGAGCCGATCAAGGGGGAAGGGTTTGGGCAGATAGTAATCGACGCGCTGCTCACGGGCGCGCTTTTCCAGTTCGGGGGTGGCGTATGCCGTAATCAAGACGACGCGCGTATCAGGAGACGTCTCTTTGATGGCTGCGGTCAACTGCAACCCATTCATTCCCGGCATGTTGTAGTCGGTAATAACGAGCGGGACGGGACGAAGTGCAATCTGCGCCAGCGCTTCGGCGCCGCCGCTCACGGTGACGATATCGTAGCCGCCGGTGAGATCGCGCATGAGGCGGTGGAGAATAATCAGAATGTCCGGTTCATCCTCCACCAGAACAATCGCCGGATTTCGTATCGGATAATCAGGCATGGTGCGATCTCCGTCGCTGTTATCACAATGTGACTACACGTCGCTCATTCGCCGGACATGCCAGTGTGAGTCTGAGATGCCAGATGTCTGCTCTATTCAGCGCTTGTTCAATGTTGCTATTGTATCACAGGGCGCGCCATCGGGCAATAGACCCTCATGCGTAGTATCCGTATTCGCCGTCGAAGCGTGCGCCGTTGAGCACCACGCCGATAATATTGGCTTTGACCTTTTCCAGGATTTCGCGCGCCCGGCGCGCCCGGTCACGCCGGGTTCGCCCTGCTTCGATCACCAGCAGCACGCCATCGACGCGCGTCGCCAGCACGGCTGCATCGGTGACGGCGATGACTGGCGGCGTGTCGAAGAGCACCATGTCCGCCATTCCGCGCAACCGCTGAATCACCGCTTCCATTCGCCGCGAACCAAGAATGTCGGCGGGGCGCGGCGGCAACGGACCGCTTGCCAGCAGACTCAACCCCGGCACGCCTGTGTCTTGAAGCGGCGGCGGCGCATCGTCCTGCGCCAGGATCATATTCGTCAGCCCCACATCGTTCGACAAACCGAACAGGGTGTGAAGCGACGGCCGACGCAGGTCGCAATCTACCAGAATGACGCGCTGTTCCGCCTGGGCAATGGTTACCGCCAGATTTGCCAGCGTTGTGGATTTTCCCTCATCTGGCGCCGTGCTCGTCACCAGCAGCGTGTGCAGCGGTTTGTCGAGGCTGGAAAACTGAATATTGGTGCGGAGCGTCCGATAAGCTTCCGCTGCTGGCGAGAGCGGATCACGCAACGCAATCAGCGGTGAGTCGATGTGTCCGTTGGTCTGGTTCATCGCCCCTGTATCATTCCCCGTCTTCATCGTTTCGCCGGCAACGCTGCACTCCGGACATCGCTTCCGGTTGCCGGGATCGCTCCCAGCGTCGCCAGTTGCACGTACCGTTCGACGTCGTTCGGCGTCTTGATCGTGTCGTCAAGCGCTTCAAGCACGAATGCCAGCAGGACGCCAAGCACCAGCCCAAGCACAGCCCCAGCGAGCACATTGACGCGAGTCTGCGGACGGTGGAGCACGGGCGGCGTTGCCGGTTCAAGGACAGTCATGCTGATCCGGTCGGTTCCTTCGAGGAAATTATTGCGTGCGCTGACCAGCGCCACCATATTGTTGCCAATGGCGTCCGCCAGTCGCTGCGCCGTCGCCGGATCAGGATAGTCCACCTGCACAATCATTTTGCGCTCGTCGGGGCGCGGCTGGATGGCGACGCGCTTCAGCAGCCATTCCGGCGTCCGGTCGAGTTGCAACTCGTCGCTGATCTTCTGCAACTGCGGGCGCGCCAGTGCCATCTCGCGGAAACTGCTCATGCTGTTCTGCAGAACAATCGATAGACCGTTGTCGATCCGGTTTGGAACGACCAGATAACTTGCCTCAGAGCGATAGACGCGCTCCTGGAGACGGCTGAATATCAGTGCGCTTGCGACCGCCGCAATCGCCGTTAGCAGGATGACCCACCAGCGGCGGCGTAGCACGGCAAGGTAATCCGAAAGCTGCATATCATCCCCCTCCTTCCCGCGATGGCAGCGTGCGCGCCGTTTCCCAATAGTATGCACCAAACGCCAGCAACGCGCCTGCCAGCAGTCCTGCCAGTCCACGGAGCGTCGCCGTTGCCGCTGCTGCGGTCCAGCCATTGATCCGCGCTGCTGGTCCAGGCGGTTCAAGCACAACCACATTGACCAGAGGACGCTCAGGGGTTGCTGCCGGATCGCCCCACAATGCAAGCCCGCGTTGTTGCACCAGTTCAACGGCTGTTGTTGTCAGCGCTTCAGCGAGCGCCGGATCGCTGGTTTCCGCCCATACCTGCACAACCCGCCGACGGTTTGACGCGCCAAGCGCAGCGCGCACCTGATCCGGCGCGAGTGAGACGCCTCTGAGCGCCAGTGCGTTGCTGACCTCGGCGCTGAACGGCGCGCCCTGCACGATTGCAGGAAGATCATACGCGAGAGCGTCTTCGGTGTCAAAACGTCGGTCCTCGCTGCGCGTGATCAGCAGGCTGGCGGACGACCGGTAGCGCGGCGGTTCGATCAGCGCCAGTCCCAGACCGATCACGGCTGCAATGACGGCTGGCGCGATGACCAGCAGCCAGTGACGACGAATGATGGCGATGTATGTCGGGATGGGCATGAGAACTGAGAACCAAGAATTGAGAACTGAGAGCTGAGAACTAGAGGAAGGGTTAGGGGTCAGGGATGCCTTCCCGCCCGCCTACCGCATTCCTGCCCGTCCCTGCCGCGTTCGACATTCAACGTTCAACCTTCAACTGCTCTCGCAACCGCTCTCACCTCTCGCCTCCTGCCTCTTTCCTCTTGATTTCTCAATGATTTCTTCGATCAGAAGCCGCATTCGCTCCAGAAACGTTTCACGCCTGAATTGTTCGGCGTGGCGGCGGATGGCGCGTGCGTTGTAGCGTTCCGTCAGCGTCGCGGCGATTGCTTCCATCAGCGCTTCGACAGTCTGCTGGTGAAAGAAGCGTCCGGTCACTCCCTCAACCACGGTTTCCAGCGCGCCTCCCCGTGCATACGCGATTACTGGCCGTCCGGCAGCCATGGCTTCGAGCGGCGCGATTCCGAAATCTTCCTCGCCGGGAAAAATGAACGCGCGACAACCGGCGAAAAGTGCACGACGCTCTGCTTCGCTCACCCGCCCCAGAAATTCGATAGTCGGTCCCGCCATCGCCTGCAACCGCGCGCGGTCCCGTCCATCGCCGAAGATCTTGAGCGGCAGCCGCAGCCGCGTGCATGCCTGCACCGCCAGGTCGAGCCGCTTATAGGGAATCAGCCGCCCGCCCGCCAGGAAATACGCGCCCGGCGGCGTTTCGCAGAACGGCGGAAGATCAACCGGCGGCGGGACAACGACGGCTTCGCGCCGGTAGTAGCGCCAGATGCGCTGCGCGACGACGCGCGAATTGGCAATGAAGGCGTCTACCCGCTGCGCCGACACAACGTCCCACATCCGCAACAGCACAAGCGGCGGGGTCAGCGCCGCACGACGCACAGCGCCAAACCCCTCGCGGGCGAGGTAATCCGACGTGCGCCAGGCAAAACGCATCGGTGTGTGGCAATAACAGATGTGGACGGCGTCGGGACGCGGGATGATTCCCTTTGCGAAGGCGCTGCTACTGCTGATCACCAGGTCGTAGGCGCTCAGGTCGAAATGCTCGAACGCCAGCGGATATAATAGCACATACGCGCGGAACAGACGACGCCAGGCTGGGAGGCGCTGCATCCACGATGGGCGAATATCCCACGCGCGGCAGACGGAGGGCATGGCATCGGGATCATAGATCGACGTGTATATCGGCGCTGTAGGAAACAGGTCGTGCAGCGCCTCGAGCACCCGTTCAGCGCCGCCGTACTGGTTGAGATAATCGTGGATCAGCGCGACGCGCATGATTGCATTTCCCGGCATTCCACCCCGCGCAATTATACCCGGAAATGACCGTCGCCTCCGCCGGAACACACGCTGGCGGACACACATCCGACAAACCGGGCAACGCAGGAAATGGTAGATTTTGCGGACAACCCCTCTGTTGCATCGCCCGCTTCAGGCATCAGGATGGGCAAACTCCCCCTTCTCCCACAAGGGGAGAAGGGGGCAGGGGGGAAGAGGGGAAAAAGGCGTCAGAACGCGGCAAACGCCCCTCGCACCCCCAAAACTCTGCCCTTGAGAGGGAGAGGGGCTGGGGGTGAGGGCAAAAACAGGCGTCAGGACGCAGAAAACACCCCTTGCACCCCAAAAACTCAACACCTGTGAGGAGACCGCCGCGCAGATGACGGTCATGACACATCCGGGAGATGAGGTACAATGCATGCAGATGAACTCGTTGAACAGGCGCAAGGACAGTATGAGCGACCAGGATCACGAAGCGCGTCAGACATTCGCTCTGGCGAGCATGGGGCACGTGGCATATCATCAGTGGGCTGAGCAGGCGCGTCGGGAGCATCGTTTCAATATTGCGCGCCTGTTCGATGCGCTGAGCGCCGCGCGCCTGGCGCGCGCCGGGAATGCGTTCCTCCGCCTGGGCTTGGTGCGTTCGACGGCTGAGAATGTCGCCAGCGCGTTCTCTGGCGCCGTCATTGGTGAGATTGGCGCTGATCGGATCACTGGCGTGACGCCATTTGCACGCGAATTGCTGGCGCGGGCGCAACGCGCTATCGGCGAGGGGCGCGATCTGCGCGCCAGTGAGCTCGGCGATCTGTTTGTCTGCGCCACATGCGGCGAGATCTGCGAGGGCAAACTCGACGGCGCATGTCAACGCTGCGGCGCGGTTCCCGAGGCGCATAAGGCGTTCCGCGCCATTGAAGCAATGGGAACGCTCGGTCCGCATGCGATTATGGCGTTTCTAGAACAGACAGAAGACGCACTCCGCACGCTCGTAGCGGGTCTCGACGACGATCTGCTTTCGCGTCGCATGGACGACGCCACTCCGTCGCTGAAGGAACTGATCGGTCATCTTGCCGACATGGACGCCATCTTTCGTCAGCGCGCCTGGCTGCTTCTTGAAACCAATCGACCGACGCTGCCGCCAGCGCATCCGCCAACCCTCGAATCCGCGGCAGCGTACCGCGATCAGCCGATTGACGTCGTGCTCGACGCCTATCACGCGACGCGCACACAGACCTTAAACCTGTTGCGTGGGTTGACCAGCGCCGCGTGGCATCGTGAAGGGTATCACGAGGTGTACGGCGTTATCAACCTGCTGCACCAGGCGAACTGGCTCATTTCGCACGAGCGAGCGCACCTTGTGGAAATGGCGCAAATTCGCCACGATCTGATCGCGGCGGATCGTCGCTACAACGAGACGAGCGTTGCCAATATTGTTGTGACCGGTTCGAATGAGGGCGAATAAACGCCTTCACGCAAGGGATGAAATCGAGCGAGAAACCCTACGACATTGACGAAATCGCGCCAGGGCGCTTCATCGTGCGCGATTCGCGCGCCAACACGCTGCTCAAACGCGAAGGCGATCTGGAAGGGCAGTGGTTCACGTTGCGCTCGTGGCGACGTGAAGGGTTGCTGGCGCGGCTGCGTGAACGCGGATTTCGTGTGCGCACTCTTGAAGATCGCATTCGGGCGCTTCCTCCTCCGCTACCGCCATATCCCGCAGGAAACGCTTCCTGGCATCCGCTGCCCGACGATGAGCGCTGGAGCGTATTCGATCCGCAACGTCTCGACTGGACGCCGATCCCCGAAGAGACGCACAATGGCATCGTCGGATGCGTGGTGCGCCAGGGACAGGTAATCCGGCGACGGCGAGGGCGGGGCGTTCCGCGCTACGCACTGGTGACGGCAGGCGCAACGTTGCGCTCGATTGATGAGACGGAAGCGCTGCTCCGCGGGTACGCGCAGGCAAGGTCGCCCGTCCTGACAGCGCAGCGTGACG
>JAUQOW010000194.1 GCA_030550675.1 Chloroflexota bacterium
CGGAGATGCTGCCGCCGTCATTGATGGCAATCAGGCTGGCATTCGCAGGCAAGGCGGCGGTGATGGTCGCGCTGTCGAGCGTTTGCGCGCCGGTGTTGGCGACGCGCAACGTATAGGTGAACGGCTCACCCGGTGCAGCGGTCGAGACGTGGAACAGCTCAAGAAACGGTTCTTTCGCATCCGGTGGGAAAACGACGTAAGGTCCCGTCTGGATGACATCGACGTGCGCTTCATCGTTGATGACGGCCTCGATCCAATCCGCATACGTCGCCGTGCGTGCATACACGCCGGGGAAATCGGGCCAGGCGCATCCCTGACCAAAACTCACAATCCCGGCATGCAGCAGACCGCCGCTGCCATCCGGAACCATGAGCGGACCGCCGTTGTCGCCCTGGCAGGTATCGACGCCGCCATCCGGCAGAATGCCAGCGCAGAGATGCTCGATGCCCAGCGCACGATCATACCGCGCATTGCATGTGGCGTGATCCACAATCTTGGCCACTGCTTTGTGGGCAATATCCGGCTGCTGGACGCCGGTCTGCGGCAGCAGATTGCCCCATCCGACGATCTGCGCATCCACGCCAGGGGCGAAGCGCGCGGCATCGGCAGGTGTGGCGATCCGCAGCGTAGCGCCCACGTTCACCGGAGCTGCCAGGCGAAGCAGCGCAACGTCATTGACCAGCGCATAGCCTGAGATATAGAGAGGATGGACGATTACCTCTTCCACCGGATGACGCTGATCCGGCTGAACCTGCGTCAAATCCTGTTGACCTGCAAGCGCCTCGATCACCGCTGGCGGGGCGATTTCGCCATCGTTGACCAGGCAGTGCGCCGCTGTGAGCGCCCACTGCGAACTGGATGTCGGCGCGCCGTCATCGATCAATGCACCGCCGCAAAACACAGCAGCTTCATCCTGAATGCTGGCATTGAGCAGCCCGACAAGCCATGGATAATCGCCAGGTTCGACGGGAACGCCGCCGACCACATTCGGGGGCGCAACGGGCGTTGGTTCTGCCTGCTGCGCCTGCACCCCTGCCAGGGTAGCGCCGATCAACGTCAGTGAAAAGGTAAGGAGAGCGAAGAAACGGAGACGTGAGTGCATGGAAACCTCGCTGATGCGGAAAAGGATATCATCGTTATCAATATTGATAATCTATGAAATGATCGCAGTTGTCAAGCCTGGACATTGACGCCGGATGCAGGCGTAAATTGTCAGGCGGCAAGCGAGCGCGTCCCTGTTGCGCTGTGATAGGGCTGGCGACTGCTCCCCAACTCCTTGCAAGCGGGGGGTGTGCCGCTCACAAGTGTAGAGTTTTTTAGCGAGCCATTGCGCTGAATCGCCCGCTTCAGGCATCAGGATGCTCCAACTCCCCCTGCTCCCGCAGCGTGGGAGAAGGGGGTTGGGGGAATGAGGGAAAGCAAGCATCGCTGACCAACGACATATCCTCGTATGCTGCGAATGTTCGCAGAATTCGCGGATTCCGCTTGATATGTGGGAGTAAGTGGTATATAATCACCGTCAAGTGGGAGAAAGTGGGGTAAAGTGGGGGAAAATAACACGCACGCGCCTGACTTCCGATAAAGAACAAAAACATATGTTCTATTCTCTTGCCGGACTTTTCAGATACTTTCAGCATTGTTTTATCCATTGATAGCGTAGTGCATTGCAAACGGCGCAGCGCCGCCATCAGGCGACCAGTGCGGGCGAACAATCATGTTTCTCGGCGAATACGAACATACGATCGACGACAAAGGTCGCCTGGCGATACCGGCTCGGTTTCGTGATGCGTTGAGCGACGGCGTGGTGATCACACGCGGCTTCGACAAGTGTCTGATGGGGTTTCCGCGCAGCGTCTGGGAGGAACTGGCGCGGCAGGTGAGCAGTCTGCCGATTGGCAGCGAAGAAACGCGGCAATTGCAGCGCATGCTCTTTTCAGGCGCCGCCGATATGTCACTCGACAGGCAGGGGCGCATTCTCATCCCACAGAACCTGCGCGAATTCGCCGAGCTTGGCGATCAAGCGATTATTGCCGGGTTGAACCGCCACTTTGAGATCTGGTCGCCGCGCCGCTGGCAGAATGTGTTGAGCGCCATGGACGCCAACGCTAGCCTGTTTGCGCAAAAACTGGCGGAGCTGAGGTTTTGAGCTTGAAGGTTGAAGGTTGAACGTGGGAAGGTTGGCAGGTTGCAGGTGGTTAGTGCACGTTGCGTGTGATGCCCTGAGCCGACGAAGGGTTGTACGTTATGGGAAGGCGGCTCTAACTTTTAACTCCTGATCTCTGGTTCTCGGTTCTTGGTTCTCAGTTCTCAGTTCTCGGTTCTCGGTTCTTGGTTCTCAGTTCTCAGTTCTCAGTTCTCGGTTCTTGGTTCTTGGTTCTCAGTTCTTGGACTATCATCACACGCCAGTATTGCTCAGCGAGGTCATCGCCGGGCTGCAACCGCGCCCTGGCGGTCGGTACATCGACGGAACGGTCGGCGGGGGCGGGCATGCAGCAGCAATCCTTGAAGCGTCGGCGCCGGATGGTCGTCTCCTGGGAATCGACTGCGACCCGGCGGCGCTGGCGGCAGCGAGAGCGCGGCTGGCGCCGTATGACGAACGGGTGACGCTGGTGCGCGGCAGTTTTCGGGAGATCGGACGGTTGGCGACGGCAGCGGGGTTCACGCAGGTGCAGGGGGTGTTGCTCGACCTGGGGGTGTCATCGTATCAACTCGATACGCCAGAGCGCGGCTTTTCGTTTCAGGTGAGTGCGCCGCTCGATATGCGGCTTGACCCGGATGCGCCGGTGACGGCGGCGCGCCTGGTTAACGACCTGCCGGAACAGGAGCTTGCCGACCTGATCTTTCGCTACGGCGAAGAACACGGTTCGCGTCGCATTGCACGAACGATTGTCGAAGCGCGGCAGCGCAAACCGATAACAACCACCGATGAGCTTGCGGCAATCGTCAGTCGGGCGTTGGGAGGGCGGCGCGGGAAGATCCATCCCGCAACCCGCACATTTCAGGCGCTGCGGATTGCGGTCAATGACGAACTGGCGAGCCTGGAAGCGGCGCTGCCGCAGATTGTCGAACTGCTTGCAGCAGGCGGACGGATGGCGATCATTTCGTTCCACTCGCTGGAGGATCGGATCGTCAAACAGTTTATGCGCGCCGAAGCGCAGGCAGGTCGCCTGCATATCATCACACGCAAGCCGATTGAGGCGAGCCGTGAGGAGCAACAGACCAATCCGCGCAGTCGCAGCGCAAAACTGCGCGTGGCGGAGCGGACGCAGGGCTGAGAGGAGAGGAACACGATGGCTGTCACGCTCAAATCGCTCTATCCGACTATCCGCGAAGCGAAGGAGCGGCGTATTGAGTTGCTGCGCTACCTGCGGCTCGAAGGCGGACGACGTCTGATGGCTGCTGCGTTGTTGCTGGCGCTCATGAGCGGCTTGAATCTTGCGCAGACCGGGCGTCTGGCGACGCAGGGGCATGCTGTCGCTCAGTTACAGCGGCAACAAACCGAGCTGCTGCGCGAGCGCAGCAACCTGCAATTGCGCCTGGCGCGCGCCCGGTCGCTTGCTGACATCGAGCGCCGCGCCGCGCGACTCAATCTGCGCCCGATGAAACCGGAACAGGCGCGCTACATTACGATTGGCACGGTCGCTGATCGCGAACCTTCAGCACAGGACGACCTGGCATTCAATCCGTAAAGGAACATCGCATGGCGGCACGCACAACGCGCACCACCGTTGTCAATCGCGCTCCGGCGCGGCGCAGCGCTTCTACAATGCGTCCAGTCACGATCAGTCGCTGGCGCCTGAACCTGTTGCTGCTGCTCGCCGTAGTGATCATCGCGCGGCTCGCCGTTCATCTTGGCAGCATCCAGACCGGTCAGGTGCGGATCGGCGGGCGCACGCTGGCGGAAATGGCGCGCGCCGAGGTGCGTCAGCGCCTGCCAATCCCCGCGCCGCGCGGCGTCATCCGCGACAGCAAAGGCAACGTCCTGGCGCTCGACGTCGATCTGCAAAGCCTGTACGTTGTGCCGTCACGGATCGATCAGCAGAATGCGCCTCGTCTGGCGCTCACCCTTTCCGGTCTGCTCGGCGTGCCGTCTCCCGATATTCTGGCGGCGATGCAGCGGACGTCGCTGTATCAGGTGCGCATCAAGCGCTGGCTCGAGCCGGAGATCGCTGAACGGGTTCTTGCACTCGACGAGCCGGGACTGGTGTTGCAGTACGAGCCACGGCGCGTCTATCCGCAGGGCGCCTTCGCTGCGCATGTGATTGGAGCGGTGAACTTTGAGCACGCTGGCATCAGCGGCGTCGAGGGGTACTACGACACGCTGCTGCGCGGCAGCACTGGCATTATTACTGCGGAGGTCGACTCGCAGCGCAATCCGATCTGGATCGCGCCGCAAGAGGTGTATCCCGCCAGCCCTGGCGTCGATCTTCAGTTGACGATTGATCCGACGGTCCAGCACATTATCGAGACCGAACTGAAGCGAGCGGTCGATGCGCACAATGCCGACGGCGGCGTGGTGATCGTGATGGACCCGCGCACCGGCGCGATCCTTGGCATGGCCAGCTATCCGACGTTCGATCCAAACCGCTACTATGAGTACACGCCAGAAACCTACAATCTGAATCCAGCCATTGGTGCGCAGTACGAGCCGGGTTCAACGTTCAAAATCTTTACCATCGCCGCCGGGTTGCAAACGCGCGCCTTCACCGCCGATACGGTTGTGGACGATCCAGGCAGCGTCTATCGCTATGGCTGGCGCCTGTCGAACTGGAACGGCGCCGGCAATGGACCGGTCAACCCGGAAAAGGTGCTCTACTATTCGAGCAACGTCGGCGCGCTGCAACTGGCGGAGTTGATCGGCGCCGATCGCTTCTACGCAATGCTCGATGACTTCGGCTTCGGTCGTCCAACGGGCGTCGATATGGCAGGCGAGGCGGCAGGGATGGTGCAAACGCCAGCGCGTCCAGGCTGGAGTCCGCTGGTGCTCGATACAAACGGCTATGGTCAGGGCATCGCCGTGACGCCGTTGCAACTGGTGCGCATGGTGGCCGCCATTGGCAATGATGGCAAATTGATGCGTCCCTACATCGTCGAGCGGCGCTGTCGCGGCGATGATTGCGTCATCACTCAACCCAAACAGATCGGGCAACCTATCGAACCTGGCGTCGCCTGGACCGTCCGCCGCATGCTGGTAAAGTCCGCCAACCACTATGCGCCGGTCGTATGGGCGGGAATGACCGGTCATTACCGGGATACATGGCTGGTGCCAGGGTACGAAGTGTGCGCCAAGACCGGCACCTCGTCGATCCCGGATGGGCGCGGGGGGTACGTTCCCGACGCCACTATCGGCTCGGTGGTCGGTCTGGCGCCTGCTGAGCATGCGCGCTTCGCCATTCTGGTGAAGGTGGATCGCCCGCGCGACGACTACTGGGCGGTGCGCACGGCTATTCCGCTGTTCCAGTCGATTGCGACGCAACTGGTGCAGTATGCGCGCATTGCTCCCGATATGGGGCTGGTCGATCCAGGTCAGACGGTAGGCGGGCGCCTTGCCCGGTAGGCGCGACGTTGCTGTGATGATTGTGGACGGATTATGTTACAATGCCGCCGGATCTCATAAAGCATAAGGCTCAGGGGAAACGGCGGTGTTGCGATTGGACGAAGTGCTGCCTGGCGTACAGGAGGAGACGAAACGGCGCTTCCATGCGCTGCCTCCTGCGCTGATGCAGGTCGCCTTCAGCGAAGCGGTCATCGATTCGCGTCAGGCGACGTCACAGTGTCTGTTCGTGGCGTTGCGCGGCGAACGGGTCGATGGTCACGAATTTCTGGCGGACGCGGCTGCGCGCGGCGCGCGCGGCGCTCTGGTGCGCCGCGATAAGGTGTCGAGTCTGTCGCTTGCGCGACCCTTTGCCATCATCGATCCGGTGACCGGGGAGGGACTCGATCAGGCGACGCCCGATGCGATGCTGCTGATCGCAGTCGATGATCCGCAGGCGGCGCTGAACCGGCTGGCAGCCTATCATCGGGGAATGTACAACCCTGTGGTGATTGGCGTCACCGGGAGCGTGGGCAAGACCTCAACCAAAGAGTTGACCGCCAGCGTGCTTCAGCGCAGCTTTCGCACCTTAAAAAGTCCAAGAAGCTATAACAGCGAGGCGACATTGCCCATCGTGTTGCTCAAGCTTACCGCCGAGCATCAGGTGGCGGTGCTCGAAATGGGCATGTACGGTCCGGGCGAGATCGCGCATCTTGCGGCTCTTGCCCGACCCCGCCTCGGTATTGTGACCAATGTGGGACCATCGCACCTGGAGCGCATGGGGAGCATCGACGCCATTCAGCGCGCTAAGAGCGAGTTGCCGCAGGCGTTGCCAGAGGATGGGTTTGCCATCCTCAACATCGACGACTCGCGGGTGCGCGCAATGGCGGAGGTGACGCGCGCCAAGCCATTTTTTTACGGTCTCGACCCGGCAGCCGATCTGTGGGCGGACTCGATTGAGAGCCGCGGGTTGCAGGGCATCAGTTTTCGGGTGCATTATCAGGGGGATAGCTGGCATCTGAATCTGCCGCTGCTGGGGCGGCATAGCGTGCATACGGCGCTTGCTGCGGCGTCCGCTGGTTTGCTGCTCGGCATGGAATGGGAAGCGATCATCGCTGGGTTGCGCAGCGAAGGCGCGCAACTGAGGCTGCTGACCGTCCCAGGCGTCAACCAGACGACGCTGATCGACGACACCTACAATGCGTCGCCTGTCTCGATGCTGGCGGCGCTCAATCTGCTGTCGGAGCTCGATGGTCGGCGGATCGCCATCCTGGGTGATATGCTGGAACTGGGGAGCATTGAGGAAAAGGCGCACCGCATGGTCGGGGTGCGTGTGGCGGAAGTCGCGCAGATCCTGATCACGGTCGGGCGACGGGCGCAATGGATTGCTGATGAAGCGCGGCAGGCGGGGATGCCGTCTGACCGGGTGTATAGCCTTGATGACAACGACGCAGCCGCGCAACTGGCGCTCAGCCTGCTGGCGCCCGGCGATTTCGTCCTGATTAAAGGGTCGCGCGGCATGTTTATGGAAACGATCGTGGCACAGTTGCAGCAGCGCAATCCCTGACGCCGCCTCGCCGTGTGCGGCAGTTCATTATCGTTCCAGAAAGCGACGATGGAGAGGAGCAAACACGTGCGCGAAACCCTCCAGGCACTGCTGGTTCAGGATATGGCAAGAGCGCTGCTGCTGGCGGCAGCGGCGTTTATCCTTACTCTCGCAACGGGCGGATACTGGATTCGCTTCCTGCGCCGCCATCGGATTGGCAAGCAGATCCGCCTCGAAGGACCACAGAGCCATCTGGTCAAGACGGGAACGCCGACGATGGGCGGGATTATTATCCTGCTGCCGGTCATCGTTCTGACCGTGGCGTTCAACCTGATTGATCGCTGGTCGATCCTGCTGCCGCTCGCCGTCTTGATCGCATTTGCGATCCTTGGCGCTATCGACGATTATATGTCGCTGGTTGGCAGCCGGTCGACAACCTATGGATTTACGCCGCGCACTAAGATGGCGCTCATGTTGCTGATCGCCTTTGGTGCAGCGCTGGCGCTCTACCTCCCGCCGCCGTTTGGCCTGGCGAACTACGGTCAGGTGCGCGTGCCGTTTGTGGGGCAGTTCGACATCGGTCTGTGGTTCATTCCGTTTGCTATGCTGATCATTGTCGGGACGAGCAACGCTGTGAACCTGACCGATGGTCTCGACAGTCTGGCGGGCTGGAATCTGACGCTGGCGTTCGCCGCCTACGGCGTGATTACGTTCCTGAACGGCGAGTTCATCAACCTGATGGCGTTCTGCTTCACGCTGGTCGGCGCATGTGCGGCGTTTCTCTGGTACAACGCGCATCCGGCGCAGGTGTTCATGGGCGATCTTGGCTCCCTCTCGCTGGGAGCGGTTTTGGGGGTGATCGCTCTGCAATCGCAGCAGTGGCTGCTGTTGCCGGTCGTCGGCCTGGTCTTTGTGCTGGAAGCGCTCTCAGTCATCATTCAGGTCGGCTATTTCAAATGGACCAAACGACGCACTGGCGTCGGACGGCGGGTGTTCAAGATGTCGCCGCTACATAATCACTTTGAGTTGCTGGGGTGGAGCGAAACGCAGGTGATGCAACGCTTCGTGCTGGTGGGCATGGTGGCGGCATTGGTTGGCATCTCGCTGGCGTTGACGATCAACGATGCGCAACGGGCGCGGATGACCGTGGAACGTCCGGCGATTACAGCGGAACGATAGACTCCTATGCACCTGAAGGGGAAGCGCGCCCTGGTGATGGGGCTTGGCATTCATGGCGGCGGGGTCGGCGTTGCGCGCTTCCTTGCCCTCCAGGGAGCGGACGTGACCGTCACCGATCTCCGTACGCCAGAAGACCTGCGCGCTTCGCTTGAGGCGCTCGCCGGTCTGCCGATCCGCTTCGTGCTCGGCGAGCACCGCGATGACGATTTCCGTCGAGCGGAGATTGTGGTGCGCAACCCGGCAGTGCCGCCAACCTCGCGCTATGTGCAGATTGCGCGCGCGGCAGGCGCCGCTGTCGAAACGGAAATGACCCTCTTTTTCCGGCTCTGCCCCGGACCTGTGCTTGGCGTCACCGGTACGAAAGGCAAGACGACGACCACGTTGCTCCTCGGTGCGATGTTGCGCGAGCAGTTTCCGGATACGGTGGTCGCTGGCAATCTGCGCATTTCCGCGCTTGATCAGTTGCCGCTGATCAGCCCCGCCACGCCGGTGGTGCTGGAACTCTCGTCGTTTGCGCTCGAAGGATTGGGCGAAGCCGGTCTCAGCCCGAAGATCGCCTGCATCACCACGATTGCGCCGGATCATCTTGACCGACACGGAACAATGGAAGCATATATTCGGGCAAAAGAGCAAATCTGGCGCCACCAACGTCCCGGCGATGCTGTTATCTTGAATGTCGCCTCGCCGGTGATGCGCAAGATGGCGGTTGTTGAACAACGTCCGCGCGATGTGGTCTGGTTCGCGGGTGCAGAAGGCGCCGAAACCCGCGATCTGGAAGGCATGCGCGGAGCGTTCTGGCAGGGCGATCAATTGATCTGGCGCGCTCAGGCAGCGACAGGAAGCGTTACAGATACCGTCATCTGCGCCAGAGACGACGTGCGGTTGCCTGGCGCGCACAACCTGGCGAACATCGCCGCCGCCACCGCTGCCGCCTGCGCCTTTGGCGTCGCTTCGGAGCGCATCCGAAACGCAGTGCGGGCATT
>JAUQOW010000195.1 GCA_030550675.1 Chloroflexota bacterium
GTCGGCGGCGCGCCGATCCACTGCTGTGTTCCGCCGCCCCATGGCGCAAGCGTTGCGCGATGTTCCGCCGCCACCCGCAGAACGGTCTGAAGTTCTGCGATCGTACCGGGGGCGACGACGCATTGCGGTCGGACGCCCTGCACGCTGAACGCTGCCAGAGATGCGTCGTCGTCCTGAACGGAGTCGGGAGGAAGAACGGATCGGAGTGCGTCAATGAGATGAGTCATAGGACGCCTAACTCTTTGAGAATACGCAAGACGGGCGGGCGTCGCCACAGCCATTCGACGTGCAGCCGCAGCCCGGCAATCACCGCCGAGCGATACACGCCGTCGGGCGAGGGGATTATCAGACGGTAGCGACCCTGCGGCGTCAACTGGTAGAACATCGCCTCTTCACGCAACGGATCGATCAGCCAGTATTCGCGCACACCCGCTGCCTCATACTCGATGAACTTCTCGCCACGATCGCGTTCGTCGCTTTCCGGGGAGATAATTTCCACCGCCAGATCCGCCGGACCGTCGAGGAACAACGGCTGGAGAAGGTTCAGACGTTCCTGCGCAATGAAGAGGATATCCGGCATACGCCCGCTTGGACATGAGGGCAATCGCATCAGAAAGGGCGCATCCAGAATCAATCCCTGGGGACGTTGTTCCAGATAGAGTCCCAGCACCTGCACCAGGAATATCTTGAGCAGTTGATGATCGCTGCTCGCGGGAGACATCAGGATTACCCGCCTATCCACCCGCTCGGCGTGAGCGTCTTCATCACGCTGCGCGAGAAACTCTTCCCACGTCTGAGTCGCGGCAAGCGCAGCCGATTCAATCTGGACACGCTCAGCGCCTGGAAACGATGCAAACATTCCGCCTCACCTATCCCCGAGATCGTCAGGCAGGCTCTCGTAGCCACCGGCGCGCCCCTACCATCCGCCTCCCACCGGCGCGCCCCTACCGTCCCTGCCCGCTCCCTACAACCACACTCCTGCCATCGCATCCGCGCCCACAAGATCGGCGACCGGCAATCCGCGCCGCCGCAGCGCCGCCAGTTCGCCGCAACCGACGCCTTTGGGGAAGATTTTGCCGGGATTGAAGATTTCGCACGGATCGAAACTGCGTTTCAGCCCTGCCATCGCCGCCAGATCGTCGGTGGTGAAGAGCAGGTCCATATAATCGCGCTTTTCGACGCCAATGCCGTGCTCACCGCTGATCACCCCGCCCTGATTGATCGACTCGCGCAGGATGTCGGTTGCAGCGTTGAGCGCCCGTTCAAGTTGACTCTTGTCGCGGCGATCAAACAGGATAAGCGGGTGCAGGTTGCCGTCGCCCGCATGAAACACATTCGCAATCGGCAGGCGATACTCGCGCGATACCTCGCCGACGCGCGCCAGCGTCGCCGGGAGGCGCGTGCGCGGCACCACCGTATCGACCAGATAGTACGTCGGCGCCAGACGCCCCATGGCGCCAAACGCATTTTTGCGCGCTGCCCAGACCTGCGCCTGCTCAGCGGCAGTCTTCGCGGGACGCACGTCCATTGCACCCAGATCGCGGCAGATGTCGGTAATCTCGGCGAGCAGGTCATCCAGTCCGTCGTTCACGCCATCGAGCTCGATCAGCAGCGCCGCGCCAGCGCTTTCTGGCAGCCCCAGGCGATACATGCCGTTCACCGCGCGGATCGCCAGTTGATCCATCATCTCCAGGGCAGCCGGCAGAAACCCGCGCGCGATAACGGTCGAGACCGTTTGCGAGGCGGAAGGAATATCCGGGAACAATGCCAGCACCACGCGCAGCGACTCCGGCAGGCGCGTCATCCGCACCCACGCCTCAGTGATAATCCCGCAGGTTCCTTCGCTGCCGGTCAGCACCCCTGCCAGGTCGTAACCAATGCCATCCTGCCGCCCGTCGCCCGTCCAGATAACGCTGCCATCGGGCAGCACGACGCGCAACGCCAGCACATGGTTCGTCGTCATGCCATATTTGAGGCAGTGCGGACCGCCGCTATTATTGGCGATGTTGCCGCCGATGGTGCATGCCTTCTGCGACGACGGGTCAGGCATGAAGGCATAGCCGTATGGCGCGAGATACTGAGACAGTTCCCAGTTAATCACCCCCGGCTGCACACGCACGCGCCGGTTGCGCACATCGACTTCGAGCACCCGTTCCATCCGCGCCGTTGAGATCACGATCCCGCCGCGAATCGGCGTCGCTCCGCCGGAGAGACCGGTTCCTGCGCCGCGCGGCACGATCGGCATGCCTGCACGATTGGCGATCCGCACCACTTCGGCGGTCTCCTCGGTCGTTGCTGGCAACACGACCACATCAGGCGCGCGCGTATCGAGCACGCACCCATCCGCTTCATACGTCAGCAGCGTGGCGGCGTCGTCGATGACGGCTCGCGGTCCCACGACGCGCCGCAGATCGTCTAGCACACTGGCGCGGTTCATAGCATTCCCCACAATCTTCACAACGCCCATCCGATTTACGTCTGTTCATCCTCATCACTGAACAACTGGTTCATCCGATCAATCTCGCCAGGCGCGATGTGGATCGGATTGCCCGAAAGAATGCCGGTGACCTGACGGAACGGACGACCGATATGCATCCCGCGATTATCGATGGTGAATTCGCGGATATCCTTATCGTGCATCGATCCGCGCATCTTCAGCACCGTCAATCCGCGCCGCATCTCGCCGAACATTTCAACATACCGCAGCAGGATAATCGAGTCGGTCAACGTCGAGATATGCGTTTCGGTCACCGACTCACCCCCCATCAGGCTTGGAGTCGTTGCCGTGAACAGACCAGCAATCTCCTGATGCTTGATAAACGACGTCAGGCTGATCACGAATTCGCGGAAGCCGCGGATCGTCGAGACGCGCTCCAGTGCGGAGAGACTATCGACCGCCACGCGATTGGGGCGAAACTCCTGGATCAGTTTCTTCATGGCGATCAGGTGATCCTCAAGCCCAGCCGTCTCTGGATATTCACAGACGACGCGCAGCAGCCCATCGCGCTCCATCTGCTCAAAATCGACGCCCCAGCCAGTCGCGTTGCGGAACAGTTGCTCGCGGCTCTCCTCAAACGCAAAGAGCAGACAGCGTTCACCGCGATTGACCCCGCCCGCCATAAACTCGGTGGTCATGAGGGTCTTGCCGGTGCCCGTCGCGCCCGACACCAGGATGATCGAGTCGCGGAAGAACCCGCCGCCGCACATCCGATCGAGTTCAGGATTGCCCGACGTGATGCGAATATCGGATGAGCGTTGTTTGAGTTCGATCGCCGACAGCGGGATGACGACCATGCCCTCGCCCGACATGATCGTGAAGGGGAACTCGCCTTTCTGGTGCGACGTGCCGCGGAATTTGAGAATTTCAATGGTGCGGCGCCGTTTTTCATCTTCCAGCACATTGCGCAGGATGATGACATTATCAGCGACAAACTCTTCGACGCCGTAGCGCGCAATATCGCCATACTCCTGGGTGCGTTCGCCAGTCATAATAGCGGTCACGCCCATCCGTTTCAAGGCGGAGACGACGCGGAACAATTCACGGCGCACCACAGCGCTGTCGGCAAACTGCGTAAAAATCGCGCCGAGCGAGTCCATCGACAGGCGCTTGGCGCTGATCCGGCGCACCGCATTTTCAATGCGCGCCAGGAGCGCGCCAAGATCGTAATTGCCCGCAAACAGAACCTCCTCGCCGGGTTGGGGCGACGCATCGACGAACGCCCAACGCCCCTCGCTCTCCCAGGTCGGAATATCCCATCCCAGGGACTCCATATTGCGCCGGATGTCAGACGGCGGCTCCTCAAAGGTGACGAACACTCCTGGTTCGCTGTATTTACGAATGCCCTCAGCGAGAAACTGCGCGGCGAAGACTGTTTTGGCGCTGCCAGCGGTGCCGGACACCAGCGTGGTGCGACCGGCGGGGATCCCGCCGTTGGCAATCAGGTCAAAGCCGCTGATTCCGGTTGGCAGTTTCTCGATGGCTGATTGACGCGGATTCTGAGTCACTCCTGCGTTCCTCCTGTGCCCGTGGGATGGACTGGCAGATCCAGCCCTTGCAGCACCTTGAGCGTATCCGACAGATCGCCAATAATGCGTCGAACCGGCGGCGGCAGTTCCTTGATCAGCGTCGGCGTCGCCAGGATGCGCTCCTGTTCCGCCAGGTGCGGCTGTTCCAGCACGTCGATCACGAACAACTGATACTGACTGCCCAGGTTCTGCTCACAGATGCGTCGCAGGTTCTGGATCGCCCGCTCCGTGCGCGGCGTCTGTCCGGTGACATAGAGCTTGAGAACGAACTTGCTCGTCATCGGTTCCCTTTCCCCTTCGAACGGTCTGGTCCCTGTCTCTTCCCGCCGCTGACATGAATCCTATCATAAATCAATCAATGCGCTCCGCCAAGTGCATAGGTGCGATAGTACGAGACCAGGTACCCCATTAACTCCAGAACCTGAAGCCGACCCTCCTCCACATACGCCTGCATGCGGATCACGCTGGCATTGCGCACCCGCTGACGGATCGCCTGGGTGTGCACATCGACAACATCGCGCGGACCGGCGCGGAGAAAGCCGAGCTGGTAGGCGATCTCCCGGAGCGGATCGGACGTGTTGACATCGACTTTATAGGCGCGCTGTTCCAAGCGCTGATCCAGGATTTGCCCGTACTGCGCCACCAGTTCTGCAAACAGGTCGGGTTGCGCCTCACGGAGCGGCGTGGCGCTGTACAATTGCGCCGTCACCGAGGTGCGCGTATCGTGCGAGAGTTGTTCAACCGCTGCGATCTCGCGTGCGTTGCGCATCAGTTGTTCCTGCTGACGCGCGCGTTGAAGCTCGCGCAGCAGGCGCTGCCGTTCGACCGCGTAACGCACCGAACGCGCCAGCAATTCCTGAACGCAACTCCCCTTTTGCAGGTAATCCTGCGCGCCGGCATTCACCGCCTGCACACCCAGCATTTCGTCGCTGAGCATCGTCAGCACCACCACCGGCATATCCGGCGCCTGCTCCAGCACGCGCTTCAGCGTGTCGAGACCGCCGCTGTCTGGCAGCGACAGATCGAGCAACACAGCGTCGAACGAGCGCTGCTGGAGCAGCGCCAGCGCATCCGCCAGGCGCTCGACATGCGTGAGCGCAAACGTGCCGACGTTTGTCGAGGCAAGCGCCTCAGCCGCCAGGCGCGCATCACCAGGATTGTCTTCCACCAGCAGAACTTCGAGCGGTGCACTGGTTTCGCTATGCATGACATTCGCCTGACGACGCCCACGGCGCCTGTGCTGCGACAGGCGCTATGGAAGCGCCGGTAACGTAAAGCAGAACAGCGACCCGCCATCAGCAGGACGCTCAACCCAGATTCGCCCCCCGTGCCGGGTGATGACCTTGCGACAGATCGCCAGCCCGATCCCGCTTCCCGGATACTGACGCCGACTCTGACCGCGAACGAACATGTCGAAAATGCGCTCCGCGTCCTCTGCCGGAATGCCGATGCCGTGATCACGAACGGTAAAGAGCCATTCATTCATCCGGCGTTGCGCCCCAATGTGAATGCGAGGTCGATCATCGCCGCAGAACTTGATCGCGTTGCTGATCAGGTTGCGAAACACCAGCCCCAGCTCCACGTCGTCGCCAAGCACCGTGGGCAACGGGTCGAATGTGATGTCCGCCTGGCTCTCGGCAATCGCCACCTGCAACATTCCGATGGCGCGCGCCAGCACGTCATTGCAATCAACGGGACGCATCGCGGGTCGGTGCTGGTCGAGGCGCGCATACGCCAGCAACTTCTCAATGAGCGATTGCATTCTCATCGCGCCATCGTGCGCATAGGCGATATATTCGTGCGCGCGCTCATCAAGCTGTTCACCATAGCGTCGCCGAAGCAGATCGAGAAAACTGGCGACCATCCGCAGCGGTTCGCGCAATTCGTGCGACACGATCGAGGTAAACTGCTGCAATTCGTTATTGGCGCGCGCCAGGCGCGTCGTCTGCTCGATCAACAGGCGCAATGATCGTCGCGGAGCATATGCCAGCCGTCGCCGCCGTCGCACCCGGTCCTGAAGGCGCTGATACTGCTCGCGCAGGCGATTCAGCGCCGCGATCGCCTGCTGCGCCGTAATGTCGGTATTGACCAGCGCCACGCCGCCCTGCTTGAGCGGCAGCGCTTCCAGACGAAACCAGCGCTCACCGGCGTCGGTCTGGCGGCAATATTCCTGCGTGAAGGACGACCGTTCGCCCCGCAGCACCGCATCAATCCCGGCTGGCGCATCCGGCGCCGCATCGGCGAAAATGCTCTGCTCGCAGGTCCAGTCGTCGCGGTAGCAGGCGCCTATCCGAAACAACCGATCGCCGCTCTGTGCGGCGACCAGGCGAAACCACGCGCGATTCGCCGCGATAATGACTCCATGCTGGTCGAGAATGGCGATCTGCGCACTCAGTGCATCGAGCACACTCTGACAGGCGATGGCTTCCGAGGCGTCGTCGTATGTTGAAGAAGTAAGAACAGGCATGGCTCTGTGCGGTTGTTGAACCGGCTATTGGTTAACCGGCGGTTGCGCGGTTACTACATTATACCAATTCTACCAGGAGGCGCTGTGCTTCATGCTATAATAGGCGCGCTTATCGTCAGGGCGGTTGTTTCTCCGCGCATCGTCGTCCGCCGCCTGACCGGTCGCCAACACGTTGATCGCGCCAGTTCGCAGGATGTGCTCATGGACGAACAGCCGACCATTCTGGTTATTGATGATGATCCGGCGATGCAGACCGTTTTGGAGATTGCGTTGCGCGAGGCGGGGTATCGTGTCGAACTTGCCAGTGATGGTCAGGAGGGCATTCATAAACTGATGACCCTTCGACCGCAACTGGTCATCTGTGACATTATGATGCCGCAAATGGACGGCGTTGAAGCCTTTCAGCGCATGAAGGATCAACTGCAGGAAGATGGAATTCCGATTTTCGTGATCACCGCCTTGAGTCGAAAGCCCTGGTTTGCCGACCTTGAAGCCGAAGGCGCTGTGATTATTCAAAAGCCCTTTGATATCGAGCAGGTGATCAGCTTGATTAAGACGATGTTGTCGTGATTTCGTTCTCTACGGTCTGACTGACAGGGAGATCGACCAGCCATTGAACAGTCTTGTGCGCATTGACCGCCTCGCAACTGGCGTTGGCTGAGCCTGTCGAAGCCAAGCCGACTGCGCCAAATGTGCAGGCTCAATGGTCCAGGTTGTGTGGATCTCCCTATAAGGTCCTATGACGCTTCCCTGCCAACATTCGACCTCAAATACGCCTCAATAAACGGGTCAATGTCGCCGTCGAGCACCGCTTGCACGTCGCTGGTTTCATAATCGGTGCGATGGTCTTTCACCAGCGTGTAGGGGTGCAGGTAGTACGTGCGCATCTGGTTGCCGAAGTCCGCCTGGCGATACTCGCCGCGCAGACGGGCGCGCTCCTCGCGTTTGCGCTGCAACTCGCGCTCAAGCAGGCGCGCGCGCAACACGCGCATGGCGGTTTCGCGGTTCTGCAACTGAGAACGCTCATTCTGGCAGGTCACCACAATCTGTTCCGGCGTCCCCGGCTTGTAGGTGATGCGCACCGCCGAGTCGGTTGTGTTCACGCCCTGCCCGCCATGACCGGACGAGCGGAAGACATCAATGCGAATGTCCTCCGGTCGAATGACCACTTCCGGCGCATCGTCAACTTCGGGCAGCACCTCGACCAGCGCAAAAGACGTCTGGCGGGCATTGCCCGCATTGAACGGCGAGAGGCGGATCAGGCGATGGACGCCTGCTTCCGCTTTGGCGTGACCATAGGCGTAGGGTCCGCGCAATTCAATCGTTGCGCTCTTGATCCCCGCCTCTTCGCCCTCACTCTTGTCGATGAGCGCCACTTGAAAGCCGCGCCGCTCACCCCAGCGCATGTACATACGCAGCAGCATCTCCGCCCAATCCTGCGCATCCGTTCCGCCTGTGCCGGCTTTGATCGACAAAAAGGCGTCGCGGTCGTCGTAAGGACCGTTGAGCAGCACCTCAGTTTCCAGCTCCTCGATCTCTTTGCTGGTGCGTTTGAGTTCGGCGGCGATGTCCGCCTGGAGCGAGTCATCCCCTTCAGCGGCGGCAAGGTCGATCAGATCGGCGAGCGCCGTCAATTGCCGGTCGAGGGCCTCGATCCGCTCGATCTCTTCCTTCAGGCGCGTCAGGCGCTGCATCACCCCTTGCGCCTCACGGGGATCATTCCACAGATTCGGATCGGCGGCGCGTTCTTCAAGCGCCGCAATCTCCTGGCGTTTTGCCGGCGAGTCAAAGACTCCCGCGAACGCTCTCAAAGCGCGTCCGCAGGACCTCCAGATCCATGGTTGTCACACACAACTCCTTGCTAGCGTGTTCGTTCGAGAATGGGCGCTCCAAGGGTCTGCTCAACGAGTTGCGGCAACGCCACCGCAACATCATCGCGGATCACCGCCTCGGCGCGCCCGTCCATATGGGTCGGACCGGTATTGATGATAATCAATTTCGCGCCGTGGCGCAAGCCGATGGCAGGCAGCTCGTTGACCGGGAAGACTTCCAGCGAGGTTCCGGCGACAATGATGACATCGGCATGTTCGACGGCGCGCCGCGCCAGCCAATACAACCCGCGCGGCAACATTTCGTCGAACAGCACCACGTCCGGTTTGAGCGGGTGACCGCAACTGCATCGCGGCGGCTCGCCGCGGCGGATTTTGGGGAGCAGAACGCGGGTAGGTATCTGACGCTCACACTCCAGGCAGGTGGCGGTGCGCAGGTGCCCGTGCAGTTCGTAGACTTCGCGCGACCCGGCGCGCTGATGCAGCCCGTCGAAGTTCTGGGTGATAATCGCCTTGAGCACATTCTGCCGTTCGAGCGCCGCCAGCGCATAATGCGCCGCGTTCGGCGCCGCCGACAATACTCTGTCGAGCAGGGGACGGAACCAGTCGTAGAAGACGCGCGGGTTGCGCAAGAAATTCTGCAATGACGCAACCTCTGAGGGATCGACCTGCTTCCACGCACCTTCGGGACCGCGAAAATCGGGGATGCCGGACGGCGTGCTGATGCCTGCGCCGGTGAGCGCAACCACGCTCTGTGCGTTCCGTAACAGATCGGCGGCGTGTTTGATCGCGTCACTGCTCATAAGACGACTATACATTCAGCATTCAGCACAGAACACGCCAGCCATCTCCGGCAGATGGTCGGTCCTGGCACAATGTTGCGCGGATGTTGCCCGACGCGGC